>JABIDS010000008.1 GCA_018651605.1 archaeon | reverse complement strand
GCTCTTGCGGAGGGGAGTCATGAGTTTAGTGCATATACATCTGATTTGGCTGGGAATGTTAATTCGAGTAGTGCTAATTTTAGTGTTGATGTTGCACCTGGAATTAATTTTACTGATGAGAGTGTTTTGAATGGGACATTGACTGGGGATACAAGTGTTGAGATTAATGTTTCGATTGTTGATTCTGCTTTGGAGGAGGTTAAGTATAATTGGAATGGGACTAATTTTACTTTGTTTAATGATAGTTTGGTGTTGATGATGAATTTTGATAATGTTTCGGCGTTGGGGGAGAATAGTACTCATGTGGTGGATGTGAGTAATGGGGGGAATAATGGGAGTGTTGTTGATGCTGTTTGGAATGCTACTGGAAGGTATGGTGGTGGGTTTGAGTTTGATGGAAGTGGGGATGTTGTTACGATTGCTTATGATAATTCATTAGATTTTGCTAAAAATTCTAATAAAACTACTTGGTCATTATGGTATAAACAGAATGATGGAACATCAACTAGATATTTTTTATCTTTTAGAGGTTTATCTAATGTTCTTATATATACTGATGGGAGTTTAATTAACATTGCGAATTGTGATGGAGGTTGTACTAATGAATTAAGTGATACTATTCCTAGTTTGAATGAATGGCATAATGTAGTGGTGGTTTATGATTCTTATTCAACTTCTTATTTGTATGTGGATGGTCAAGAAGTAGATAGTAAGATTGGTGCAAAGAATTTTACAAGTAGTAATGCTCCTATTTATATTGGTTCTAATGCCGGATCTAGTAGCCATTTCAACGGCTCAATCGACGAAGTTAGAATCTATAATCATTCTTTGTCAGCCTCGGAGATTAGTCAGTTGTATATGTCAAATCTTCAGAAATATGATCAGAGTCAATGGTATCTTTATGTTAATCAATCAAAGAATGCGACTGATGGTTTGGATGATGGGGATTATACTTATTATGCGAGTGCTAAGGATTCTGTGGGTAATGAAAATATTACTGAGTTAAGGAGTTTGAGTGTAGGTAATTTTACTTTAGAAGTTGCTAATGCGATTTCGGTTAATGAATCTGATGTTAGTGGTGGGACTGTTGTTCGTGGTGAGAATGTGACGATTAATGCAACTATTAGTAATGCGACTGAGATTGATTCTGTTTGGGTTGTTGTTTGGAGTGGTGTTGTTGGGAGTAGTATTGTTTGGCAAGGGTTTATGAGTTTTATTGCTGGTGTTTGGAGTGTTGTTGTTGCGACTGATTTTACTTTCCCTGTTGGTGATGAGGTTAATTATACTGTGTTTGTTAATGATAGTTTGGGGCAGGAGAATAATTTGAGTGGGAACTTTACGATTGTTGGTGGTGGTGTTGTTGTTTCAGTTAGTTATCCTTTGAATACTTCGTATGGTTCTGTTGTTGATTATTTGAATTATAGTGTTAGTGGTGATGCGAGTTTGGATTTATGTTGGTGGTCGAATGATTCTGGTGGTTGGAATAGTTCTACTGTTAGTGCTGGTGTTAATTGGAGTGGGTTGGTTTCGATTGAGGGAAGTAATAATTGGAGTGTTTATTGTAATGATAGTGGGAATGCTTTGGGTAGTGGGATTGTGTATTTTGAGGTTGATACGGTGATTCCGACTTTGAATATTACGAGTCCTGTTAATGGTTCTGTTTATAGTGATAATACACCTTTGGTGAATGTTTCTTCTAGTGAGGTTGGTGAAGGGTTTATTGTTCCTGATTTGGATGGTAGTTTGGTTAGTTGGTGGAGAATGGATGATGTGAATGGGAGTGGTGATGGAGTTGTGGATTATATGGGTGTGAATAATGGGAGTGCGGTTGATGGGGCGAGTCAGGTTGATAATGGAAAATTCGGAAAGGGGTTTGAGTTTGATGGGGATGGAGATTATGTTGAGGTCCCTTACAATCAATTAATAAATACTTCAGTGGATGAGATTACTGTAAGTGCTTGGGTTAAAAGAGATGAAAGTCTTTGTAGCTATACTACTTCTTGGAGAGGAATTGTTGCAAGAGGTATAACTGATGGCTATGGTCTTTATTGGAAATCAGAGAATAATTGTAGTAATTTAGAGTTTGTATTTGATGTAGTTAATGATTTAAACGATAGAACTACAAGTAATTCGTTTAATGCAGGGGCTATAGATGGAGAGTGGCATCATTTGGTAGGAATTTACGATGGGACTTATGCAAAAATTTATTTTGATGGAGATAAGAAAGATGAACAATTTCTAGGTGGGAGTATTGAGGATGTTTCTAATCCTCTATGGATTGGTTATGGTGAAAGTGATAGATATTTTCCCGGCTCAATCGATGAAGTCATGATATTCAATCGTTCTCTTAGTGCTGAAGAGATTTTGTCTTTATATAATGCTACGAGGTTGGAGTTTAATACATCTGCTCTTGTTGATGGGAGTCATGAGTTTAGTGCTTATACATCTGATTTGGCTGGGAATGTGAATTCATCTTTGAGTAGTTTTGAGGTGGATACGAGTTTGCCTACTTTAGAGATTGTTAGTCCTATCAATGGTTCTAGTTATAATAATGGTTCTGTTTTGGTGAATGTCTCGTCGTCGGAAGTTGGTAGTGGATTTATTGTTCCTGATTTGGATGGGAGTTTGGTGTCGTGGTGGAGGATGGATGATGTGAATTCGACGGAGGGGTTGGTGGATTATAAGGGTGTGAATAATGGGAGTGTTGAAGGTGGTGCTGTGCAGGTTGATGGTGGAAAATTCGGAAAGGGGTTTGAGTTTGATGGGGATGGGGATTATGTTTTGGTAGATACGGATGATTGGTCAGGAAGTTTTACGGTTGGAGGGTGGGTTAAATCAGATGAAACAAGCCCAGATCAATATACTTCTTGGTTTTCAAGTTTGAATAGTGATATTAATGATGACAGTTTTCAGTTAGGGGTTGATTCAGGAACCCCAAGAAATTATCGTTTTCATGGGGGAACTTCTGATTTATTGGTAACTTTTGGTGAAGTAGATATTAATTGGCATTATTTAGTTGTAAGTTTTAATGGTTCAACTATAATGACCTATTATGATGGCAGTTTTTCTAATTCAGGTGAGTGGGTAGGTTTAGGTAATTTTTCAGATTATGTTATGGGTAGAAATAGAAAGTCTGCATTTGAATATTTCAACGGTTCTCTTGACGAATTAATGATTTACAATAGAAGTTTATCAGCTTCGGAAATTATGTCATTATACAACGCAACTCGTCTCGAATTCAACACTTCTACCCTTGCGGATGGCTCTCATGACTTTACAGCTTATACTTCAGATTTGGCTGGGAATGTTAATTCATCTTTGAGTAGTTTTGAGGTTGATACGAGTTTGCCTACTTTGAATATTAGTTCGCCTGTTAATGGTTCTATATATAGTGATAATACTCCTTTGGTGAATGTTTCTTCTAGTGAGGTTGGTAGTGGTTTTATTGTTCCTGATTTGGATGGGAGTTTGGTGTCGTGGTGGAGGATGGATGATTATAATGGAAGTCATGTTAGTGATTATGTTGGTGTGAATAATGGGAGTGTTTCCGGCGGTGCTAGTCAGGTAGATAATGGGAAGTTTGGGAAAGGGTTTGAGTTTGATGGAAGTAGTGGTTATATTGATTGTGGAAATTTGAGTAGTACTGAAGTTGCGATTTGGAATAATTCATTTACTCTTTCTATGTGGTTTAAGGCTTCTGAAATTCAGTTATTGAATCGTCTATTTTCACAAAAGTTGGGTGGTTGGTCAGCAGGTATTGAGGCGTATTTAAGGGATGGGATAATCTTTAGTTTGAGTTTACATGATGGTACAACTGCTTTTAATTTTGATGATGATGCTCCTGTAAGTTTAAATAAATGGCATTTTTTGGTTGCAATAAGAAATGAATCTGGGGCTTTTTTGTATTTAGATAGTGAATTAAAAGGAGATAGTCTTTTATCTAGTATTGGAGATATAGCTGTTACAGATAATTTTATACTTGGTGAGTATGCAGGTTCTCAATATTTTAATGGTTCAATTGACGAAGTTATGATTTTGAATAGGTCGTTAAGTTCTGAAGAAATTATGTCGTTATATAATGCTACAAGGTTGGAGTTTAATACTAGTGAGTTGAGGGATGGAAGTCATAACTTTACAGTTTATACATCTGATTTGGCTGGGAATGTTAATTCGTCGAGTGCTAATTTTAGTGTTGATAGTGTTTATCCTACTTTAGAGATTGTTAGTCCTGTGAATGGTTCTAGTTATAGTGATGATACGCCTTTGGTGAATGTTTCTTCTAGTGAGGTTGGTAGTGGATTTATTGTTCCTGATTTGGATGGGAGTTTGGTGAGTTGGTGGAGGATGGATGATGTGAATTCAAGTGGTGATGGGTTGGTGGATTATAAGGGTGTGAATAATGGGAGTGTTCTTGGAGGAGTAAGTCAGATTGATAATGGGAAGTTTGGGAAAGGGTTTAGTTTTGATGGGGTGGATGATTATGTTGATTTTGGAAATGAGGAGAGTATGCGATTTAAAGGAAATATAACTTTATCCATTTGGGTGAAGGCAGATTATTTAGATGGGAGGCATTTGATATTACAAAGAGGTTCAAATGCTACGGGTTCTTTCCTTTATGAATTGAGGGATGATGATAATAATATTGAATTTGGACTTCTGTTGAGTGAAACTGGTTATACTTATGCTGAAGCAAGTAATACATTAATTCTGGATGGAGCTTGGCATCATATTGTTGGAACTTATAATGGTTCTTTGATGAGTTTATACATAGATAATTCTTTGGTAGATACTACTGAGGGTAATGGTGCAATATCGTCAAATAATGCTGAAGTTATTCTTGGAGGATATTGTTGGGATTCCAATACTGCAAAATGGAATGGTTCAATAGATGAAGTGATGGTTTTCAATCGTTCTCTTGGTGCTGAGGAAGTTAGGGGATTATATAATGCAACAAGGTTGGAGTTTAATAGTCTTATTCTTGTTGATGGTGAACATAATTTTAGTTTTTATAGTAGTGATTTGGCTGGGAATGTGAATTCATCGAGTGCTAATTTTAGTGTTGATGCTGTTGATTCTTTACCTGTTGTTAATTTAGGAAGTCCTGCTAATGCGACATCTTCGGATAGTGTTAGTGAATATAGTTTTAATGCGACTATTAGTGATGATAGAAATATTGATAATGTGACGTTATATATCTGGTTTGAGAATGGGACATTGTATAATATGACTGAGTGGTTAGGTGTTGTTAGTACTATTGAGTATGCAGTGAATTCTAGTTTGAGTTTGGATATTTATGAGAATTATACTTGGAATTATTTGGCTTGTGATAATGCTTCTACTCCAAATTGTGCGTGGAATGATGTGAACTGGAGTGTAGAATATTTTGAAGAAGTTCTTGCGATTGATTTTACATCTGATAGTGTTTTGAATGGGACTGCAACTACAAATGGAAGTGTAGAGATTAATGTTTCTATTCTTGAGGCTAATTTGGATGAAGTGAAGTATAGTTGGAATAGAACAAATTTTACAATGTATAATGATAGTTTGGTTTTGATGTATAATTTTGATGATTATACAAGATATAATGATACGAGTAGTTATATTCATAATCTATCTACTTTAAGTGCAACATGGATTTCTGATGGAAAGTATGGTGGGGCTTATGCTTTTGATGGTTCTAGTGATAGGTTGGGAATTCCTGATACAACTAATATTAATGGTATGAATACTTATGAAAGAGCTTATGAATTATGGTTTAAAGCAAATGAAACTTCTAGAAGGCAAATTTTGTATAAGGAAGGGGGAAGTTCACATGGAATTAGTATTTATCTTGATTCTGATTATTTGTATTGGGGATATTGGAGTACTACAATGACTGATGGTTGGTTGAATATTAGTTTTACAGATACTGAGAACTGGCATCATTTTTTTGCTAGTTTTGATGCAAATACTGGTGACCAAAGAATGTATCTTGATGGTGTTTTGGTTGATAGTGAAAGTGAACTAAATGATGTTCCGACTCATAATGGAAATGTTTATTGGGGATATTCTGATGCTACTCTAGATTATCATGATGGAGAGAGTGATTCTGCAAATCGTTTCAATGGAAGCTTAGATGAATTTAGAATTTGGAATATGCCTTTTACAGAAGAAGAGGTTCAGCAATTTTATATGTCAAATTTGTATAAGTCTGATTCTAGTCAATGGTATCTTTATGTTAATCAATCTAAGAATTCTAGTGTTGGTTTGGATGATGGAGATTATACTTATTTTGCAAGTGAGAAAAATGATAGTGGTAACGAAGAGATTACAGAAGTTAGGGTTTTAACTATTGGAGATGTTGTTGCTCCTAATGTGACTTTGATTGCTCCTGTTGATGGAGTGAGTTATACTTCTAGTTCGCAAGTGGTTGACTTTGAGTATAATGTTAATGATTTGATTAGTGCTGTTGATAATTGTTCGTTGATTGTTGATGGTAGTGTTGTTGAAGTTAATGAGAGTGTTGTTGAAAATGGCGTGAATAATTTTAGTGCTACTTATGGTGTAGGTAGTTATGTTTGGAGTGTGAATTGTAGTGATGCTTTTGGTAATGAAGGAAATAGTAGTGATAGGAGCTTTAATATTGTTGCTCCTTCTGTTGATACAAGTGAAAGTGATTCTTCAAGTGGCGGTGGAGGTGGTGGAGGAGCTCCAACAAAGATAGTAAAGAAAGATTTAGAAGTAAGTCCAAGAAATATTGAAGTGTATACTGTTATCAATACTGTTAAGATGAGGGAGATAGAAATATATAATCCTAATGCTGCACTTTCTAAGAGTATTAATTTGGAATTAGAGGGATTAGAAGGAATAATTTTAATTGAAGATGCAGATTTAAATTTTGTATTAAGTCCTTTGGAAAGAAAGGTTGTAAGTTTTAAAATTGTTGCGCCAGAGAGTGTTGGAGTTGAACTTGGAAAGATTTTGGTTAATGGAGAGGCGGTTTTATTGAATATTAATGTGAATTCTAAGGAATTGTTATTTGATGCAGGAATTGTTATTACAGACGAGTTTAGGGTTATTGATGTTGGAGAGAAGTTGGAGGCTCAAGTTACATTAATTCCTATGGGAGAAGATCCGAGATTAGATGTTACCTTGAATTATGAAATTAAAGATTATGATGGAAAGACTCATTTAGTTGAGAGCGAGACTTTTTTAATTGAAGGACAGAAAACTTTTAAGAGGGTTTTTGCAACTCAGAAATTATTAAAAGAAGATTATGTTTTAAGTATGGAATTAGTTTATCCAAATGGTGTTGCTGTTTCAAGTTCTCATTTTATGGTTGGGAAATCTAAAAGTTTTATAGGTATTTTTAATAGTTTTTTAATTTTATTAGGAGTGAGTATTATCACTTTGATTTTTGGGATGATTTGGATAATTAAAAAATATTCTAAGATTAGAAATAAAAAAATTAAAAAGAAAATAAAAATCTGAGGAGTTGTTGTTTTTAGTAAGGATGCAAAACATATAAAAATAAGAAAATCATAGGTATTATAACTAAAGGGGGATAAAAAATGAAACTTTTTAAAAAAAATAAAATGTATTTTATTATTATTTTAATTGTAGTTTTGTTTATTGGAGGAGGTTTAATCTATTATTTTAATATTTCTAATAAAACTAATAAATTTGATTTAGATGTTTTGTTTTTGAAGATGACTGTTGAAGAAGGAGGGAGTGCAGTTAATTATATTAAGGTTCAAAATACAGATTCAGTTAAAAATTCTTTTGCTATTAATATTAATGAGGTAAATGATTTGATTGAATTAAAAGAAAGGAAGTTTGATTTAAATCCTAATGAAGAAAAAAATATTGAGGTTATTTTTGAGACTAAAGATTTTAATGAAGGAGTTTATGTTGGAGAATTGGAAATAATTTCTGATGGTGAGATTCAGACAGTTCCAGTTGTTTTAGAGATACAGTCTAAAGAGGTTTTTTTTGATAGTAATATTGATTTATTTCCAAAGGGGCAAGATATTATTTCTGGTGAAAAGATAAATTCAGAAATAAAGATTTTTGATTTGTCTAATGTTGGAAAAACAAAAGTTAAATTAGATTATTTTATTAAAGATTTTAAGGGAGGAACAATTGTTGCAGAGTCTGAAGATTTGATTATTGATGGAGATTATGCATTTTTTAAGACCTTAAATTTACCTAAAAGTGTTAATGTTGGAAACTATGTTTTGGTAGTGATTATAGATTATAAGGATTCTATTGGAACTTCAAGCGAGTATTTTAAGATTATCGATGAAGAAGAAAAAAATTCTTCAGAGGATAGGATAGTTTTAATTATTTTTGTTTTTAGTTTTTTCTTTTTAATTTTTTTAGGACTTTTTATTTATTCGTTATATTCAAGAAATAACCTTTTAAGAGAGATTCAAAAACAATATAGGAGAGAGTTAAGAAGACAAGAAGAGCTTATTAAATGTAGAGAAGTAAAAGATTTTGGTAAATTGAAAAATGTTGCTGAAAAAAGAGAATATAAAAGAGAAATTAAAAAAGTTAAGAAGAAAAGAGTTAAGGTTTTGAATGAATTGAAGAGAAAGAAAATTAAAGAGTTTAAGAGAATAAAAGGAAAAAAGAATGTTAAAAATTTAAAGAGACAAATTGAGAATTGGAAGAAAAAAGGTTATGATACTCGCGTTTTGGAGAAATATAAAATGCCAGAGGTTAGAGATATAAGGGCAAGGGTTCGTAATTGGAAAAAGAAAGGGTATGATACGAGGATTTTGGAGAAGAAGAAATAAAAAGTAATGTTTAAAAGTATAGGAAGTCTAAGTTATTTATATAACTGAAATAAAATGGTTAAAAAGAAAGGTGTGAAAAAGAAAGTTGTTAAACCGGTAGGTGTATCTTCTAAGGGTAAACCTAAAAAGAAGGTTGTTAAAAAAAAGGTTTCTAAAGTTAAACTTAATCCTAAAAAGAAAGAACTTAGGAGGGATTTTGAGGTTTTTGCTAAAGGGGTTCAAAGATTAGAGGAATTGAAGTCAGAGTTGAATAGTTTGAATGCAAAAGGTTACGAATCAGATGTGAGAATTATTAGAAGTAAATTAAAAAATGTTTCTTATATCCCTGAAATTGAGAGAGAGTTGAAAGTTTTGAAAACTAAAATTAATGGAGATAATGAGAATGTTAGTGAAAATGTTGTGAAAGTAAGTAGTGGTAAATATGATAGAAAAATAAAAGAATTAGAAAAAGAAATTAAGAAACATCGAAATGTTAGTCCTAGAAAACAATTAGATAAAAAAGAAATTAAGAAGATAAAAAGTATTCCTAAAATTGAAGGAGAGTTAAGAGAATTTAGGGAGTTTATGGAAAATGAGAAGAGAGATGAAAGAAGAAAGAGAGAATTGTTAAGGAAGATTGATCCGAGTGTTAGTTTTTTAATTGATGATAAATTTAATTTGAGTTTGGGAGAGATTAAATCAGAATTATCTAAGAGAGTTAATGAAAAAGAGTCAGAGGTTCAGAAGCAATTACAAGAAGATTTGGAAATAAGAAAAAATAATTTTGAATCAAGATATAAAAATTTGGAGGAAGAGTTTAGTAAGAAGTATCATGAGAAATTAAATAATTCTTTGCAAAAGGAAATGAGGACTAAATTTAAAGAGGAATTAATGAAGAGAGTTGAAAATTTTAAAATTGAACTGAAGGAAAATGCAGTAGAGAAATTAAGGAATAAAAAAGAAGAGATAAATAAAAAAGAAGCTACACGGTTAAATGAATTTAAGAATGTTCAACAAAAAAGATTAATTGAGATTAATAATGAAAAAGGAAAAATGTTGAGAGAGATTGAAGAGGATAAAAGGAAAAAGTTTAATGAGATGGAGCAAGAAAAGAAAAAAGTTATGAAGAATCTTAGTTTGGAGATGGCTAAGAAATTGAATGAAGAGGAGAGAAAGTTAAAAGATGCTTTGAGTATTGAAAGTATTGAAAGTTTGAAGGAAAAAGAAAATCAGATGAATTCTGGATTTAGGACACGGTTTTCTAAAGTTTTGAAAGTTAAGGAGAAAAATATGGAGAGAAATAAAGATGAAATTGAGAAAGGCAAGAAGTTAATTGAAAAATTGAAATCTGATGCTAGAAAAAATATTGAAGCTCAGAAGAAGTTATTGAAGAAAAAAGAGAGAATGCTTCGTGAGGATTTGGCTAAGAAGAAAGAGCAAGAGATGGCTAAAATTGTTCGACGGAAGGAATTAGGTATGAAAGAAATTGCTAAGAAAAAGGATTTGGGTATAAAGGAAATTGCTATGAAGGAATCAAATATGAAAGAGAAAGTTAGAAAGCAGGAAAGAATTAGGGTTGAGAATGAATTTAAGAGTGTTCAACAAAGGAAATTAATGGAAATTAATGATGAAAGAGAAAGAGTTTTGGAAAAAATCGAAGAGGATAAAAGGGAAAAGTTGAATGAGATGGAGCAAGAGAAAAGGAAGGTTATTGAAGGGCTTCGTTTGGAGATGGCTAAGAAATTGAAGGAAGAGGAAGAAAAATTAAAAGACGCTTTGAGTGCAGATGGTATTGAAAGTTTGAAAGCAAAAGAAAATTTAATGAATTCAGGATTTAGGACTAGATTTTCAAAAATTCTGAAATTTCAGGAAAAAAATATTCAGAAAAATAAAAATAAAGTTGAAAGGAATAAAAAATTAATTCGGAAGTTAAAATTTGATGCTAGAAAAGATATTGAAGTTCAGAAGAAATTGTTAAAAGCTAAGGAAAAGAAAATTCTTGAGGAGCTGGCTAAGAAGAAGGAGAAGGAGATGATTAAAATTATTCAGCGGAAGGAATTAAATATGAAAGAAATGGAAAGAAAACAAGAGATAAGTATGAAGGAGATGGCTAGAAAACAAGATAAAATAAATGCAAGAGTTTATGCTGAGAATCAGAGAGAATTAAATGAAAAACAGAAAGAGTTAAATGTGGAGATTTCTAGAAAGCAGTTTTTGAAATTAAGAGAGAGATTATCTAATGAGATTAAATTGAAACAGGAGAGTATGAGGAAGGAAAGAAAAGAGATTTTGGAGAGGGAAAAGATTAAGTTAAGGAAACATTCTGATGAAGAAGTTCTTGCACATAGACTTAGATTAGAAAATCAGATGAATGAACATTTGACTAATGAAGTTACTAAATTGCATAAAGAACACGATGAAAAAGAGAAAGGGATGAATCAGGAAATTGTGGAGATGAAGAGAAAGATGAAGAATGAAAGAGGGGCTCTTTCAAGGATTAGAAATCAGTTGGATTCAAGAAGGATTAAGATTAAGGAAGATGAAGAAAGTTATCGTAATGAATTGAAGATGCGGCTTGAAAAAGAAAAACAAGAAGCTATTAAAAATGCAGTTAAACATCAATCTGAGATTATTAAGAATAAGTTAAAGAAAGATTTTAATGATAGACTGAAATTAGAGATTAATTCTAAGGCTGCAGAATTTGAAAAGAGAAAAGCGGATTTGGCCTTAGATGTTCAGAGGAAGGCTAAGTTGTTGTTTGATTAGTTGGAATGTTGCGGGACAATATTTTATAAATTCTGTTTTCATTATAGTTTTATGTTATTTGGTAAAAGAAAAATTAAAGTTAGAAAATATAGGCCTAAGAAGTTTGAAACTTATAGTCCTGTTAAGAAGGTAGGAATTCAGAAGGATGAGGCTGTTCCATTTATTTTGAGAATTGGAAATTGGTTTTTATTTTTTGGAGGGATGATTAGTTTTTTTGTTTCAAGTTTGTTTTTAGGTGTTTGTGGGGTTTTAGGATTGCGAAGAAATGTTCGTAAGGTTTTTCCTGGAAAGGTTGTTGATTTGAGTTGATGGAAAATATTTATAAAGGTAGTTTTCTTTAGATAATTAAGAAAGATGGTGAATAAAGTTGTTTTAGAATATTTGCGAATGCATAAGGGTAATTATAAAATTGAGGATTTAAAGAAGAAAGTTATTGCTTCGGGTTATAGTCAGAAGGATGTTGATGAGGCGATGGTGCAGTTGAATAAGGAAACTGCAGGTGCTGTTCCAAGTGTTCCTGCAACTATTAATAAAATTAATAAAACTAATATTGACATGAAAGCTGAAGCTCCTGTTGCTTCAACTGTTGAGTCTAATGTTGCTAAGCCAAAAGCTGCTAAGCCTAAAAAGAAGAAAAAGGGTTGGTTGAAATGGTTTATTATTATTTGGATTATTCTTTTGATTTTGGCTGGGATTGGGGTTGGAGTTTGGTTTTATATGTCAGGACTTTAGTTTTATTTGATTTGCGTTAATTTGTAGTTGATTTTTATATTGTTGAAGTTTTCCTGTTACAATTATGTTTTGATTTTTTGTTAGATTTGTTGATGGCAGATTTAGAAGGATATTTATTTTTGTTTGGTTTTTAATAGTTATTACTTGGAATTCATTGTGAGTGATAATGTTTGTTATTGTCCCTTGGGTTTTGATTTGTTTATCTAATTGTTTTAGAGTTATATTGTTTATTGGAATGATTTTTGGTTGTAGGATGTTTGTTAGAATAATGATTAAAAGAATTCCTAGAATTGTTATTGTGAATGAGATGTGGAGTAGTTTCATATTCGTATGGGGAATCCAGGAAACCAAGGTTTCCTAGATGCAACCTTCCTTTAAATTTACTTAACAAGTCACCCCTTGAAATTTGGAATTTTAGATAAATCTAAAATTCAGACTAAAATGTTTTACATTTTAGGATTCAAAAAATCTATTTGATTTTTTGGGTGAATTTATTGTTTTATATGTTAAATTATAGATAAGGAACTTTATATCTTTTTGTATTTATCGAGAAAGTTGAAAGTTATAAGTTTTTCTGAATCGAAATCTTTATTAAAGGAGGTTTATTGTATTTTTTATGGTAGCAAGTGTTGAGGAGAGATTTGAATTGATTAAGCGAAATACTCAAGAAGTTGTTAAAGAGGATGAGCTGAGGAAATTGCTTAAGGAGAAAAAGAATCCGGTTGTTTATTGGGGGACTTCTGTTACAGGTAAGCCTTCTATTGCATATTTGTTTCCGTTGTTGAAATTGAGTGATTTTGTTAAGGCTGGTTTTAGGGTGAAGGTTTTGTTGGCTGATTTGCATGGTGCCTTGGATGGGACGCCTTGGACTGTGTTGGAACATAGATATGATTATTATAAAGAAGCTATAACTCAGATGTTTAAGGTTTTGGGGGCTGATTTGGATAAGGTTGAGTTTGTTAAGGGAAGTGAGTTTCAGTTGAAACCAGAATATGCTTATGATGTTTTGAAAATGGCTAGTATGAATTCTATTAAAGATTGTAAGCGAGCTGCTGCTGAAGTTGTTAAGATGGGAGAGAATCCGGCTTTGGGTGGTTTGATTTATCCGATTATGCAGTCATTGGATGAACATTATTTAGATGTGGATGTTCAGTTTGGTGGTTTGGATCAGAGAAAGATTTTAATGTTTGCTCGAGAGAATTTGCCAAAAATTGGTTTTGATGCTCGTGTTGAAGTCATGAATCCAATGATTCCAGGATTAGTTGGTAAGAAAATGAGTTCAAGTGATGCTAAAAGTAAAATCGACGTGACAGATAGTGTTGAAGATGTTAAGGTTAAAATTAATAAGGCAGATTGTGTTGAAGGAAATCCCGATAATGGTGTTATGGCTTTTTTGAAATATGTGATTATGGTTTTGAAGTCTGATGCTGGTGAGAAGTTTGTTGTTGAAAGAGATGAGAAATGGGGGGGGAATTTGGAGTTTTCTTCATATTTGGATATTGAGAAAGCTTTTGTTAAAAAAGAGTTGCATCCTCAAGATTTGAAAGTTGCTGTTGCTAAATCTATTAGCGAATTATTATCTGGAGTAGATGTTAAGAAGTTGGAGAAGTTGGGGGAGAAGGCGTATTAAAATGAATTTAGTAAGTAGAACTTTGACTGGAATTTTTATGATTGTTTTAGGATTGATTTTAATTGGTGTTGGGATTTTTGTTTATTTTACTTTGATTTATGGAATTCCTTTGTTGATTATTGGGATTTTTATTTTGCTTAATAGTCATGAAGACGATATTGAAAGAGTAAAACGAAAAGGAGGTAAAAAATGATTATTACTACTGGAAACGAAGTTCCTGGAAAGAAGGTTAAGGAAATCTTAGGGGTTGTAAAGGGAAGTACTGTTCGAGCAAGGAATGTTGGAAGAGATATTGGTGCAGGATTTAAAAATATTATTGGCGGTGAGATTAAAACTTATACTGATATGACTCAAAATTCTAGAGACGAAGCATATAATCGGATGATTAATGATGCTGTTGATAAAGGTGCTGATGCAATTATTGGAATGAAATTTATGACTTCAATGGTTATGGCAGGTGCTTCTGAAATGCTTGCTTATGGAACTGCAGTTAAGTTGGGTTAAGAATTAATTTTTTAAACTGCAGATAATAATGCTTGGAATATAATTATACCTACAATTATTAATATGCCTATTTTAATCCATTCAAGGACGTCTTTGTCTGTAAAACCTTTTTTATTCATTTTATTTTTTTAACTTTATTTAATATTACTATGTCTCTAATAGTATTTAATAGTTTCTCATACTCTTTAAGTCTTTTTTCTATTTTATTAATCTCTTTTTCAACCTTATCAACACTCCCAGTATAACTTAAAAAATATGTTGTTATTAATAATGCTAATGCAGTTACTAACAATATTATTCTCCAAGTATTATCGATTTTTGGATAAAAGCTAAGAATCCAGGTTATAATGGAAGCTATAAAAAATGTTTTATTAAATGCTCTTATCGATGTTGATTCCATGGACTTATAATTAATTATTTCTTTATATATTTATGTAGTGTAAAACTCTACAATGTCTTTATCTTTTAGAATGTGCTTTAATCCTATTTTTTGATTTGCGAATTTTGAGGATGGGCCTGTGACTTTTGCGTATTTTACTTTTCTTGAATAGCCGTGGAGGATTTTTTCTGCAGCATCTTGGAGTGTTGATTTTGGTTTTAGGATTATTGGAATGTCATCTTGTTTTTTTCCAGGATGTCTTGTGTAGATTCGGATTATTTTGAAAGTCTTTAGTATTTTTTCTTTTAATTTTTCAATTCCTTCATTTGTATGTGTGGAAGTTAGGACAAAATTGTATCTTTTGGATTTTAATGTTTCGGATATTTTTCTTTTTGTGTTTTCATCATGAATGTCTATCTTATTGAAAACTATTATTTTGGGTTTGAGCAGTGTTTCCTTGTTTTTTATTAGGTCTAAGGTGGGTTTTATTTCTGCTATTTTTTCTACAATGATTAGTAAGGTGTCTGTATTGTTCATTATTCCATTCTCAAAGTTTTCTGAAGCAATTGGTGGAAGATCGATTATTTGTATTGGGCATCCTTTATGGTGGAGTGTGCCTATTTCTGGCTCTTTAGTAGTAAAGCCGTAACTTGCTATTTTTGGTTCTGCATTTGTGAGTACTTTTAGTAAGGAGGATTTGCCGGAATTTGTTAATCCTATTAAAACTGCTTGCATATCTTGCTTTTTTATTCCTTTTTTAGAACCTGATTTTTTCCTTTTTGTTTGAACTTCTTGTTTTAATTTTTTATATCTTGTTTTTATGTTTTTTCTTAATGTTTCTGCTCCCTTATGTTTTGGTAAGGTTTTCACCATTTTTTCAAGAGCTTCTAGTTTTTCTTGATCTGTTGAGGCATTATAATATTCTGCTTCTGCATTGAGGTATTCTGGGTGTGCATTGATTGGCATATTGTATTTAGTGAGGGAGATTTTATAAGGTTATTGAATTGCCCACCCAACTCGTTCAAGCGTCATCTTATTTTATTGTCCGCCCTGCTCCTTTAAGCATTATCTTCTCTCCCCTTTAAACATCATTTTATTTTATTGCCCACCCAACTCGTTCAAGCG
>JABIDS010000007.1 GCA_018651605.1 archaeon | reverse complement strand
GTTCCAATGTCCTGAGGTTTGATTTGCAATCCAATATATTTATCTTTAATTTTTATAAAAAAGTCTACAGCAAATAACCTATCCCACTCATCTGAAGACTCTTCTACCTTGACTCCAATTTCCTGCCCAACAAGGTCTTTTATCATGGCTATTTCGGTCATATAACCATCGAAAGTTCTATCTATTACTAATTGTTTCAAGTACTCAATACAATCTTTAGGGGTCACAGTGTCTAATTCATCTTTAACTACACTTTTTATTTTTTCATGGAGTATATTGCCCAGATTTTCTATATGTTTTTCTGATCGGACTTTCTCAAAATAGTATTTTTTCCATTCTTCTTTATTTTTCGGTTGACATTCTCTAATACTCTTAGAAGTTGGTCCAACATTTCTCTTAAAGTTCAACTGAAATCTATTCATAGCATTATTGAGTATCCATTCTTTCGCCATGACTTTCGAGTATTTAGTAAATTATTTAAAACATTCTATTTTTATAACTAAACAATCTCCTCCAACTTCTCAACAATCCAAACCATTGCCATAGTATCCAACTTACAATACTCCAACAAATCCCTCTTAATAGAATCTATCTTACCAAAATTCTCCAAATAAGAAAGTGAAGCATCCATACCTTCAGCAATACCCAAAGAAGAATAATCCTTACCAACTATAGCAGGTAAAACTTTCTTTATAGAAGCACTACCTTCCTGTTTAGGATTATAATAAGCAAATCCACGAAAAACAACAAGCAAATCAACCATTCTAGAAATTACATCAGAAATCCACTCTTTCTCAGAAGGAAAAAACAAAGCCAACTCTTTCAACCTAGAAATTTCAAAAGATTGATTATAAACAACAACAGAACCTTTAGAACCAATTACCTCTCGTAAAGAAGAAGCAAACTCCTTACGAGGATCTCCAGAACCAGAATACAAAAACTCATGATGCTCTGCCTCAGCACCTTCAGACTTAACTACATGCAAAGAAAATTGAAAAGGAATCTGCTGATAAGGCCTCGAACCATCAAACATAGGAATGGCAGGATTTATCGTTTCAAAATCCAAATAATAAAGAGGATACTCTAAAGAACCTAAAAAATGCTTAATAGCTTCCTTATTTACATGAATCTCACCACTTTTCTCACACTTAATCTGGATCCCTTGTTTATCATTTAACTTAAAATCATCTGGAATATCTTTCAAAGCATAAATCTTATCCTCAACCAAAGAAAAACCTTTCTTCTTAGAACCATACAACTGAAAAACATGACCAGAAGGTAAAAAAGACCAACAATCATCAACCAAAGGACAATCATAAGGATCACTACAGTGTGGACCAATACTATTCTCAACAAGTAAAGGATCAGAAATTATTTCTTTCATCTTACTAATCCTCTCAGAAATCCCAATAATATACTCATCCACCTGAGAAGTTATATCTTCCTTAATTAATAACTTAGAAGGATCAATATCTCCATCTCTAACATACTCATTATTAATGTGCATCAAATAACACTTCTTTATTTTCAAACCACATTTCTCATAAACATACTTTTGAAAAGAAACATCATGTAAATTAACATCTTTAACTTTAGTAGCGGACTTAATCTCAATTACATCCCAACCGTCACCATTAGGAACAAAAATATCTCCTCTAGAGTATAAATCATCAATCTTGAAAGCTGGTTCAAATAGTGGTTTTTCTTCTTTTAGTGAAGCTTGAGTTAATTGTAAACTCTCATTAAAATCTTCTGTGGGAATGTCTATACCTCCCGGAAATAGTTTTTTAGCATATTCTTCTAGATCATGACCAACATCAAATCTTTTTTGAGTTGCTGCATCAAATTCTGGGAGTTTTTCTTTATCATTGAAAGCTATCCATAAGTGTCTTGGGCATTGTAAGCCAACTAAATATTTAGATTTTGATAGTAACATAGAAATAAGAGATTAGGGAGTTTTATAAGATTTGTGTAGTAAGTTTTAAATATTTCTAAAGAACCCTCATAGCACGGAATTCCATGGGGGTGGAAAATAAATGAAGAAATTAATTTTGATTTGTTTGCTTTTAGTTTCAGTTGTAGGATTATCTCAATTAGCATATTCTATGGATAAAAATTTAGAGGAATATGAAGTAGATGAAAATACTGTAGCTTTATGGCATTTTAATGAAAATTCTGGAACCGTAGTTTATGATGAAACAGATAATGGTTATGATGGAGATATTAATGGCCCAATTTGG
>JABIDS010000006.1 GCA_018651605.1 archaeon | reverse complement strand
GGTGGTGGCGGAGGTGGTGGAGGTGGGGGTGGAGGTGGTGGTACACCTACAGTAATTGAATCTCTTGAAGAGGAAACTCCTGATAAGGAAGGGGAGGAGACTCCTGAAGTCGATAAAAAAGATGGAGAAAAAGATACAGAGACTCCTAATTATGTTTTATTGGAGTTTAATTATAATGGGGATGAGATGAAATTAATTGATAAGAGTTTTGAAAAAGGCAATCTTCCTTCATTGAATCATTATGCTGAAAGGGAGTTTGAGATAGAGTCTGTTTCTAATGTTGGAGTAGTTTTATATTCTAGTTTTTTTGGTAATCCTGTAGATGTATATTCTGATAATTTTGATGATTCTGAAGAAAATAATTTAAATGTCGAAGGTGGGATAATTAAATTGGAAGATGTTAATTTTTATTTGACAGTTCCAATTAATGAGGGAATGGATAAGATTAGGATTTTGAAGAAGGGCAAAGTTATATTTAAAGAGATTCTTTTTGTTGAACAATAAGTTTATAATCTTCTAATTATTAATAACATATGGCAAATGGAGAAGGGGTTAGTGAAATCAAGATAACAAAAAGTTATAATGTTGAAAAAGAAGGATTATATTTGATAATTTTTATTTTATCTTTTTTTATGGTGTTTATTGTTCTTTTAGTTTTTGGGCTTTTTTATTTAATTGAGCCAGATGTTTTGTTTTCCCCTCCTACTGTAGGTTTATTTGTTATGGGTTTGAATGATTCTTATGTGGCAATTATTGGTGATGAGATTTCTGAAAATGAAAGAAATTTAATAAATGATTTTGTTTTAGAGTTTGGAGAGTTAAAAATCTTTAAGGAACAGGAGAGAGTTAGTGAAGAAAAATTATTAGTAATAGGTTTAATTGATGATTTTATCGATGTTTATTATTTAGAGTATTTGAAAGATAATGATTCTATTGTTATTTATGATTCTGAAAAAGATAGTTTATATGTTTTCGCAAGGGATTTGAATAAATTAGGAGAAGTTATGAATATTTTAAAGAATGATTCTGAAAACTTGGAATATTTTTCTATAAAGATTAATCAGGGAGTTGTGGAGGAGTTGGTTGTTTGAGTTATGGGAATATGATTTGTTTGAATATAATCACCTAAATTTTTATAAATAGAATCCTCTTTTATTTTTTGAAAAGCATAAATAAAAGAGGGACCTATTTTTGTAATTACTTACTTTAAACAGATGGAACATTGGTATTTAAGTTTGTAGTTTCATCTGAGAGTAATGAAAGGAGGTAAAAAAGATATGGTTTTAGATCTTGCAAAAGAAGCGATAGATAATGTCGATACACATAGTGTTAATTTTGATGACCTTAAAGCAGGTAAAGCTAACATTAAGGTTTTTGGTGTTGGAGGATGCGGAGGAAATGCAATAACTTGGCTTTTTAATAAAGGTATTAATGGTGCGACGGTTTATGCTGCTAATACAGATGCATTGCATCTTAGTATTACAAAGGCAGATGATAAAATTCTTATTGGAAAAGAATTGACTCGTGGATTAGGTGCTGGAGGAAAGTCTGAGGTTGGGAGAGAAGCTGCTAAGGAGTCTATTTCAGAGCTTAAGAAGGCTGTTTCTGGTGCTGATATGATTTTCATTGTCGGTGGAGAAGGTGGCGGAACAGCTACTGGAGCAATGCCCGTAGTTGCACAACTTGCTAAAGAAACAAGTGCAGTAGTAATCGGAGTTGCTACCATGCCATTTGAATGTGAAAAGGCTAGAATAGATAAAGCAGAGTTCGGACTTCAAGAGTTAAGGGATCATGTGGACACAGCGATAGTTATTGATAATAATCGTTTGGTTGATATAGCAGGACAGTTACCTATCCAGCAGGCTTTTGCTGTGGCTAATGAATTGATTAGTACGATGATTAAAGGTATTGTTGAGACAATTACTTTGCCGTCGTTGATTAATTTGGATTATGCTGATGTTTCTGCTATTATGAAGAAAGGTGAAGTTGCAGTTATTGGTATTGGTGAAGCAGATTCGAGTGATAGGGTTAATGAGGCGGTTCGACAGGCTCTTACACATCCATTGTTAGACGTGGATTATAGAGGTGCGAATGGTGCATTGATTCATATTACATGTGGACCTGATATGAAGCTTGAGGAATTTAGTCAGATTGGTAAATTAGTAACTGAGAATATTACTGCAGAAGCACAGGTTATTATTGGTGCAAGGATAAACAAGGATTTTGAGGGTCGTGTTAGAGTTATTACTATCATGACAGGTGTGTCTAGCCCTTATATTTTGGGTAAGCAACGGATTGCTGAATATGATATGCAACCGCGAAGTTCTGAGTTTACTGAGCTGGGTATTGACATGGTTCGTGAATAAAAATTTGTGAGGGTGGTTTTTTGGTGGTAGGGGTGGTGGGTTTTTGAGAGGTGTAAGGGGAACGAATTTTTGTTGAAGTGAGTTGAAGAATCTGTGAAGCGAACGAAGTGAGTGGAGCAGGTTTTTTTTTGTTTTTTTGCCTCTTTGTTTTTTGAGGGGTTTTTATTTTGTTAGAGTAGTAAAGTCTGAAGGGAAAGTTTAAATAAAGTTTGAAGTTGTATTTTTTATGGGAATTAAAAAAATAGTTAAGGGGAGTTTGGGTTTGCATAGTGTATCTTTGGATGGAGGATTAACATATTCTGAGGACCTTGAAAGAGTAAAGGGATATTCTTTAGAATTAGTTTCTTTAGCAGATGATAATGGGGTTATTTCAGAAGCGTGTGCTCCTGATTGGTTAAAAAAAGAGCCTGCAAAATTAGTAAAATTTCCAGTAAAAATTAATAAAATAGGGTATTATGGAACCAATTCTTCAGAAGATGATAAGAGTTGTGTTGAACATCATGAAAATTTTAGTTGGGAAGAATTTGTTTCTTTGGGTAAAAAAACTTCTATTTCTGTGAATGATTTTTATTTGTTGGAATGAACGAAGTGGATGAGTTTTGTTGTTGGATTTTCCGCCACCTGCGGAAAGCCGGTTGTCACCTTTTCCTTTCCGCCCCGCAGTTTTGAAATCTTCTTAGGGATTTAATTTATTCAGAGGAGTTTTCTTTTTGGTTGTTAGGAGTGCTAAGTGAGTTTTGTATAGATAATAAGATTAAGGAGATATTAAGAAAAATAGAAAATTAGGTTAACGAAGTTTCCTAATTTGACATAGAATAAGTTGAGCGAAGCGAATGAAAATTTAGTTGTTAAGAATTATCAAATATCGTCCCTTCTCACCATTTCTCTACCTGTTTTGAAAGTGTTTCTAAATGAGTTGTAGAAAAGTTTACCGTATATTTTTGCTTTGTTTTTTTGCTTTGTTTCTTGGTTTGCTGCAGGATATCCTACTGGAAGTATGACTTCGATGTTGATGTTGTCAGGGATTTTTAGTTCTTTTTTAAGTGTGTCTGAGAATGCACCTACCCAACATGAGGCTAATTTGAGGTCTGTTATTTTTAGTAAGAAGTTTTCAACTGCTGCACCTACGTGATGTTTTACATATGTTTCTGCTCTGGTGTCATAGAATCTTATTGCATCTTTAGGGTCTGAACAGACAATTACTATGAATGGTGCTGTTTTTGTGAATTCTTGTCGAGTGTATTCTGCGATTTTGTTTTTTGTTTCTTCATCGTCGATAATTATGTATCTTAGAATTGATAGGTTTCCTGGAGATGGTGCTCTGTTTGCAGCTTCTATTGCTTCAATAATATTTTCTATTTTTGGTTCTTTTGGTGAAAATTTTTTTATAGATGCTCTTTTTTCTATGGCTTGGTCTAATTTCATGGTTTGTTAAAGAAGGAGAGGTATAAAAATGTTTAGTTACCCATAATGCATTAATGCGAGAACTGTTGGATGGATAGATAGAGGATAGGGGACACGAACTTTTTGTAACATGCTTTTTAGTTCTTGGTTTAGGTGTTTAAGATTACCTAATTTTTTATCACTTTTATGATGCCATTCAGAACCATTAAATCTATGATTTTCATGAGAAACTAAATTTCCTTTATAAGACATAAGATATTCATCTCCTCTTATTTCTTGTGTTTGATTTCCATTTACTGCCCAAGTTTCAATAGTTATATGTGGAATTTGTCTTTGAATATTTAATTGTGGAGTTATTAATTCAAAGTGATATGCATTTATTTCTAAATCTAAGGTATGTCTTGGGTCTTCTCTTGAGTAAACTCTTCTTAAATTTAATCTTGAAATACCTTTTGTTAGATTTTCAAGATTTTTTAAAACTTGGTCATTATATTCTTCTTTGGGCATATTTAGTACTGGAAGATTTATTATTTAAGTATTGTTAGTCTTTAGAATATAATTTAGCAAAACCTTATTAAGTGTTTTATCTTTTTATTTTTATGAAAAAAGGGATTGTAATTTTGGTTTTTGTAATTGTTATTTTTGTTTGGGTAGTTGTGGGGACTGATGTGGTTAAAAAGTCTGATCAGGATTCTGTTTCTTTTGATAATGCGCCTTTGGATGATTCTTTAGTTATTGTTCCTGATGAAACTGATAGTAAAATAATTGATACTTTTGAAGGGGTTTGTAGTTCTGATTTTGAATGTGTTTTGAAACCTAAACCTTATTGTTGTGGAAATAAAACTGAATATTATAATGCTTGTTATTATGTTGATGAGGTGCCTGTTTCTGTTGATTGTGTTGGTGGAATGGGTTGTCCTAGTATTGCTGAAGCTGAGAGTTGTGAATGTGAGAGTGGAGAGTGTGTTGGTATTTCTCAATATTCTTAGAATTTTATTGTTAATATAAAACGTCCCCGGCTGGACTCGAACCAACGACCCTACGGTTAACAGCCGTATGCTCTACCAACTGAGCTACAGGGACTTATATAATATTTTGATGAAAAGGATATTTAAAGTTATTTGTTTTTAAGATTGTTGATTATCTTAAGTGTTTAAATTTCCTCCGCTGCGGAAAGCCGTGCTCGCACTTTTCCTTTCCTTCCTTGGTCTTAGTAAGTTGTTAGAGGGTAACTTTTTGGAGATGAGTTTTATTTTAGAGAAATTTTCTATTTTTTAATAAATTGTATATTCTATCTCTCCTGTTTCTCGATTGTACTTATAAGAATAGGCTATTTCTTCTGGATTAAAATCTTCTTGATTAGGAGGTATTGTTCTTAATTTGGGTTTCATTTTATCACAAGGTCCAGAGTTATGTTCTGGGAGAATTCCAATAAATGCTTCAAGTCCTCTTTGTTGCCATAAACTAAATCTGCTAAACATGTAATAATAATAGTTTGTTAGTATAAATAGTTTTTTATTCTAGTTCATTCTTGATATCATCATTTCTGGTCAATCTTTTCTTTTTTCCTTCTCTTTCTAATCTTGTGTAAACGTTTCCTTGTTTTGAACCTTGAATTAATGATGTTACTGATTGGATTGCATCATCCATGATTTCTGCATCTCCGATTAGTCCTATCTCATTATCTTCTAAAGAGATATCACAGTTTGTTAGTTTGCTTAATGTGGATAATGTTCTACCTTTTTTTCCTATGATTCTTCCCCTTACTCTTTCTAGGTCTCCTCGTTTAGTTATGTCTTTTATGTGCAGGGTTTGAAGGATTATTCCGTCTTCTTTTAATCTTAGTGCTTTTTCTGTTGAGAATCCTATATTTATTGCTTCTAGGACTTGGAGTGCAAGGTATTCTTTTTCAGGAGCTCCTTCTACAAATATGTTTTTCCCTTTGTTAGTTAGTTTTATATCTAATTCTTTTTGTAATT
>JABIDS010000005.1 GCA_018651605.1 archaeon | reverse complement strand
ACCATCAATATCAATCCCTTTTTCACGAGCCACATCCAACAACGTATTCAACTCCTCAATAATCTTCTTAGTTTTCAAACCAGCTTCAGCCAACTCCAGAATAATCTCATGATTATCTCGAACCAACTCATAATCAAAAACTTTAATCCCCATTTCCGACTCATTCAAAAGCTCATTCAGATAATCATAACTAAGGTTAGCTTCTTCCAATTTAACAATCCACTCACGAGCATCATCCAACAATTCATAAGCATCATCACCACTCAACTCATGAATCTCTAAAATAAATTTCTTAGATTCCTTATAATCTCCAAAGCCCTTAATCCCATTAATCAAAAGAGTCAACTCCTGCCTCCCCAACTTAACATATGTAGGAGAAGTAATTATCAAACTAACATTCACCTTTTCACCAGGCTTCAAACTCCAAATCTTAGCAGGACTAACACGAACATATTTAGCAATATCCCCTATAACACTAAAACTCAAATCTTCCAAACTATCATTATCATATTTATTTTCAATTGTAACAATAATCTCATTTTGTTCTCCACGAACTAACTGCAAATCCTGTGATGAACTAAAAAAATCAACATCCCTTCTCGAACCTCCACCACCACCTCCACCACCAGCACTAGCACCAGGAGTTGAAGCAGCCGGAGCAGAACAATCAGAATCTAACAAATAACCACAAGCAGTTACACAAACACCATCAGATTCTTCATAACACAAAAAAGTTATATTCACAGAATCAAAAAGATTTAAATTCCCATAAGCATCATTAATCAAATCTCCAGAAAGATTATAACCCTCTGAATAAAGAGAAACAACCAAAACTCCAGGACTCATCGAAGCCAAACTAGAAAATCCAACCTCAAGATTATTATTATTCAAACCACTTCCACTAATATTTTCATAAAATACACTAGAATTTCCAGAAACATTCGTCAAACCCTCCGGCAAAGTCCAATTAAAACTAACATTATAAGCAGTATTATTTTCATTAACTGTCACAGAACCCATTAAATTTCTTAAATAACCTTGCAAACTAAAATCCCCTGAAGTAAGATAAACATTCGAAGGAGAACTAGAAATTGTTTGAGATAAATAAGGTCCTGCCTGATTTGAAACAATCGTTGCAGAGGTGTTCAATTGAGAATTGTTTGAACGAGAGGAGATTTCATCAATAGTAATTATAACATCCTCCTGTTTTATCTCTGTACCAAAAGTAGCATTAATAGTAATGTTTTGATAAGATTCTGTAGAGATAGTATAAACAAGAGAAGATTTATAATAAAAACCATCATAATAAATTCTTCCTTCTGCCAAATCATATGTTAATCTAAAATCCAAACTACAATTACTAACTCCAAATTCCACATCACCAGTATTATTTAGAGTAATATTTCCAAGCCATTTATTTTCATCCCAACCAGCAGTTGAACCCAAAGAAGAAGTCGTAGTCCAAGTACAATCCCACGAAACATCCAAAGTAGAATTACTAGAAAAATTTGAATCACCCTCACTATCATTTGCCCAAACCCTATAAGTATAATTAGTTTCAATCGCAGCAGGTAGGGTAAAACTCCCATTAACCATTGTATAAATACCCTTAGCAGTCGTATTCACCATACTAACATTTGTCCAACTAGCATCCGAAGAGTTTCTATATTGCAATAAAGCAGAATCAAAATTACCATCCTCATCAGAAATATTTGCAGTCACAATAATTGTAGTATTTGGATCAAGATCATCATCAGAGGTAGGAGAATTACTAACACTAATAAAAGTAGGCTTAGAATTCGCAACAATAGTTCGTATTTCAGTAGAATTAAGATTTCCTGCTAAATCAGAAACATTAATATTATAAGTATAACTACTCCCAATTGCCAAACCTGTTTGATTAATCCAAAGATTCCATTTGTTTTCATCATATTTTTTTAGATTGCTTCGATATAATAAACTAATTTCTTCAACAGATAAACTTCTATTAAAAATTCTTACTTCATCTATTGAACCGTTCCAAGAATAACTTCCACTAATTACCGCCCCTATAAATAAAGAACCATTATTCGAGATATCCTTAGTAGTTGTATCAGTACTAGAATCATCAAGTATTCCATCCACATAAACATAAATTTTGTCTGCAGTTGTATTTTTCACTGCATTTACCAAATGCCATTTACCATCATTTATATTTATAGAGCCAGTAGCTGTAGGACTTGTAGTTCCATCATATAGAGAAAAATACACAAATTCCTCTGCACCTACATCATTTACATAAAATTGATACCACAATTGGCTTGAATATCTCTTACCAATTATACCCTCATAAGTATTAGAATTTCTTCCATTAAAATATATCCACGCCGATAAAGTAAAATCAGAAGTATTTGTAAAATTAATATTTGAGTTATCACTTATACTTACATAATCTCCATTCCCATCAAACATTCTTCCACAACCATACTTAGCACCACTACAATTCGCACCACTATCCCCATCTTGCCCACCAATCCAACTCCCATTATTCCCACCATTACTCACATCCACCACATGTGTACTATTCTCCCCCAAAGCTGAAACATTATCAAAATTATACATCAACACAAGAGAATCATCAAACAAATTATATTCTGTCCCATCCCAATTATAAGTAATATTTCTCAAATATTTTTCTTCAATACTAACATTAATCTCAAATTCATCAGTTCTCCCAGAACCATTCGCAGGTGTTGAAGAATCAAAACTAACTTCAGGGAAAGTAGGATCTGAAATAAAAGTATAATTTTCAGAAGTAAAACTATTTCCAGCTAAATCAAATACTTCATAGAACCAATCATAAATTCCATCAATTAAATTAGAAAAAGTCTGCCCCACTCCATAAATTAAACCTGAAATAGAAGAAAAGATTGATGAGTGATCCAAGCTTGTAAATGTCGCATTATATACAGTCCCATTATTTCCATTACCACTATAATCCTGCAGATTACTAGCATTACCATCAGAATTATCAAAATCATACCACGCAATTAATCCAGATGAATTCAAACTAGGATTTCGTATTAATTTTGATTCATATATCTCTGAAATTTCTAAGGTGGACAAAGAACGATTATAAATACGCATCTCATCGATTGAGCCATTAAGATCCCTATTTAAAGCTACATTGTTACCAATTCTTAAATCATTATTAGCAGATGTCATTGTTCCTGTAACAGAAGTATCACTATCAATTAAAACATTATTTTTATAAATCAATAAATTCGTACCATTATACATCATAACTACATGAACCCAGGTATCTGCATCATAAACACTACCACTAGAATAAGCATTGCTATGATAACCAGTATCTGTTTTAACTGAAAATGTCCAAGTATAAAATGCCCAGTTCCAAGAACCCCCATTCTCAAAACCAATTATTGCAGTAGATTGAGATTTTGCTTTAACCCATGCACTTATAGTCATTTCATCAAGACCTTTTAACTCACTCGGATTTCCTAAACCAACATAATCCCCATCCCCATCAAAATCCATCCAAGTATTATCTTTTTGATAAATATTAAGGGTAGCATTCTTCAACCCCAAATTATCCATTAAATTAGCTGTAAAATTAGATATTCCATTTGGTAAATAAGAATTATTCACAGGAGCAAGGGACGTTGCATTTGGTGCAACAGTATCAACACTAAAATTCGCACTCGAACTATTCACATTACCAGCCAAATCACTTGTATAAGCACTAAACTCATGAGCACCATCTGCAAGAGTGGAAGTGTTGAATTCTAAACGGGTTGCATTATACAAACTCAAAATCTCTTCAGCAGATAGAGAACGATTGAATATCATGATTTCATCCATTGTTCCATTGAAATATTTACTTGATTTTTTTCCTAATTCAATACTATTAGCATTAATAACAGTATCAGTTGTTATAACAACATGATGCCATTGATTTGAAGAAACTAAATCATTGATTTTCTTAACTGAAACATTATCAACAGAACCTATGAACGCGCTTCGGGACTGTAAATAAACTGCATTCCCATCTGCTAATATATAATTTACATAAGACCCATTTGCAGAAACAGTACTTCCAGCCCCAGTAAAACCTGCACCACCTAAATTAATTCTAAATCCACTAGAAACATAATTGGTCACATCATATTCAGCTACATAAAATGACCCTGTCTCCTGTACACTAGATTGGGACATAGGCTGACTATTACCATCATTAGAAGCAACACCATCTGCAATTGACCATCCTCCAGTGAGTGTCCAATCACTATCTGCATCAAACCCACCATTTGTCACCAACTCATTTCCTAATGCAGTTTTTTGAACACCATCAACATATACTATTGCATCTGTAAATCCTACAGGATAACTATTATGCAATATATAATGCGTACCTCCATCCAAATCCAACACATACTCATTCTCACTATTCGCTTTAATCCAATATGAAATAGTTTTTATATTCCCTAAATCTCCCACATCAACATAATCCCCACCCCCATAAAACTCAAACCCCTTTCCGAACTTTCCATTATCAACCTGACTAGCACCACCAACAGCCGACCCATTATTCACACCATTATAATCCACCAAATCACCTGAACCATTAACATCATCCATCCTCCACCAACTTACCAAGCTCCCATCCAAATCAGGAACAATAAACCCACTATCAACCTCTGACGAAGATACATTCACCAAAACCGAACCATTCGTATACCAACTATCATTAACAGGACTTGATATATTCAAAGTAGGCAAAGCAGTATCAACACTAAAATTCGCACTCGACGAATCAACATTCCCAGCCAAATCAGAAGTATAAGCTGTAAAATTATGAACACCATCAACTAATTCACTAGTATTAAATTCCAACCTCGTAGCATTATACAAACTCAAAACCTCAGAAGCTGACAAAGAACGATTGAAAACCATTACTTCATCTATTGTTCCATTGAAAATATAAGTACCTCCATTTCTCGCACCAATTTTAAAAGTATATGAATTGCTTATATCACCTTCAATAGTATATGCTTCTGCTTGCTGCATTCCATCAAGATATAATTTTAAATTACCAGTGCTATTTCTTGTTCCAACAATATGATACCATTGATTTTCATTATATCCTGAATCTGATACCAACAACCCATCACTTCCACTTCCATTTCCTACATCAAATCTAAATTTACCAGACCTTGTTCCTAGATAATAATGATTATCAGAACCTCCTGAAAGAATTGTTTTTCCTGCTAAAACCATAAAATTTCCACCATCTCCATCTCCCTTTACATACCCCCATGCAGAAATAGTAAATTCAGTATTATTTTCAAAATCTAGAGAATCTAAATCTCCAACATCAACAGAATCCCCATCCCCATCAAACTCAAACCCCTTCCCAAACTTTCCATTATCAACCTGCGTCGCATTAACAACACTCCCATTATTCACACCCTTATAATCCACCAACCCATCACCACTTGAATTCAAATCATCCATCCTCCACCAACTAACCAACGACCCATCCAAATCAGGAACAATAAATCCACTATCAACCTCTGACGAAGATACATTCACCAAAGGAGTATTATCACCATACCAACTACCATTCACAGGACTAGAAATATTCAAAGTAGGATAAACACTATCAACTCCAAAACTAGAAACCGAACTATTCACATTACCTGCCAAATCAGAAGTATAAGCAGTAAAATTATGAACACCATCATCAAGAGCGGAAGTGTTGAACTCAAGACGTGTTGCATTATACAAACTCAAAACCTCCTCCGAACTTAACGACCTATTCCAGATCATAACTTCATCGATTGAACCGTTGAATCGCGAAGAAGCTGATGAGGAAGATGCACCAATCCTTAATCCATTTGCACCATCTGGGTGCAATAAAGTAGTGTAGGTATCTGAACTATCTTCAACTCCATTGATATAATAAATAACTGTATCTGTTAAATTACTATAAACAACTCCTACATGATACCATTCATTAAGATTAATAGTACCAGTACTACTTTCTTCCTCACCAACAGTAGAATTTGTTATTGATAACCTCGTCCTTTGATTAGCATCAATATAAAAATTAAACCCATTACGCCCATTACCATCTACAGTTGAAATAACAACATCAGTAGCATCTTCAACTACATTTACCCACGCAAAATAAGACCAATTATTATTAGTTCCAATATCCAAACTATTGTCATTTCCACAACCCACCCAATCATCCACCCCATCAAACTCAAACCCCTTTCCGAATTTCCCACCATCCACCTGACTAGCACCACCAACAGCCGACCCATTATTCACCCCAATATAATCCACAACATTTGAACCTTCAACATCTATCCATCCTCCACCAACTAACCAAACCCCCATCCAAATCAGGAACAATAAAACCACTACCAACTTCCGAAGACGAAACATTCACCAAAACAGAACCATTATTATAACTAGAACCATTCATAGGACTAACAATCTCTAAATTAGGCAAACTCGTATCAACACTAAAATTCGCACTCGACGAATTCACATTCCCAGCTAAATCACTTGTATAAGCTGTAAAATCATGAGCACCATCTGCAAGAGCAGATGTATTAAACTCCAACCTCGTAGCATTATACAAACTCAAAACTTCCTCGGCAGATAAAGTTCTATTGAATATCATTAGTTCGTCAATTGTTCCGTTGAAAGTATATATTTCTGAATCAGTATTTCCAATAATCACATTAGTTGTCCCTGCGGTTGGTGTTCCTGAAGATGAATCAACAGTATCATATACACCATTTTTATAAAAAGTAGTAAATCCTGTTGAATTTCTTGTAACACATGCATGTATCCAAGTATTATAAATAAAAAATGCACTATTCGAATATGCGAATCCTCCATCACCTCCATATAAATATAGTCTTGTATTAGAATTTGCAGAAGAAATCTGGAACTTACCATTACTCACAATCCTTCCAAGATCAGACTCTCCCCTACTTCTCGGATAAATCCACATACACGCACTATCCTCTCCAGTCCCAATAAAATCACTACCTGTATCAATTTTACCATCACTTCCATCAAAACTAAATCCCTTTCCAAACTTTCCATTATCAACCTGACTAGCACCACCAACAGCACTCCCATTATTCACTCCAACATAATCACTAACATGACTTCCATTATAATCATCCATCCTCCACCAACTAACCAAACTCCCATCCAAATCAGGAACAATAAATCCACTACCAACTTCCGACGAAGATACATTCACCAAAGGAGTATTATCACCATACCATGAACCATTAACAGGACTAGATATAGTTACATTACCCACAACATTATCTACAGAAAATATAACACTACTACTATTTACACTCCCCGCAGTATCATTACACCAAACTATCCAAGTATTACTTCCTAAGCTACTATTCCCATGCAACTCAGTCCAATTCACACCTGAAGAAACAGCAGTATAATTAAAAGCACCACCATCAATTGAATACCAACAACTTCCATTACCAGTAGTCGTATAATTTAACTCAGTTACATAATTAGTAGAAGTTACATTTGTAGGATAAATTATATTTAATATTTCTACCGCAAAAATACCAATATCTCTTGCAAAACCAATAATTTTATTTTCATCACTTTTATTGACCTCAGAGTTACTATTATTAACTAAGGTATCGATTCCATCAGCCTCTAAATTTCGCAATTCTATCTGAGTCCCATTATCCTTCAAAACCTCTTCAGTAATATCCTCAATAACTTCTTCTGTAACATCAATAACATCTCTCAATTCTACTAAATTATTATCCAAACTAGCATTATCCAAACTAGCATTATCCAAACTAACATTATCCAAACTAACATTATCCAAACCCTCCTCCCTTAAAACAAATTCAATCCCATTTTCAACATTCTCAACAAAAAACACATTAAAATCAATACTTAAATTATTATTTTCATCATTATCCTCAAATACAGATAAAAAAACACTAAGATTTCCTAAAACATTATAAAAATCAATAAACCCTTTTTTAAAATCTCCATCTCCACTTCCCATAACCCTGAGAGAATATTTAGAATAATCTTGAAAATCCTCTGCTAATTCTAAACTAAACTTACTTTGATTTGTATAAATATTTTTTCCAACCTCGAATTTATTATCCTCAATTTCACCCAAGGCAATAACTCCTATTCCAATACTACCAATCAACATACTTAAAATTAAAAATATCGCAAACCTATTTTTCTTTTCAAATCTTTTTGTTCCACTTACCATCTTTTTTTATTTAACATCTCCCATTTTATTTTTTAATATAATGCAATTTACAATTTCCAATACATCTAATATCCAACAACCCCGCCCCATCAAGTTTCATTAAAGCCATACTTGTAGTAATTCTAGAAACTTTAGTCATCTTTGAAAGTTCCTGAATAGTAAGTCCACGAGTATCTTTTTTAAGAATCTTCATTATATCCTTAATAACTTTATTTATTTTAGCCATTTTCTATACACTAGTATTAAGTATCAACAATTAACATCAAAACTTATCATTAATACATACTTTTACTATATAAACATTCCTATAAATCCATTACTAAAAATATTCAAAATCAAAAAACAAAAATCTAAACTACCTATAAAAAATCAAAAATCAATTAACAGAAAATTTTTTAACAATATTCAAATCCAATTCAAGAATAGAAATCATTAACTCATATTCCCCAGCCTTTTCAAAAGTAAAATCAACAACTTCCCCTAATTCAACAAAATAAGTATTCTCCTTTGTATAAATATAATCTTTAGTTATAATTTCAGAACCTTTTAAGAATTCTTCCAAAAAAACTATCTCAGTATAAACCACATTCCCCTCATTTTCAATTAATAATAAAACTTGTTTATCTCCCTTTATTTCTTCATCCAAATTAATAATAACTCTTCCATTCAATGAATCACCAAGATTAAAATTATAATCCTCAGCAACCGCCTTTCCAGTAAAAAGATTATTTGAAAAACTCAAAGGAGCCACATTTAAAAATTTAGGAAGAACTAATGAAAATAATATCAATCCAAGAATTATTAATAAGAAATACAATAAATATTCTTTATTTTTTCCCCTTTTTATCGTCTTCTTTTTCCCCATTTAAAAATAAATATTTTAATATTTATATACCTTATGTTTACATAAAACAATTAAACATTAATCAAACAAATAAACTTATAAATTAAACTCTCATTAGTTAAATATAAAAAAAATGGTGTCTAAAAATTCTAAATCTAGAAAAAAAGAAAGTCTAAAGAATAAAAAGACAAAAACTATCAAACAAAAACCAATTCATAAAAAAGAAAAGCCCTTAACTAAAAAACCCTCAAGAAAATTATCAAAAAAACAAATAAAATTAGGAAAAAAACTTTCAAAGATACATAAAGATAAAAAATTAAAAAAAGACCATAAGACACAAATTAAGAAAATAATATCTCATCCAAACAAGCATAAAAAATCTCGTAAAAAACCATCTAAAAAAGGTTTCCTTAGCAAATTAACCCATTTATTTTCAAAAAAGAAACCAGCCAAATTAAATGAAACAATAAAAAAAGATATCAACCCCACTAAAAACAATAAAGAAGTCCCAAAACCAAAGTATATTCAAACAGGTATCAAAGGTTTTGATGAATTATTTTTAAGAAAAAATGCAGGAATTCCCAGAGGGGCATCAGTTTTAGTTGAAGGTGGTCCTGGAAGTGGTAAAACATTATTTTGTTTAACTACTCTTAACAATTTATGCAAACAAGGGAAAAAAGGACTTTATATGAGCTTTGAAGAACCAGAAGAAAGATTAATAGGACATATGGAAAGTTTTGGATGGGCACCAAAAGAATATATTAAAAAAGGACTTTTAAGAATTACCAGATTTAATGCGATTGATGTTTCAAGAAGTATAGAAGCCTTACTTAGTGCTGCAAAGAAAGAACTTTTAATTGAAGTAAATCCAGTATTCTTTCCAACAGATTTTGAACCAGACTTCATAGTAATAGATTCGTTAACAAGTATTGCTTCAGCATTCTCAGGTGAAGAAAGCAGATTCAGAATTTACATGGAACAATTATTTAGATACTTAGAGAAAAACCAAATAACAAATTTCCTTATTAGAGAAGTGTCCTCTCCATCACACATAGGAACAACATTCAAAGAACAAGGAGACGCAGTATCATTCTTATCTGATGGAATTATTGTTATCTATAATGTTATTTATGATTCAGGAGAAAGAAGTGCAGCTATGGAAATTCTTAAAATGAGAGGAACCCCATTTAAGAAAAGAATTGTAGAATTAACTATTACAGATGGAAAAGGGCTAGAAATAAACTCCAATAAAATAATCAAAAAGGATAAAAAAAATAACTTTAATCTTACTTAAATAAATCTAAAAAAGATTTTTATATCTTCCTATCTATCCCAAAGCACGTCTATAATCAATAACTTCTGCAGAACTAACATTTCCCATACCCCTCAACTCATCCAACAACCCATCACTCTCCAAATTCTCATCTCTAGAAAAAAACACAATAATTGCATTCAAACCAAAAGCAACTGGCTCTCTCTCCATCTTAATATTCCCACCTTCACCAGCTACAACAATTTCTTCAGCTTTCTTCTCAAGTGCATCCAAATCAGCATCAGGAGAATCAGGCATTATCTTAACTTTAATCAAAACCATTCCCATAATAACCCTCAGAATTTTCACTTTATAAATTTGTTGGTTGTTTTATTTAACAATAATCCTTATAAAACAAGCTTAATTCTACTAATCATAAAAAAAGATGGAAAACAACTACGAACAACTAGTACAACTAATCTCAACAAACTCAGGACTCCCGACAAACGAAATAGAAAGAAAAATAGAGGCAAAACAAGCCAAACTCGCAGGACTAATAAGCAAAGAAGGAGCAGCCCAAGTAATTGCAGCAGAACTCAACATCAACTTCGACAAACAATTAGTAAAAATTAATCAAATAGTTCCAGGCATGAGAAAAATAAACATTCTAGGAAAAATAATTCAAATGAATGAAATAAGAGAATACAACAAAAACGGAAGGCAAGGAAGAATAGGAAGCTTCACAGTAGCAGACGAAACAAGCAACATTAGAGTAGTCTTATGGGATGAAAACCACATAGACTTAATAGAAAAAAAACAAATCAACCAAGACCAAGTAATAGAAATAAACAACGCAGCACTAAGAAACGAAGAAATACATCTAACATCTTTCTCAGAAATAAAACCCTCAAATCAAACAATAACAACAATAATAACAGAAAAACCAACAACAACCAAAACAATTAAAGAATTCACAGAAGGAAATTCAATATCAACAAGAGCATTCATAGTTCAAATGTTTGAACCAAGATTCTTCGAAGTCTGCCCTCAATGTAGAAAAAAAGCAGTAGAATCAAAATGTCAAGAACATGGAGAAATAACTCCTGAAAAAAGAGCCCTTCTAAATTTCGTAATAGATGACGGAACAGAATCAATAAGATCAGTAATATTCTCAGACCAATTAGAAAAACTAATGACAAAACAAGAAATAGAAACACCAGAACTTTTCACAACAAAAAAGGAAGACTTACTTGGAAAAGAAATGATAATTTCAGGGCAAGTCAGAAAAAACCAAATGTTCAATAATCCAGAATTAATAATAAGCGATTGCAAAGATATTGACATGGATAAGTTGATTGAAGAGTTGGAGAAATAAAAACCCTTATTAACTTCTATTACCTAACAAATACATGAACAAAAAACTATTAAACATCTTAAACTGGATTTCAATAAGCATAGGAATTTTCGCAATAATTATCTTAATCTATGGGATAATAAAATTAATCATAGCTTAAAATGGAATACGAACTATTTGATTGGTTTGTAACAACAATAAATTATCTAATCTTTGTCTATATATTCATTAAAACATTAATGACTCCTTGCTTCAATACAACAGATTTAACAATAACATTAATAGGAATAATTGCCTCTGTTTTATTATTAATAACAAAAACCATAAACAAAAAATAGAAACTCTTATTAACCTTAAAATTCTCTTATTAATAAATAAAAATGGGTAAAAAATTCAAAATATTAATTAGTATTTTATTTCTAACATTATTAACTCTAGGATTATTTTTTTCTTCTAATTTAACAGGTTTTGTAATTAATGAAGAACCTACTGAACAAAAATTTAAATCTAAAATAGACAGTTTAGAAATAAAAGAACCCACAAAATTACTTGGAACTACTATTTCAAAAAATAAAAATAAACGAATGGAGTTTGATATGCAAGGAAATAAAATAAGATTATATTTCGAACTCCTAAACTACAGCGAATTTATTGAAAAAATAGCAAAAGATAAAATAACACCTGAAATCGATAAGGAAATAAATATCAAAGAAAAAGTTGAAGAAGAGAGTGAAATAATAGAAGAAGAAACCAACTTAGAAGAGGAAAAAGAGAGTGAAATAATAGAAGAAGTCATTGAAGAGACAATAGAAGAAACCCCTAAAGAAGAAAATGAAACAATAGAAGAAGTCATTGAAGAAACCAACTTAGAAGATGAAGAAGAAAGTGAAACCGATGAAGAAACAATAGAAGAAACCAACTTAGAAAATGATAATGAAGAAACACTCAAAGAAGAAAGTGAAACAATAAAAGAAACCCCTGAAGAAGAATCTCAACCACAAGAAATTTTAGAACCAACAATAACTGGAAACATGATAAAATTAATTTTCAAAAACCTAATAACAATTATTAAAAACATCCAACCAACTGGAAAAGTAATCACAGAAGAAGTTATTGAAGTAGATTTAGAAGAGGTTCAACAAGTTGTCAATGATTTAACAAAACAAGAAATCAAAGTAATTGAAGAAGAAATTGAAATTAATTTAGATAATGAAGAATTTAATATCAATGTAACCACTACTCCTAATGAAACAGAAGACAACTACAAATGGGGCTATGAAGTAAAACTAAAAGATCTACAATTCCTCGCAAAAATAGAAGTCACTGCAAACGAATCTATTTCAATTTATGACAAACATACATTAAAAATCGGAAGAAACATCCTTTCATTTTCAGATTTAATAAAAGAAGGTTACACAATTACAATAGAAAAACCTGCTCTTGAAATTAATGTTGACATTAATACTCCAGTTATAGAAACAATTGAAGAAGAAACCAACTTAGAAGAAGAAACAGACGTAGAAACAATTGAAGAAGAAACCAACTTAGAAGAAGAAACAGACACAGAAATAATTGAAAAAGAAAATATAGGTGCAAAAAAGAATAGAGCAAATAAAAAAACAAATAACACCATTCTAACATCAACAACAAATATTGAAACTCCTCAACAAGAACCAGAAACCTCTAACAACATCCTCCAAAGCATAACAGGATTAGTTATAGATGAAGAAAAAATTAAAGACAAAACCTATGAAAATAGCATTACAATTTATATTGAGCAAGATTTTAGAGAACAAAATTTATACAAAGTTGGTGACATGATTTATTTAGATCCTACTCTAATGATAATCCCAATCACAAATGCAGAACATTTAGACGAAAACAAAAACTACATAAGCAATATTTATAATGAAACTAAAACTAGAGACAATATCTGGAGTGAACCCATAGAAAATAACCATTACGTCAGAGCAACTTTTGAAAAAGCACTAGACAACACAAAAGATATCACGATTTACGCAAAAAGCAACAACCACTCAGAAGTCATAGTTTACATTCAAGACAATGAAGAAATTGCAAGATTTACAAATATCCAAAATGAAAACAAATATAAAATTTATTTAACAAACCTAAGTGAAGAAATTTCTACCTTTGACTTAAAAGTCCTAGGAAACAATGTTGAATTTGATTGGATAGTAGACCCTCCTTGCCCTACCACTATGGCAGGCTCAGGAACCCTCGCAGACCCCTGCATCATAACAAACTGCACAGAACTCCAAGACATGAACAACGAATTAACAAATAATTATTCATTAGCAAATAATATCAATTGCTCTGATACTATTAATTGGAATTCTGGGGCAGGCTTTTTACCTGTTGGAAACGAGACTAATAACTATAAATTCACAGGAAATTTCTTAGGAAACAATTACAATATAACTAATCTAACAATTTACAGGCCTTCAACAAACTATATCGGGCTGTTTGGTAGGACAGAGTATTCAAATATTTATGACATTGGATTAGAAAATGTAAATATTACTGGAAAAAATTATGTTGGAAGTTTGGCAGGATTTCCATATTACACAATAATAAATAATTCATTTGTAACAGGAAATGTGACAGGTGAAGCAGTTGTTGGAGGTTTAACAGGTTACTTCAGTCATGGAAATATAAGTAATTCTTATGCAATTGGAAATTTTAGTGGAGATCGTGCTGTTGGAGGCCTAGCAGGAAATGCATATTTAGGAAGAATAAACAATTCCTATATGATAGGAAATGTAAGTATAAATGCAGATGAAAATAGAATTGGAGGACTAATAGGAAGTCCATGGGGAGTAAAAGTAGAAAATTCTTATTATAATTATAATTCTAGCCTACTTAATGGGGCTAGCCTCTTTACAGTAGGAGCATTATATGAAGAACAATTTAATCAATGGTTAGCTAATAACAAAACATTAGTATCTATTGATGATTATTTAACTAAAGAAGGAGATTATTATATAATAAATAATTATTCTGATCTTAAACAGCTTCGTACTTTTGGCCAAAATCCAAATTTGAAATTTAAACTAAATTCAGATATTAATCTTGAAGATAATTTTTATATTCCTTATTTAACAGGAGAGTTTGATGGGAATGGAAAACAAATAACTGGGCTAAATTTAAATTACTCCGTGATTTCAGGTTTAGCATTATTTGGTAATACTATTTATTTTAATATTTCTAATATTAGTATTCTAGATGTAAACATAAGTGGATCAAGTGAAGAAGTAGGTGGATTAATTGGAACTTTTTATTATTCTAATATAGACAATGCTTATTCAACAGGAGATGTAAATGGAAACCAGTATATTGGAGGGTTAATAGGTAGTATAAGTTATTCTTCGTTTGTTGATAATTCTTATGCAACAGGGAATGTAAATGGGATTTATGATGTAGGAGGATTAATTGGTTATTCATATAGTTCAACAATTGATAATTCTTATGCAACAGGGAATGTAACTGGAAGTGGTTATGACGTAGGAGGATTATTGGGATATCTCTATACATCTACAATAAATAATTCTTATGCAACAGGAGATGTAATTGGAAGTAGCTACGCTGTAGGAGGCTTAGTGGGCTATCAATATTATATTTCAATTATTGATAATTCTTATGCAACAGGAGATGTGAATGGAACCGAAAAAGTTGGAGGGTTAGTTGGATATACATCTGGTTTGACATTAGACAATTCTTATGCAACAGGAGATGTGAATGGAACCGAAAAAGTTGGAGGATTAGTGGGTTATTTGTATTATTATTCAACAATAGACAATTCTTATGCAACAGGAGATGTAAATGGGACAGATAAAGTTGGAGGATTAGTTGGTTATTTGTATTATTCTTCGACAATAGATAATGCCTACGCAACCGGAAACGTAAATGGAAGTAGTTATGTTGGAGGATTAGTAGGATACGGGGATGGCACTTCAACAGTAGATAATTCTTATTGGAATAATCATACTGGGAATCCAGATGTTTGTGATGAAACAGGACTTTTCTCAAGTACTAATTGCACTGCAATCCAAGACAATGAAAGTTATTTTTATAATGTGAGTAATCCTCCAATGAATGTTTGGAATTTTCTTAGTTTTTGGGATAATGTTTATAACTTAATTAGTTTTCCAGTTTTAAGATTTCAAAGAACTGATTCAGTGGCTCCAGTCTTGACTTTCTCATGCTCACCAACTTCTGTAACAGTAGGAGAAACAATTACATGTTCATGTTCTGCTGTTGATAATTTTGACACAGAAGTAAGTTTGAGTTATACTGCTAATCCTTCCACACTTAATGATGGAACATTTACAACTACTTGCACAGGCGAAGATAATTATAATAATATCGCATCTGCAAATATTAATTATGAAGTTATAATCTCTGGAGGAGGAATTATTGATTCATCAATTGAAGAGGTTTTGGAAGTTGTTGAGGTTTTGGATGAATTGGGATTGGAGGAGGTTTATGAGATAGAGTTAGAACAAGGACAAGCGATTGAGACAATTATAGGAGAAGAGGTACATTCTGTTGGCGTCTTGGAAATTTATGAAACAAGTGCCTTAATTGAAATTAGAAGCGAGGTTCAAAAAGAATTATTCAATATCGGAGACAAAAAAAAGTTTGACTTAACTAGAGATGGTTATAATGATTTGCATATTCATTTAGTTTCTATTGAAAACAAAAAGGCAAATATTATTATTCAAAGTATCAATGAGAAAATCGAAAACATTGAAGAAGAGGAACCTATTAAGAAAGAGAAAAACTTATTTATTTATTTCATAATAACAATTATCATCTTAATCAGCATAGTTTTACTTTTTGTTATTATTAAAAAGAAAAAGAAGGGTAAGAAAAAAAAATCAAACAAAAAAAGAAAATGAAAAAAATAATTATTCAAGGAATCACTCTCACCTTCCTAATTTTATCCTCAATTAAAACAGTATCTGCATACATTGATCCTGGAACAGGAGGATATCTTGTAACAAGTTTTGGAACATCAATACTAATCATTTTAGGAATAATACTAGGTTTTCTATCTACACATATATTCCATCCAATCAAAAAATTTATAAAAAAACATTACAAACTAATCATAGTAATCTTAGCGATTATAATATTAACAATGGGAATTTTTAAATTTTGGCTTCCAAAAGAATCTCAAGAACACAACAAAGAACCTTTTAATCCTAGTTTATCAGGAGTTCAAGTTCATAACAAAGAAAAAGCCTTTGAAGGATACAATTTATTTGAAGGAAAATTAATAGATATGAATGGAAACTTAGTAAAAGAATGGGATTACATATATTTAGGAAAATTAAACAAAAACGGAGATTACTATTCTCAAGAATATTATGAATCTCAAAAATGGGGGAAATTAACATTTGACAATAAAGAAATTTGGACCCAGAATCTTCCAATACATCATGAAATTACCCTAACTCCTGAAGAAGAGATTTTAACGATTACAAAAGAAACTCATAAATATAATGGTAGAGATGTTGAATTCGGAATAATTTTAAAATTTGATAAGAATGGAAAAGAAATTGAAAGATGGTCTACTTGGGACAATCTAAAAATATTGCAACAATTTCACAAACCATTAGAACTAGACAGACCTCCAAATATGCTTGTCAAAGAAAATGCTAAGAAAAATAAAAGCATCTGGGGAGGAGAATACGATTATTATCATCTTAACGCAATAAAAGTTCTTCCAGAAAATAAATTAAGTAAACAACATAAAGCATTTCAAAAAGGAAACTGGCTAATTAGTTTTAGACACGGAAGCATGTTATTTATCCTAGATAAAGATACCAAAGAAATTGTTTGGAGAGCCATTTATGATCAAATACAAGGTAACCTTGAAGGCCAACACTCACCAATAATGCTTGACTCTGGGAATATTTTAATTTTTGATAATGGAAGATATAGAGAGTGGTCAAGAATAATTGAAATAAACCCTATAACCTTAGAAATTGTCTGGGAATACAAACCAGATGATTTTTATACATTATCTCAAGGAAATGTCCAACTACTCCCAAACAACAATCTACTAATAACAGAATCTGAAAAAGGAAGAGTTTTTGAAATAACTAGAGATAAAGAAATCGTTTGGGAATATTATCATACAGAAGAACAAAATGAATCTAATTCAGCACATCCAGAATCCTTTGGAACAAGACAATGGATATACAAAATGGAAAGATATCCAAAAGAATTTATTGATAACCTTTTAAAAAAATCTCTTCAATAACAATCATCCAATTTTAGTTACTTCAATTACAATACAATTACTCTCAGTAACATTAAATAAAAACCCTTATTAACCTCAATCCCTTACTTAACCTATGCTACTCAAAACTCACCTAGCCTTCGCAATCCTTCTAATCCTAATTTTCGCTCAACATGTTCAATCAAAACTAATTTTCATAACAGCAGTAATCATCGCAACTTTCCTTCCAGACTTAGACCACACAGGTTCAACATCAGGAAGATACATGATTTTCCGCCCATTTCAATTCTTTGTAAAACACAGAGGAGTAATTCACAGCATAACAACTGCATTCATACTATCACTCGCAGTAGCATTCTTCTGGCCATTAGCAAGCTTTGGTTTCTTCTTAGGATACTCAGTCCATTTAATCTGCGACTCATTCACAAAAGAAGGCATCCAACCATTCTGGCCACTAAAAAAGAAAACCCACGGCCCAATAATCAGCGGAGGACGAATCGAAGAAACACTATTCGTCTCACTAGTCATCGCAAACATAATTTTATTCTTTATAATCTATGCAATATAAAAATCAATCAGAAGCAGGAGAAGTATGAGCATGATACTCATAACTACCTATCTTAAATTTTACAGAGCCATCACAATAAACCTTTTCAATCCTTCCATTTCCAGGTAAGGTATCAAAACAAATTGAATTAACCTTTTCCGAATGAGGTCGAATATGAACAACTCCATCAACATACTTAGCCACAAGATCTTCCGCATCTAATCCATATCTATCAACTAAATCTTCAGACCTCCTCAAATTCTTACTTCGAAACATTATCGCAGATAATGGCTCAATCGCTTCTAAAATTTTCCCACCTTCAGAACTTCCTAAATTTATCTTAGTCTTATCCATTCCTCTAACTAATCACCCCAATATTTAAACATTTATATAATCTACAATAACATCAACCAACTCAAACAATACTTATAAACAATCTTTCACATTTCAAAATATGCCAAAAGAAGAAAAACCCAAGGAAAAAACAAAAAAAACAAAACCTTCAGACTCAGAAGAAAAACCTAAAAAAACTCCTTCTAAAAAGAAAAAAGAAAAATCAGAAGAAATGAAACTCTCAGACTTACCAGGAGTAGGTCCAGCAGCTATTGAAAAATTAGAAGCAGCAGGAATTTTTGATTTAATGGGTGTTGCAGTTTTAGGTCCAAAAGAATTAGGAGAAACAGCAGGACTTGGAGAAGCAGTAGCAAGAAAAGCAATCCAAGCCGCAAGAAGCATGATGGATTTAGGATTCCAAGACGGTTTAGAATTCGCAGAAAAAAGAGAAGAAATATTTTACATTACCACCGGAAGCAAAGAGTTCGACACTCTTTTAGGGGGAAGAGGAATAGAAACAAAAGCAATAACAGAAGCTTTTGGTTCATTTGGCTCTGGAAAGACCCAACTTGGTCTTTCCCTTGCAGTCAATGCACAACTACCAATTGAAAACGGCGGAGCAGAAGGTAAATCAGTTTACATAGACACAGAAGGAACATTCAGACCAGACAGAGTAAAACAAATCGCAGAAGCCAAAGGCGCAAACCCAGAAAACGTTTTAAAAAACATCCTAGTTGCAAGAGCATTCAATTCAGACCACCAAATATTATTAATAGACAAAGTAGGAGAACTAATAAAAAACGGAGAACCAATCAGAGTTGTAATCATAGACTCATTAACAGCCCACTTCAGAGCAGAATTCTCAGGACGAGGACAACTAGCAGACAGACAACAAAAACTAAACAAATACCTCCACAACTTAATGAAAATGGCAGAACAATTTAACTTAGCAGTTTACGTAACAAACCAAGTCATGGCAAACCCTGCAATGATGTTCGGAGATCCAACAACAGCAATAGGAGGACATATCGTAGGTCACGCCTCAACTTTCAGAATCTATATAAGGCGAGGAAAAAAAGGCTCAAGAGTTGCAAAACTAATAGACAGCCCCAACTTACCAGACAACGAATGCGTCTTCTATGTCACAGATAAAGGTGTTTGTGATGATGAATAAAGACTATCACAAACAGGCCCTATTTCAACTTCCTCTGAATGTCTACGATATCTTCTTATATTCTCTAAAAAATCCCTCACACTCTTACCACTAGGATCATAATAATCAACTTCTTCAGGAGAACAAGGCCTTCTTTGAATATCTTCACACCTATAACCCTCAACAATCCTACTTATCACATCATAACCATTTCCCATAACATCAACAACCAAAAACAGCTTATATATTTTATTATAATCAAACCACATACTCAAAACAAAAGAAAACCTTAAACATAACTTTCAAAATTTACAAGATTTCAGTAACTTCAAAAACCCTTCTTTTTGAAGGATCAGAGAATTTTTCAATTCTCTGAGTTCAACAGCGAAGCAGACTGGCGCAAGCCGTCCGCGAGAGCGACGCAACATAATATAAGCTGTGAGCATAGCGAACCCATTCCATAAAAACAACAATCTATAAAAACCAAACACCCCTCATCAAAAAATGGAACCTCATTCAAAACCAACCCCACCAATAAACATATCCAACACCATAATCGCAGACCTCCACATCCACTCAAAATTCTCAAGAGCATGCTCCAAAGAACTAAACATTCCTAACCTAGTCAAATGGGCAAGAATCAAAGGAGTCAACCTCTTAGGCACCGGAGACTTCACTCACCACGAATGGCTAAAAGAATTAAAACAACATCTAAAAGAAGAAAATGGAATCCACTATTACCAAGACGAACAAGGAAAATTCCCATTCATCCTAACCCACGAAATCTCATTAATCTACACTCAAGAAGACAAAGGCAGAAGAGTTCACCTCCTATACCTAGCACCAAACTTTGAAACAGTAGATAAAATCAATCAATACCTAGACACAAAAGGAAGAAGAGACTATGACGGCAGACCAATATTCAAAATCTCATGCAGAGACTTCTCAGCAAAAATGCAAGAAATAAATCCAGACATAGAAATAATCCCTGCCCACATCTGGACTCCTTATTTCGGAGTATTTGGAAGCAAAGGAGGATTCAACACATTACAAGAAGCATTTCAAGATCAAACTAAAAACATCCATGCAATTGAAACAGGAATCTCCTCAGATCCAAACATGAACCTAAAAATAAAAGAACTAAGAGAAAACAATATCTCAATAGTTAGTTTCTCAGACCTCCATTCTTTCTGGCCATGGCGCCTAGGACGAGAAGCCACAATATTCCATAAACCAGAAGAAAACCAACCTCTAACATATAAAACAATCATCAACCAAATAAGAAACAACACATTCATAGGAACAATAGAAACAGACCCTGCCTACGGCAAATATCATTTCGACGGCCACGAAAAATGCAACTTCTCATCATCTTCAGAACAAACAAAAACCCTCAACAACATCTGCCCAAAATGCAACAAACCATTAATCATTGGAGTGGATAGCAGAGTTAAAGAATTATCTCAAGAAGATGAAAATTTTCAAGACGACAAAAAATTCTATACCTTATTACCCCTCCACGAAATAATCTCCCTAGCCGTAGGCAAAGGAATGAACACAAAAACCTGTTGGACAATCTACGACAAACTAATTGAAAACTTTCAAACAGAGTTCAACATCTTACTCAAAACTCCAAAAGAACAACTCCTTCAAACAACAAACAACCAACATCTAACAGACCTAATAATAAAAAACCGAAATGGACAAATAAAAGTCAAACCCGGATACGACGGAGTTTACGGCGAGGCCGTACTTGATGAAAAAGAAGAACCAATTCAAGAAATTCCAAAAGAACAAAAAACTTTATTCTAAACAATCATAACAATCCTTAAAAACCTACATTACAAAAATATAATATGAATGATTACCTATATCAAATAGCAAAAGATTCAGGATTAGATAAGGAAGTTCTAAAAATCTCTCATGAATATAACAAAAAACCAATTACAAGTTTCCAAGACTCAAGAGTCGCAGGATTACAAGGAGTAATAGATTATATTTTTTCTAAAGGTGAAGAAAGATATGCTCCAAGCATAGATGTTACAGAGTTTTTTAAATCAGATGAAGCATTCAGTATAGGATACTCACTAACTCAGGAAACAATCGGACCTGCAATTCAAAATAGAACTCAAGAAAATAAAATTCCAGAATTAAACAAGTTATTAGAAAAGTATGTAAATACCTTAGAAGGAGATTCCTGGCAACTATCTGCATCAAAATTAGCAAATAAAGGGTTAGAAGATTCACTACAATTATTAAATAAAAATTATTTATATCCAGAACCTAACACAACCCAATTCGATAACCAAAGAATAATCGTCACAGGTTCAGATACAGGAATAGGAAGAGCAACAGCATTAGAATTTTTAAGAAGAGGTGCAAAAGTAGCATTACATTATCCAACTCAAGAATTTCAAAGAGGAGCTGAATCAGTAGTAGATTTAGCAAGAGAATATGGAAGAGAAGCAAGAGCATTTCAAGGAGATTTCAGAAACTTAGAAAATATTCCTATTTTTGCAAATAAAGCCATTGAATATTTAAATGGGGTAGATATTGTAGTAAATAATGCAGGAATTACTATGAATCAAAAATTTGAAAACACAAATTTCGAACAATTCAATAGCTTAACAAATGTCAACTTAGGGGGGGCATTTTTTGTAACTCAAGCAGCAGCACCTCATATGAAAAAACAAGGAAAAGGAACAATCATCAATCTTTCATCAGTTCATGGTTTTAATGGAATGGCAGGACATTCAGTTTATGCAATGACAAAAGCAGGAATTATAGGATTAACAAGACAACTTGCAATAGAACTTTCTCCAAAAATCAGAGTAAATGCCATTGCACCAGGATGGACTGCAACTGCAAATCATTTTAGACTAATGCCAGAATTAGATTTTGCAGAAATTGGACAAACAGAAACAATCGCAGGATTTATATCAAATCCCAGAAATATGGCAAAACAGATTGTAGAATTAGCATCAGACAATTTCAATTATCTCAATGGACAAACAATTCCCCTAGATGGAGGACATACTTCTGGAATGTATCATGGCAGAGGTTGCACAGAAGTCGGAGAAAAACCTTGGGGAAAAGGACTTATTAAAGGGATTGAATAACAATATAAACTAAAGAAAAACTCATCTTCAAAACTTCTAAAAATTACAAGATTTCAAAATTCTTACTTCAAAACCTCAAACTCACAACCCTTTTTCCTAGCCTTCTTCTCCACATCACCCATCACCTTCGCAACCTCTCCCTTTATCTCCTTAAAATCCTCCCCCTTAATTCCTAACCTATACTTCCCAGCAGCAACATAACTAATTTCACACTTAGAACCCTTACAAGAACTCTCCAAAATATCTCTCACAACAGAAATCCCTTCAGAACTCTTATTAGACAAAACAAACTTTTTCCTAATCTCCTTCAACTTATCTTTCTTAGAATCCAAAATCTTCAATATCTTCTCACCATCAGACTTACCAACATACTTTTCCAACAAATCAGAATCCTCACGAACCTTCTCAAAAAAATCAACCAAATCATAATCCTCACCAATCTTTTCAACAACAGCTCCAACATTCTCCTTACCCAAAACAGTCTTCAACATCGCCCTAAAACTTCTCTCCTTAGCAACCTTTTCCAAAAGCTCCTTTTTCTCACTCTGCTTAACTCTACGCAAAGACAAATGCACCCTCTCACCACGAATACTCAAAATCTTACAAACAATCTTCTTACCAGGCACAACATAATCCCTCAAATTACGAATCCTACCCGGCGAAATCTCCGATGTCGTAATCGTTCCCTCACCATTACCATCAATCTTCACAAACACAGTTGTCCCCAAGATTTTCTCAACAATGCAAAGCACAATCTGCCCTTCTTCTAATTCATAATTATTAACCATAGAATTAAACTCCAATCAAGGATTATAAAGCTTTCTTTTTCAGTTATATGTTAAAATATAATAATACTTATAAGTCAAATAGAACTATATTCCTCATGACAAGAATAGGCAAACCAGATGTTACAAATCCAAATTGCATGAGTAATCATTATACTGTTGCAGGAACGGATATTGCCTATAATGGAGAATCTTTCAGATATAATATTAGAACATTAAAAAATCTAAGAGAAAAAGTAGATGAACTCCCAGAAGAAATTAGAGGAGATATTTTAAGAAATTATCAAGTAGCAGTAAAGGTTATACTAGAAGCCTCTAGAATTATTCATGGACCACTCGTAGACCAAGAAAAATTAGAACAAGTTACTTCTAAACCTAATGATTATCACACAGACATAGAAGTTTTAGAAGACTTAGCTAAAATCTTTAAAGAATAATCAATTCAAAACCTCAACCATCCGCGCCTTAATATCTGCCTTACCACCTTTTGGCTCAGCTATAACTGCATCGCAAATCAAACACTTAACATTTGTTGTCGCGCCTTCAAATATCGTCTGCTCATTCTTACATGATTGACATCTTACTTTGATAAATCTATATTTTCCCATAAACAAATACAATTTCAATGGTTTTTAAAGGTTTGGGGGAATTTACATTGTTATCTTGATTAGTCTTTTTGAGGGTAGAAATGTTTAAAAAGAAGATTATTTGTTATAAAACATGGGAAAATTAAAACTTGAAGACTTAGACCCTTTATTACAATCAGTTTATGATGTTGGTTGTGAAATGCAATTTGCCATGGAAAATGCAGTTAAACAAAAAGAAGGGGTAGAAAAAACTGTTTTAAATGTTACCTGTGGTGATGAAAAAAATTATAAGAAACCGATAAAAGAGATGATTCCAAGAGAGCCAGGTTCTAATGAACTTATTGAAGCTACTGTTGGTTATGAAAAAGATTTCAGATGGAGAGTTCATTTTGGATATACTGATAAAGAGGGTAAAATTCATGATTGCTTTTCCTCAGCTGTTGACGGAGTAAAGGGAGAAGAACAACCTGTAATTGATAGGACTCAGAGAATTGCTGGAGAATTACAAAAAGTTTATGGATTATCTTATACCCCTCAAATCCATAGAGATGGAAGATCAGTTGCTTAACTCAATCAAAGCTAATCACTTATTATTTACATTTAGTTTATCTTTTAATTCAGATATAGCAATCTCATAAGAACAACAATTAATCACAAGAGATTTCTATAAAATCTTAAAACCCCTCAATAACCAAAAATCTAACTAAACCTTCTCAACCTCAAACTCCAATTTTTTCTTCATCAATTCAATAAACTTCTCTTCATCTTCACGACTAATAACACAACCCGCCGCCATCTTATGTCCACCACTCTGCCCACCAAGAGTCCTCATAACACTATCCAACAACTCCTTCAAATTCCTTCCAGAATTAACATCCCGCCCAGCCATCCTAGTAGAAACCTTAATTTTATCCTCATTATACGCCATCGCAATAATTATCGTCCCCTCTTTATACATAGACGAAAAAGACAAAATAGAAGCCAACGTCCCAATAATAGTATCCTTAATTTTATCCCGAGCATTAATAATAATATACTCACGCCCTTCTATCTTTTTATTCTCATCAATATACCTTAAACCCGAAATAATATGCTGCCGATACTTAACATAAATCCTCTCAGCCTGTTTCCGCGCAAAAGTATTTCCCAAACACAACATCAACGCAATCTCAGGTTTATCCATTCGACTACAAGCATTAATCATTGCAGACAACTCCCGAGCATCCTCAACTTTATTAAAAAACTTCAACAAATACAAATTACCAATAAAATCAGAATTCTTCTCTTGCCCATTCAACCTCAACATCACAGACGTAACAAGATTCCTCATTTCATCATCAGTCAAATCAATCAATGCCTTAAACACTCTCCCATTCTTCTCAATTCCAGCTTCTTTCAAAAGTTCAAATGTCCCCTGCGAATTCCCAGTAACACCTGGAATAAACGGACGAGAATTATACTCCAAAGCCCTATCCAACGGACGCGTAGACGGATAAATCAAAAGCCCTTTCTTAACCTTAACATTCGCCTCCTTAATTATCATATCACGAGTTTTATTTATTGTCCTCTCCATCACATCTCCTACCATTCCCAAAATAGCCAAATGAGCCAAATCCTTATTATCCATTGAAATCGCCCGAGCAAAAAGATAAGTCAACTCTGCACTACACAAACTCTCTCCACCTTCAATCAAATGAAAATTCAAAATATCAATATCCTCAGAAATCTTTTTATTCTCCAATTCATGATGATCAATTATAAAAATCTCCTTTCCACTTTCAGTCAACTTATTCAAACTTCCAGAACCCAAATCAAGAATAACAATCAACTTATCATCTGGAAACAAATCAATCTCCTCATCACTCAAACTCTTCAAAATCTTAACAGAAAACTGCATATCCAATCTCTCAAAAGCCTTCGAAACAATCGCAGCAGAACTTATCCCATCAGTATCAAAATGACTAACCAAATGTATCCTCTTGCCCTCTGCTTTTTCTAAAAATCTCTTTGAAAATTTCTCTATAGTATCTAATGTCATTATCCCCTTTTAAAATTTATTTAAATTCTATCTACTACTCACAAAGATTATTTATCAAACTTTTTCTTTGAATAATCATCCCTTTTCTTCAACTTTGCTTTAGTAATAATCAATGAACGCTCAGCTTTTTTATCTTGCTTATTCTTCTTATAATGACCAATTATTGCATCCAACTTTTTCTTAAGATTCAAATTAGTCGGCTCTTCAAATTTCCCTTCAGCCTCCAAAACCTTCTTAATTTTAATTCCATACAAACTAACATTTGGAACACCATACTGATCCCTAAGAGTAAGCCCAATCTTTTCAGCAGTCAAACCTTGCTTAGCTAACTTAATAATAATCGCCTTAACTTCATCTTTAGTATATTTCAACCAAACCGGCTTTTCCATTATTTGTTTTGCTTTTACCATTATAGATTAGATAAATTTCGGTATTTAAACCTTATGATAAGGAATATTCTAGTTTATCAAATAGCCCCACCCGGATTCCCGCAGGTTCGTAAGAACCGAGGGGCCCAAAAATTCTCCTAAGAATTTTTTAGGACGTTCGAATTCGGGTGTCTAATAGCCCCACCCGGATTCGAACCGGGGTCCCGAGCTCCAAAGGCTCGTATGCTTGACCACTGCACTATGGGGCTATTAAAAAAACCAAACTAAAACAATTTATAAGACTTTGCATTTTAAAACTCCACCAAACCTAAGGATCAACTTCGATTATTGTCAATTGATTCCTATTTCCAATATCTACAATTATCGCCATAAACTGACCTTTCTTAGGGCTAAAATCCTGTCCAAAAAGATTAGCCTCATTAATCATTGCCTGAGCATCAGGATCAATTGGCCAATGTCCACCATTAACAAAAAACCATATAGCATCCTGAACATCATCAGAACTTCCTTGTTTATTATTAATAATATAATTAACCTTAGGCCAATCAGGATCCACACAATGAGCACACTTCGCCCCCAAATCAGGATCATAACTCGAATAAAGTCTTGCAGAATATAACTGCCCAGTATTAATATAATTAACTTGATCAACACACCATGAAAGATATGCAGAATTATTTATCTCACCAAATCCTGCAGGAACTCCAGACAAAGTCGTAACAAAAAAACTCTCACTCCCAGTTACTGCAATCATAGATACATTCACCTCGGGAACTTTCATAAATGGAATTTTAGAACCACAATGCTCATTCAAAGGAACACACTTTGGATAATACTTTCCTTCTTTTGTAACAATCACAACACTACAATCATAAGCAAGTCCATCTTCATCATTCTTAAAATCTGCATAATAACAACTTGTCCCACAAGAAAATTGCTTACAAAACTGAAAAGCATCACAACCATTTTTATCAATCTTCTCTCCAAAAAGAGAATTAGGACACTTGTCCTTATCATCAGGAATCCCATCAAAATCAGAATCCCCAATAGACTTACCTTGAACCATAAAAGTCAAACCAACAAAAACTAAAAATATAGATATTACTATCATCACACCCTTTTTCATAATTAATTAAAGAAATTATTTCTTATAAATAAGATTAATCCTCAAAATAACTTTTACAAAAAAGATTTTAAAAAATATATTTTCTAAAATAACTTTTAAAAAAGAATTAAAAAATTCTCAATCAAACCTCTACTCCAACTCAGGCACATATCTTTTCTTATGAATCTTCTCACTTTTCATAATCAAATAATCATCAATAGGAAACTCAGACCTTATTTCCTTAATAGTCTCTATATCTTTCAAACTCTCTACAACAATCCCTGCCTGAAACTCACCAATCAACTTAACAAACTGAACAATATTCCTATTTCCCAGAGCATAACTAACAAACTTATCTATCTTTTTAATTCCTTCACTCGAAAAATTAAAAAAAATCATCTGCCGATTTATCTCCAACTTAGAATTATCTAAAATAGCCCCATAACCTTTTATAACATTTCTTTTCTCCAAAAGTTTCTTAATTCTTATCGCTTTCTTAACCGGAATCTTCAAAGAGTCAGCAATATTTACCATACTCTCCTCAGGCTTGCTAACCAACTTATTCAAAATAATAACTTCATCCTCAGATAAACTTCTCAAAATTCTATCCCCATACAAAATATTATCTTCATCATCAAACTTCCTAACTAAATAATTCTTAAAATATTCATGATTAACAATAATCGGAAGAACAAATCTTGTCTTTAATCTCTTAAAAAATTTATATATCAACTCTGAATGCGCCTTATTAAACGCAGAAAGATTTTTTGCAGAATATTCAACCAAAATATCAACCCCTTCCTTACCTTCCTCAATACTCACAATATTATCCATTTCCTTTAACTCCTTAATAACTTCTCTTTTCAAAGAATTCTCAGCACGAAGATAATTAAATCCAACAATAACATTAACAAAACCAAGTTTAACAGCATCAACAATAACATGTCCATTTCCAATCAAACAATCACTCTTCAAACTATTTTTAAGATACGACGCAGATTGCTGACTAGAGCCAATCTTCTTTCCCAATTCTTTAGTGGTTATTCGAGAATCTCGTGAAACTTCAAACAACAGTTTTTTTATTTTTTCTTTCATTTTGAGGGTTTAGGTTTTGTTAAAATATCAAAAGGGGGGTGGAAGAAATTCATTCACCTAAGGGTGGGCTGGGTGGGTGCAATCAAAATAAAATGAATTTCAAAGGGTGGAAAATATTTTCAACAAAACCATTATTAACTCTAAAAACACCTACAACTATATAAATCTTTCTTTTTTGTAGAAAAGTCCAAACATAACCTAAATAGAGAAATTTCTACAAAAAAACCAATACAACTTCTTAATTAGTTTATTTGTATGATTTAACTAACAAGTTGTAACAAAATGGAAACTAAAATTGAAAATAAATCTGATAAAGAACTCGAAGAGGAAAATGAAGATGAGAGTAAAGAATAAATTAATAAAATGATACAAAAAATAAATCCAAAAAAAGGAATCCAATCAGGAATAGAGATAGAAGGTCAACTAATTTACAAAGATGGAAGTTTAGCAAATAGAATGACAGAAGTTGTTACAGACCCAAGAAATTCCGGAGACATAACTCCAGAATTATCTCATGTTATGTGGGAAGTAATAGCTCCCCCTTCAACAAGCTTAGATGTACTTAAAAGTTCATTTAGAGAAAGATTAAAAACACTTCAAGAAATTAGTAATTCTTATGGTTTAAGAAACATCCCAAGTTCTACATTACATAATGAAACTGAAGTAAAATCAAGAGATCCTGAAAGACCAAGGGGATTAAGAAAAAGAAAAATTTTAGGGAATAAATTAAGAGATTTAGAACACCATATTTCAGGAACTCATGTTCATACAGATTTATTAGAAGATGAAGAACAAGCACACTCTCAAGTTTTATTATACACTGCAATGGACCCTGTATTCAGTTTTATGTCTTCAAGCCCATTCTTATTCGGAAAAAATAGTAAAAATGATTACAGAGTTTTAACATACAGAAACGAAGTTTTTGAAAACTTGCATAAACAAGGGCAACTATTAGATTATCCTTCATCATTAAAAGAAGCTTATGACAGACAAAAACAAAGTTATGAAGAATTTAAAAAAATCTTAGAAGCAAAAGGATTAGATCCAGAAGGATTAGGTGAATCAAACTGCGTTTGGGGCCCGCTTAGATTAACAAGTTTTGGAACAATTGAAGCAAGAGGTGCAGATACAAATCTATTATCAAATGTAATAGCATTAACAGGACTTTACAAAGGAGTAGCCCACTACATAGAAAAAGAAAATCCTCAAATAGAAATAGACCAATCTGAAAGATATACTCCTGAAGAATATTTCACTCCAAAGAAAGGTAAAATAATTCTTCCAAGCCATAATCAATTAAAGAGATTCGAAGAAATAGGGGCAACAACAGGATTAAGAAATACAAGGTTAAGAAATTATCTAACAAATATTCTTGAGACTGCAGAAAAAGGTCTTGATAGTCCTAAACACCTTGAACCATTTAGGAATATGATTGCAAATAAGAAAAACTTTGCAGATGAAATTGTTGAATATGCAAAAAACAAAGGTTTAGAAAAAAATTATCAAATTGATGGGCATGGTGCAAGAGAATTAAGAAAATACATTGCAGAAAGGCATGAAGAGGATTTAAATTAAAATGAAAAAAGTACTAGCTTATATGACTGAACGCCAAGTAGGAATTGAAGATGATTCTACAGATTATTTACTTAGAAGATTAAGATCAAAATATCCTCAAGAGTTTAATGTTCAAGTTTCAACAAAAGCAAATCCAGAACTTGCAAAAGATGCAGATATAGTATTATGTAGATTTGAAATTCCAATAAAACCAGATTTTCTAAAAGCTCTCTCAAAATATGATGATGGAACAAGAATATTTATTAATCCTCCTGAAACCAAATTAAATTATGTAGATAAATCCTATTTAGAAAGATTTGTAGGAACAGACATACTACCTGAAACAATTATAAGTACGAATCCTTCGGACTTAGCATATTTTATGAGTCAAACAAAACCAAAAGTAGTATCAAAACCATTAGATGAAAATGGTGGAAGAGGGATTAAAAAAATTGAAATAAATGGACAATCAATCAGTGAACTAGAAGAAATTGCAAGAGGACTTACAGAAGAAGGAAAGAAAAAAATAATCTTACAAAAATTCATAGAAGGAGTAGAACAATATGGTGATAAAAGAATTAATGTTATTTTTGGAGAGCCAGTTAATGCAATGTTAAGGTTACCAAAAAAAGGAAGTTTTTTATGCAATCTTAAAGCCGGAGGACATATGGTCAAAACTACTATTACTCCACAAGATAGACAAATTTTAGAACAAACCGAAGACTTCATAGAAGAAATTGGTGCAACATGGGTAGGAGTAGACGTAATAGGTCCATATTTAGGAGAAATAAATGTTTCAAGTCCTGGAAACTTATATGAAGCAGATATTCTTGATAAAAACACCAAAGGAGTAGAGGCAATAATTAATAATCTGCGCCAATAACTTTAATTAAACTAAATTCTAAATAATACTAAAATGATAATTGATTTTCACTGCCACATTGGAAAAGACATTGAAGGAGAAGAATACTCTCTAGGAGATTTAAAAAAATCTATGGATAAATGGAACATAGATAAAGCATGTATTTTTCCATTCAATAACTCAAATAAAATAATGATTCAAGAATCATTAGACATATTAGAAAAATCTAAACAAGAACCTTGGATAATTCCATTTTTGAGATTTAACCCAAATGAAATTTCAAAAGAAGAATTAAAAAATTTAATAACAAAAGGATTCAGGGGAATAAAACTACATCCCTCTGCCCAAGAATTTGAAATAGATAATAATAAATTCTCTTGGATTTATGAATTATGTCAAGAGAAAAATCTTCCAATATTATTTCACTGTGCTACAAAAAATAAAAACTCCAACCCATTAAGGGTATTAAATATTGCCAAAGAATTTCCAAACCTAAAAATAGTAATCGCACATTTTTTTGGAGATGATTTAAGTTTAATGGAAAAATTAAAAGATTACAAAAACATATACTCAGATATTTCAATTTATGCAAGAACATTAAGAATAAATCATGCAACATATAAACATAATTTTAAAAATCTTTTATTTGCAAGTGATGCCCCTTATGATAGTCAAAAAGTCGTTCTAGTAAAAATAAACGAAAGCAATCTAAATGAAGAAGATAAAAAATTAATTCTATACAAAAATGCAGAAAAAATCTTAAATTTAAAATGACAATACATTTAAGCAAAAAACCAAATCCAAATTATAGAATAAAATCAAATGAAGAAATAGAAAGAATGCTAGAAATTTATATAGAATGCCTATCTTCAAAAAAAACTTTTGAAAAACCTCTTATTGACGCAAGATGCTTAGATACAAAAATAAGATTATATGATTTAAATTAATGTTACTTATACCTGCCCCTCTTCTCAATAACCTCAATCCTTTTAATAATCTCATCTCGTTTATCCGCCCCATACCCCTCCAACACCATCTCAAACCCTCCTTTACCTTTTTCATCCCCTTCTCCACCTTCAGCAATCCCATAATGCTTCGCTCCCAAAGCCTGTTTCAACAAATGCAAATCAACCGCCTTATCCTCAATCTTATCACTATGAAAACCCAAACCAAAATCAATAAAATAAACTTTCCCACCACTTAAACCATTTTCACCCTCAGAACCATCTTTCCAAATCATATTCGACGTAGTCAAATCACCATGAACAATCCCAACATCATGCATCCTCCCAACCAAAAAACCAATCTTCTTACAAACTTCACGCCAATCCAAATTCTCAAGCTCCTCCGACAACTTCATCCCATCAATAAATTCCATTTTAATCTCAAACTTATCAACCTCCACCACTAAAGGAACATCAATAACCTTAGAAAGCTTCCCAAGAATCTTTGCCTCACCCCGAGTCCTACGTAAACGCAACTTATTATCCAACTCCTTCAAACGATAACCCTTCTCAACACGTTCCTTAACAATCTTACCATCAACCAAACTAATCACAGCTTCTGCACCTTGTTGAACAACATTAGAAACAATCATCCTAAAACCTCATCTTCTTCCCAAACTTCTTAGCCAACTTCTGCATCTGTTTCTGACTCAACCCATCACTAGGATCCATATCACCCATACCACCAGAAGCCATCTCTTTCAACAATTTATACTGCTTCAAAATCTGCCGAACATCCGTAGTTGTAGCTCCAGAACCCTTAGCAATCCTACTTAAACGAGAAGTCTCTTTCTCCAAAATCTCAGGATTCTTAATCTCTTCTTCAGTCATAGAATT
>JABIDS010000004.1 GCA_018651605.1 archaeon | reverse complement strand
TTTTTTTTGACAATCAGGTAAGGGATTATTTACGCATTGATTATTTGCGCAATAATCATGAGTGCAAGGGTCGTTGTCTTCGCAGTTTAGTGTGTTTCCAAACATGCAAATTCCTTGTTCGCAGAATTCTTGGCCGTTGCAAATGTTGTCGTCATCGCAGTCTTGGTTTGTTTGGCATTTTGATCCTGGGTCTGGATTAGGATAGGGATCTGGGTCTGGTTCTGGGATTGGGTCTGGTTCTGGATAGGGTTCTGGTTCTGGGATTGGGTCTGGTTCTGGATAGGATCCTGGATCGGGATAGGGTTCTGGGATTGGGTCTGGATCTGGTTCTCCGTAGCCATAACCTGTGAAATCGCTATAGAGGATTATCTCTTTTCTGTAAAATACATTATCAATATTTAAAAGTCCTAAGATAAAATCTTTTTTTTGAATGTTTGTTATAGTTTGTAAAAAGTCTTTTGCTTTTTCTGGAACTTTTAGATTTTCTGTTATTAATTGTTTTTTGTTTTTATCTAAATTTATTTGATTTGTTTCTTGAATTTGATCGTTGTATGAAAAAAGTATCACAAGCAAATTTATTGCTAAGATTAATGTTAGGACTATAATTTTAGTCTTTCTCTTTACTCCCTTTTTTTTCATATATCTAGAGAGATTTTTATTTATATAAATGTTATGCTAATCTATTTAACACTCAACTTTCCACTTGGGATTGCCTGCATGATTTCGTCTTTTGTTATTGGGAGATGGAATTCGTCTTTTAATTTTTTTGCTATTTTTTCTGCTGTTTGTTCTTTTGTTAATTTTCCTGATTTTATTTGTGCTAATACTTTTTCATCTGATTTTGGGACTGCTTTTAATTTTCCTTTTTGGAAAACTAGGACTAATTCTGGTTTTACTTTTATTTTTTGTTTTTTTCCATTTACTCCGAATGTTCCTTTTTTCATTGTTTTGTTTTTATAGATTTGATTTCCTTGGAATATGTCAATGTCTATTTTGCTTGAGGGTTTTATTGATTTCCATTGTTTTGAGAAACATGCACAGAATATTGCTGTTTCTTCTATGTCTTGTTTTGTTGGCTTATTTGATTGGATTATCATAAATGGGCTTCCAGGTTTTGAAGTGTGTGTTATTGTGTATCCTGGTTTAAGAAAGTGTTTTAGTGCTAGTTCGTTTTGTTGGTCTGATTTTCCTCCGACTACTAGGACGTTGTTTGAGGTGAAGAACCATCTATAATTTTTGTAATCTTTTATTTTTGCTGAGATTAATAGATTTAGCATTTTGTGTATTAATTTAGAGAATAGAGGGTTTTTAAAGTTTTTTTAATTAAAAAACTTTAACTCGTTCTAACAATCTTTGTGTTTGTTGAGATTTCTTTGAAATCTCAAACCTTTGGTTCTTACGAACCTTCAGGTGTTGAAGATTTAAGGGTTGGGATTAATGGAATTTTATGAAAGGTTTGTGGATATTTTTGTTTTGAGAATTATCTTTGTTGATTTTACTAAAATCTCTGAATCCATTTTGCCTCCGAAAATTATCTTTTGAAATAATTTCATCAATAAAATTTTGTAATTTAAGTTTTCTTGTAGGATCATTTTCTAAATCATACGCAGTATACTTTAATTCATCTTGAAATTTTAAATCTTCTTTGTCAAAAATTCCTTTTTTATCTCCTTCATAGGTTGTATCTAATATTTTTGTTCTGCCTAAGTAATCTAACTCTACCCACATATGTGGGCCGCTTTCTCCTGAAGATTTTACTTCTCCCCAGACAAGTCTTGCCTTAATGTTATTTTTATAATATAAATACCATAGATGTCCTGCTTGATCTTCGCAATCTCCATAACCTAAAAATTCAGCTTGAGAGGGTAATCCCCAATTATCTAAGTCTATATAATTTCCTACCTTGTCATAATCTCCATCTGAAATATATTTTGAAATATCTGCTCTGTCAAAAATTTGTTCATAAAGTGGTTTTGAGTGATAAGAATTTTCAGCTAATACTTCACCAACTCCTAATAATAAGTATGTTAATCCAATTAAGGGTTTTTTCATTTAGAAAAATAGTTTTTGGAGTTTAAAATTATTGTTGTGATTATTTCCAATATTCCAAAGCTTCTTTTAATTCTAAGTGGTCTTTTGAATATTGTTTTAATGAGATGTTTTGCATTGTTGCTTGTGTTGCTTGTCTTGCTGCGATTGCACCTCTTAGTGTTCCTTTTGGATGTCCGTGGATTCCTCCTCCAAATTGTAAGACTAAATCTTTTCCTAGATGTTTAATAAGGAATGGGACATGACCTGGATGAAGTCCTCCTGAAGAGACTGATAATGTTGATTTTATTTTTTTCCAGTCTTGTTGTAATCTGTTTTGTGTTTCTTTGACTGTCTTTTTTTCTATTTCTTGATTTATTTCTGAAACTTCTTTTAGTGAGCCTTGTAATTTTCCTACGACTGTTCCTATATGTAATTGGTCTACTCCGATTAGTCTTGCTAAATCTGCTAAAACCATCATAGATATTCCGTGTTTTTTGTTTCGTGTGAATGCTGCGTGCATTGCTCTGTGTGCGTGAATTGCCATTTTAAAGTTTGCATCTCTTAAAGTTTGGAGTGCGGAGAATCCTGAAGTTACTATGTCTATCATTACATATTTTCCTCCTTGGTCTTGGACTGATTGGGCTCTTTCAATCATTTTATTTGTTTCTGCTGTTACATTTATTAGATATGCTTTTTCTTCTCCTGTTTGTGATTTTGCTTTATCTGCAACTTCTAAGCATTTTGTGAGTCTATTTTCAAATTTGTTGAATTTTTGACTGCTTAGGTTTTCGTCGTCTTTAACTACATCGCAACCACCTTGCCATGCTTGGTATGCTATGTCTGTGTGGTCTTTTGTTTTTAGTCCTAACTTCGGTTTAACGATTGTGCCAACTAGTGGTCTTGATTTTATTTTCATCATCTTTCTTATTCCTTTAATTCCATATTTTGGACCTTTGAATGAATTTAAGATGTCATTTGGGATTTGGATGTCTTCTAGTCTTAGGTTTTTTACTGCTTTCATTCCAAAGATGTTTCCTGCTATTGAACTTAGAATGTTTGGAGCGTTGCCTTTTTCAAATAATTCTTGAGGGTATGCGATTTTTATTTTATTGCCTTTTATTGAGAAAACTTTTGCTGCGATTTTATTTACGTATTTTTTTTCGTGGACATCTGTCCATGTTCCTACTGAACTTTCTAAAGCCACTGTAGCTGCTGCTTGTTTTATTGTTAGTTTGTTTGGTTCTACGTTAAACAGGCAGATTAGGTCTTTACCTTTGGGTTTGTATTTTAAGTTTATGAATTGTTGTGGTTGCATATTATCCTCTTTTCGTCATGATATTATTAAGTAGAATTAGTTTTTATATCTTTCAGTTATTAGGTAGAAAATGGAGATGATTATTATTAGTGTTGTGAATAGGATTGTTGTTGGGATTAGGTTGTTGTTGTAGTTGAATATTTCTGTGGCTCTTGTGCTGCTTTTGAATAGTCTTGAGATGAAGCCGTCGAAGTATGTTCCGAATCCTATTCCTGCGATTACGATTGAATAATTGTTTACTTTGTAGAAAATGAATAAAAGGGTTGCGATGAGAACGAGGGTGATTCCGTAGTGATAGTGATGAATGTTTAGTCCTGTTAGTGTTCTTAAGATTGATGTTTCTCCGGGGTTGTAGAAGGTGTATAACCAAAGTCTCCAGAAAAGAAAAGGGATGGTTAGTGAGATGCAGAAGATTATTAATTTGTTTATTTGTGTTGGTTTTTTGTTTTTGTTCATGAATTTGTTATTGGATTAAGGTTTATAAGAATTGTTTTTGTGGGATGATTGTTATAGTTTTTCTATTTTAAATCCCTCATCAGTATCACTAATTTGAAAACCTAGTTTTTTTATTTTGTCTCTTAATTTGTCTGCCTTTTCCCAATCTTTGTTTAATCTTGCATTCTGTCTTTCTTCTGCTAGTTCTTGAATTTCTTTTGGGATTTTTAGAGATTCTTTTTTTAGGAGGTCTAATGCAAAGACTTTATCCATTTCTTTAATTGTGTTTAGTTTTCCTTGAGCTTTTGGATCTCTTAAAAGTTTCCAGAGGATTTGGAGTGCTTGGGGTGTGTTTAGGTCGTCGTCCATTGTTTTTTTGAATTGGGTTAGATAATCTTTGTTTGTTTTGTCATCTTGTTTGATTTCTGAGATTATATTTTTTAATCTTTCTAAAGAATTTTGGGAGTTTTGTAAATTTTTTAATGTGAAGTTTAATTGGTTTCTGTAGTGGCTTGTTAGGAAAAGATATCTTAGTGCTAGGGGTGGGTGATTGAGTTCTAAGATGTCTCGGATTGTGTAATAGTTTCCTAGGGATTTGCTCATTTTTTTTCCATTGACTGTTAGCCATTCGCTGTGCATCCAGTAGTTTGCTAGAGGTTTGTTGTTTGCAGCTTGTGATTGTGCTATTTCGTTTTCGTGATGTGGAAATATTAAATCTATTCCTCCTGTGTGAATATCAAATGGTTGTCCTAGATATTTGCAAGACATTGCAGAACATTCTATGTGCCAACCTGGGCGTCCTTTTCCTAATTCTGTTTCCCAGAAAACGTTTTGGTCCTCTTTTGTATGAAATTTCCATAATGCGAAATCGTTTGCGTTTTCTTTGTCATATTCATCGTTGTTTATTCTTATATTCTTTTTGAGGTTTTCTAATTTTAATTTTGAAAGTTTTCCATAGTCTTTGAATTTTTTTATGTTGAAATAAATTCCATCTTGTTTTTTGTAAGCTATTTCTTTTTTGAGAAGAGATTGGATTAGGTTTACCATTTCTTTAATATGTTCTGTTGCTTTTGGATATTTTGTTGCAGGTTCTATGTTTAATGTTTTTTCGTCTTGTAAAAATGCTTCTTCGTATTTTTTAGTGAATTCTTTTAATGACTTGTTTTCTTTTATGCTTTGTTTGATTGTTTTGTCATCAACGTCTGTGATATTTACTATTTTTGTTACTTTGTATCCTGAGAATTCTAAATATCTTCTTAATATGTCTGAATGTATGAATGTTAGATAGTTTCCAATATGTCCATAGTTATAGACTGTTAAACCGCAGGAGTATATTGTTGCTTTTCCTTTTGTTATTGGTTTGAAGATTTGTTTTGTTCTTGTTAGTGTGTTGTATAGTTTTAACATGGATTTATTTGGGATTGAGGATTAATAAATATTGCTAAAGTGATTAATAATCTATCCAAAACTCTTTAATAGTATTATTTCCTAAAATGGTTATTAAGAGGTGTTATATGAATCGAGTAACTAAGATTAATGTGGTGATTTTTGTTTTGATATCTTTGATTACGATTTTTGTGAATGTTATGAAGTATAAGGGTTCTGAGAGTTTGGGGATTATTTTTATGGTGTTGATTTTTAATGTTGTGTTGGGTTTTCTGGTTGTTGTTTCGGCGAATAAGTTGGTGCATTTGTCTAAGAAAGGTTATCGGGTTTTTGTTTTTTATTTAATTTTAGTTTCGTTTTTTTATTGGTATGGTTTGAGTAGTTTTATGCAATGGTATTATGGTTCGTTTATATCTTTAAATGGGGTTTATTATTTTTTTGTTACAAGAACTTTTTGGGCTATGGTTTTGTTTTATATTGCTTCTGGATTTGCGATTTTGATTCTTAGTTTGATTTTGTTTTATTTTACTAGGAAATTGATTTTTGATAGTGAATTTTCTTCAAAGAAAGATTTGAAGTTTGTTAATGTGTTTAGAGTTATTTTAATTTTGAGTCCTGTTATTTTGTTGCTTTTGGTTGTTGTTATAATTCCTAAAGAACAGACTTATGAATCTTCTCCAGTGATTGATGTTCTTGCGCAGTATATTTTGGCAGATGTTCCTTCGGGTAAATTTATTGGTGATGAGTCTTTGATTGGTGATAGGATATTAGATTTTAATTTGAGTGTTGAGAAACCTAATTATATTATTATTCAGATGGAGTCTATTTCTGCAGAGCATTTGCCTGTTTATGGTTATCCACGTGAGATTAGTCCAAATATTGATAAATTTGCTGAGAGGGCTGTTATTTTTGATAAAGCTTATGGTGCTGCTTCGCATTCTGATTATGCTCAGACTGCTTTTTTGTCTTCTCGGCATATTTTGATTAATTCTTATAGGAATTTTTTTGATTTGGATTATCCTCGGGTTTTTATTTGGGATATTTTGAAAGAGCAGGGAAATTATTCAACTGCTTATGTTTCTTCGCAAGATGATGATTGGGCGAATATGATGGATTATTATAATAAGGATACTTTAGATTTATATTATCATTCTTTGAATGATGGTGAGTATGATTTTGGTAGTGGGAATGATAGAAAGGATTATGATTATAGGACTGTGGATAGAGTTTTGAAATTGGGTAATGAAACTTCTGGGCCTTTTTTCTTGTATGTTAATTTGCAGGCAAGTCATTATCCTTATCAATATCCTGAGAATAATAGTGTGTTTGTTCCTGATGAGCCGTCTATGGGGACTACTTATTTTAATATTGCTAAAGGAGATGAAGAAGCTAGTTTGAATGATTATGATAATTCTATTTATTATGTAGATAAACAGATAGGTAGATTGATGGAGATTTTTGAGGAAAAAGGTCTTATGGAAAATAGTATTATTATTTTGAGTGCTGACCATGGTGAGATTTTGGAGAGTAGGCATGGTAATATTCGGCATGGTTTTGGGGTTTATGATGAGGAGGTTAGGATTCCTTTGATGATTTATTTTCCAGGTGTTTCTGCGAGGGTTGTTGATGAAAGAATTAGAAGAATGGATGTTGTTCCAACTGTTTTAGATATGGGAGGTTTTAATTTGTCTGAAGAGTTTCAGGGTTCGATTATGAAGAAGAATCAGGATATTTTCTTTAGTGCGCAAAATCAGAATTTTAAATTAGGAATGATTCGTGGAGATATTAAATATATAATGGATTGGATTCGTTTTATTCCTGAAGCTTATAATTTGACTGCTGATCCCTTGGAGTTAAATAATTTAATTAAGAATAAAAAAGATGAAAGGTTTTATTATTTGAGATATGGAATTGTTTTGAAAAATTGGTATGATTGTCAGGTTAAGTATTATGCTAAAGAGAATTGGGATAAGGTGATTGATTGTTAAAGTTCACTAATAACTTTTAAAACTAAATCTGAAATTTCTTTTGGAACTTTATGTGATTCGAATTGTAATTGTTTATCTGGGTCTGTGTAATTTTTATCTGAATCTATTGCTCTTTTGAAAGTTGGAACGTCATTAGGATATTCGTGAAAGAAATATTCTGGAAGTTGTTCCATCATATGGATTAAACTGTTATGAGTTATGTCTATATATACTGCTTGAGTAATTTCTTGGTTTTCAAGTTCTTGTTCAATTGCAGTTCTCATTTTTCTGAGAGTTGGGTAAGTGACACCTTGTTCTGAGAATTCTGGTTTACAAAGTAAATGATATAATAATGGTTCTACGTCTAAAGTTATCATAAAAGAAAATAATGTTTGTGGTTTTTATAGATTGTTGGTTTTGAGAATATGTTTAAGATTGAATGCTGACGTCGAAAGATTCTGAAGTGTAGAATGTTCCGTCTGCCTTTATTTCAATGTTATATCTTATTAAACATAATGGTGCTGTTTCTGGGATTTCAAATCTTACTAGCCATACTTTATCTTGTCCTGGTGCAAGATTTATGTTTCCTTCTTTTCCTAATCTTATCCATGACATTGCTTCTTTGTCTTTTATCTTACAATCATTTTCAGCCATGGTTACTTCGTATTTGAACTTAGACGCATCTTGAACTCCCCTTACTTGATTTTTTACGCCGAATGCAACACCATAGTCATCTCCTTGAGTTATATCTGCCTTATTGTCTGCTAAATAAACTACAATCATTTTATCTTCAGTAAATAATTTTCCAATTTCATCTTCAACTTTTTGATTCATTTGTTCAACATTATATTTTGCTCCTGAGAAAATTGTTTTTACTAAAACTAAACCTAAGATTAACATTGACATTGCTAATACAAGAACTACTATTGTTGTCATTGATAATTCTAATGCTGCCTTTTTGTTTTGTACCATCTTTTTCGGTTTAGGAAAGTGAAGATAGTATTTAAATGTTTTTGAGTTAACTGGAGAGTTTGAAGTCAGAGTGTCTTGGAAAGATTTATAAACATCTCTTTCGTAAATTTACTTATGAAAAAAAAGGGGCAGATTGCATTGTTTGTGATTATAGCAATTGTTGTTATAGGAATTATCGTTGCATTAGTTTACATGAATGGTATTGATAAAAAAGATGGGAGTTCTAAGGCTCAAATAAATTCTAACCCTGTTCATTCATTTATACAATTATGTCTTGATGAAACTTTGGTGGGGGCTGTAGAATATGTTGCTTTGCAGGGAGGATATTATAATGAACCAGTTGTTAGTAGGTTTTATATTTTCCATAATGTTCCTTATTATTGGTTAGGGAATAAAAGTCAGGTTCCTAAAATTAGTATTGTTGAAGAGGAGATTTCTGAATACATTGAAGATAATTTTGATTATTGTTTAAATGATTTTAGTATTTTTGAGGATTTAAATTATGAAATTAAAACTTCTGCGATTAATGTTGATTCTCTAAGGATTAGGGATGATAAGGTAGAGGTTAGTGTGGATTTATCTACTACTGTTAAAATCGGAGAAGATGTTGTTGAGTTTGATGGGTTTGATTCTGTAATCTCAAGTGATTTGAAAAAAGCTTATGATTTTTCTAAACAGATTATTGAAGAACAAAAAAAGACACCTAATGAAATGCCTCTGGGCTATATTACTGAGATAGCTGATGCAAATGGTTTTGAGTTTGAAACAATAACTACTGAGGATAGTGATGTAATTTATACCTTGATATTTGGTAGTGGTGAAGATTCATTGATGTATGTTTATGTTGCTGATTATGATTGGGAGGTAAGTGAAGATGAAACAAACTAGTAAAAGTTTTATTTTGTTTTCTATAGTTTTTTTAATAGTAGGATTTAATTTAGTCATAGGTGCTGAATTAAAAGATTATGATGAGGATGAAATAAAAGAGCATTATTCTCAATTAAATCAACAATTGTCTTCTGGAGGACAATTAAGTTATACTGATTCTAGAGCCATAGTAGATTCAATAGAGGCACAATCTTCTACTGGAAATTCTCAGAATGCAAAAACTTTAGACCAATATCCTAAAGTTAAATCTGCACTTTTTAAATCTTGGAATATTGACTTGCCTGAAGATTATGCTAATAAGATTAGTATTTATAGAATATATGCAGATACTGTTACTATTTCTAAGGTCCCAAGAGATTCAAATACGGATATTATGGTGCCTTCAAGTTTGATTGGTGAAGAAGATAATTTTAAAATTAATGAAGATGGGAATTTGGTTCTTAATGGCGCAGTTATTCAGAGTGGGTTGGTTGGTGACGAAAAAATAGAATCAACTACGAGATTGTCTAAGAGGGTTCTTGAAAATGGTAAAGAGGTTTGGAGTGTTGATGGTCAGGCAGAGATTGATTTGACTAAAATGGAAAAGAATATTGCTATCATGGCAGATGATGCATTGTTTACCCTGGGTGAGAAAAAATTTATGGCAAATCCTCCTCATATTTTAATAGAATCTGATAAGGACGGTAATATTAATGTTCAAGGGAGTTTTCTTATGGATTATGTTGATAGTGAAAATGTTGGAGCCTCAATTAAGGGAAGTGTTGAATATTTATCTACTGGTGAAGTTTTTTTGGGTGAATCTTCTAGTTATTTTAAATTTAATAATGAAGAATCAAATTATTTAATTGAAACTTCTAAGGAGAGATTACAAATATTAGGTTCTAATGATGAATCTGTTGATGGTGCTTTTATGAGGATTGGTGATGATAAAGCTACATTAGAGAATATAGGAAGTGAAGTTAAGATGTCCATTAAAGGAGAACCTTTTAATGAGGTAAATATTAATGGCGTTGGGGAAGAGGGAATTGTAGAGATTAATAAAGATGGTGTTAAGATAAAGTATAGGCCTGATGGGAGATATACTACTACTGGAGATTTAAATGATTTTCCTCAAATGAATCAAAAACTTGCAGATGGTCATGAGCTAAAAATAATGCCTACTGAAAATGGATGTAGTATACAAAAGTGTAGTGATTGTAAGGAAGTTGGGAAAGCTTATGAGAGACTTAGTGAGCATGTAAGGGAGCGTACTAAAAATGTTCTTGGAGATAACATAAAATTAAATGATGCAACAATCATTACTGAGGCCTATATTACGAAAGATAATATAGAGGTCTATAGGGCCTATGATTCTAAGACTCTTGATAGTGAAACTTATATTGTGGATTTGGATAATAAACTATTACTTTATCAAATTGGTGATGGAAATTTTCAAGAAGTTACATTAAATAGTAATGGGGAAGTAGAGTTATTGGAAGTTAATAATGGACCTATTACTAGTGAACTTATTAGAGAAGAAAATATACACTCAAAAATTGATAGTATTCCTGATGGAGGATTTACAATGACTCCTAAGGTTGATTTAAGAATGAGGGGGACGGTGTTGTCTCCACTTAGACAAAAAAATGCTGGAGATATTTTAATTAAAGATCCTTCTATTAAGGGTTTGAATAGTGAGTTAGCTAGATTAAATTCTAATACTGGTAATTACGAAATTGTTGCGTCCTCTTTTCCAGGAAGTATTGCTCGTTCTAAAATGTCCATGACCCCTCTTGATTTTGATAGATATACAAAAGATAAAAATGTTGAAGTTATTCCTTATAAATATGGTAACGGTGTTATGACTAAAAGTGGAGGGTTTGATTGGGTGATTACAGATTCTAAAGGTAATCAAGTTGGAAAAATGTTAAGTAAAGGCTGGCAAGTGGATGATAATGTTTATTTATATGGTCCTACTGGGAAAAAGATAGGAGCTTATACGAGTAGCAAAGATGCTGCAAGAGCATTTGAAGGAAGAGCGCTTTACGAATGGTATTCTTCTAAACCTAGAACAGGGAAACACGAAGATGGGGCTCAAACATTCTTTGATAATTTTCTAAAGGATAAATAGTTTTTAATTTTAGTGTGAACTAAAAAATTTTTTGGATATATTTATATAATCTATTTTATTTAGATAATTATGAAAAGAGGAATTGATATTAAGGGGCAGGTTGCTGTCTTTGTGATTGTAGCAATTTTAATTGTAGGTGTTGGTGGGAGTATTGGTTATATTGTGAAAGTTAAGAATGATGTTAAGTTAAATGAAGAGTTTTTTTCTCAAGGAGAAGTTAAGGTTCAGGTTGATAATATTGAGTCTGCAGTTTTGGATTGTCTTGAAGGTGCAGGTGTTAGGGGTTTAGAAATTATTGGGTTGCAGGGAGGTTATTATAATAAACCTTTGAAGAGTTTTGATTTGGATGAGGGTTTTGTTCCTTATTATTATGATAAAGGTGAATTTTTAATGCCTTCACGGGAAGAGATTGTTATGGAGCTTGAAAATTATGTTTCTGATAAGTTTGGTGATTGTGTTGAGGGTTTGGAGTTTGAGGGTTTTGATTTGAGTTTAGGAAAAGGAGAGGTTGATGTTGTGATTGGGGATAATGCTGTTTTGTTTGAGGTTGATAAGAGTGTTAAGATTGAAAAGGAAGGGAAAAAGATTTTTTTTGATTTAGAGAAGCATGGTTTGAGTGTTGAATCTGCCTTGAGTGATATTTTGGATGTTGCAGAATATATAATTGATAGTCATAAGGAAAATGTTGAAATGTATTGTATTAGTTGTGTTGGAAAGATGGCTGATGAAAGAGATGTTTATGTTCAGAGAACTTTATTGAGTGATAATCGGGTTTTTATTGTTATTGGAGAAAATCGAACTAGTGAAGATGTTTACTTGTTTAATTTTATAAATAGATATAGTGGTGATGAGGTTGATAATTTTGGATTAAATAAAGAGGTTTTACCTAGAAAGCCTGTGGCTTTGGGAGAGTTGTAGAAATGGTTGGTAAAAAGTTTGTTTGGTTGTTGATGTTGCTATTGGTTGTAGGAGGGGTTTTGGGGGCGGATTTGAGTGATACTAGTGGTGAAGAGTATGATAAATGGGCTGTTCAGATGAGGGTTTCATTTAATAATATTGGAACAACAGAGTGGGATATAAAGGATGTGAATGCTAGATGGAGTTCTGCTAGTGAAAATAATTTTAGGGAAAAGTTTATTGCGGAATTAGAAAAACCTGATGAAGGAGATTTTGAAAGATATAATGATATTAGAAAACTTTGGAATATTTTGGAGGAAGATAATAAACAAAGTATGTTTGATGTATTAGATGAAAAGCAAAAGGTCGGACTTTGGAATGCTTTTAAATATACTAATAGTGGTTTTCCCCTTAAACCTGAACTTGGAAAAACAGAAACGGATAGAAAAGAATTGTTAGAATATTTTAAAGGTGAAGAAAATAATGAGATGAGGAATAAGTTTTTGTCTGATGTTTTTGGAAAGATTCGTGGAGATAAGGAGGGTTCTAAACTTAGTGTTTTAAATTTTCCAGATAATTTAGATTATAATATTGATGAAAATGGAGAGGTTTTTATTGTTCCTGCTTTTGAGGGAGAAGGTGGTGCAGAAGGAAAAGAAGCTAGAAATATTCGGCCTGCTAAGATTCCTGGAAAGGTTGATGAAATAGAAATTAATAAAGCTAATAGTTTGGTTTATACTTTGGGGCAGGGTGTTGAACTTGGAGAAGGTGATGAAAAGAATTGGGTTGTTTTGCAGAAGAAAGGTGTTCTTGAAATTGATGAGAATGGAAGAATAGTGGTTAGAGAGTATTCTCTTGATGAAAAGGATGGGGATAGAGAACCTGTTGTTAGATTTAATAAGGATAAGAATGCTGCTGTTTTGTTTGGGAAACCAAAGGATTTGAATTTGGAGAAAGATGTTTTGTTTAAAGATGAGAATGGTGTTGATAGGATTTTAGAAAAAGGAAATCATCAATTTAAAGATAATCAATGGATGTGGGGAGATGTTGAGATTCAAGTTGGGGAAAGGGTTGCTTCACCAGATAGTGATGATGAAACTTCAAGGCCAAGATATTATGAAGGTGAGAGTGTTGTTGAAGAAAAAGAACATGCAGGTTTTGTTAATGTTGAGGGTCCTAATCAATTTGGATTAAGAGGTGTTATGAATACTGGAGTTAATGATGGTGATGGAGAAGTTCAAGAAAATAAAGGACTTGAAATAAAAATTAAAGAGACAAATGATGGAGGAGTTATTTTTGGTTCTGAGGGGAAAGATAAGGAAGGATATATTCGGGTTCGGGAGGCTAATGCTGAGGAGTCCAAGAGAGATGATCTTGATGTAAATAGTGTGATTGTTTCTGGTAAGAGTGCTTATGCAGAAATTATTTCACGTAAAGGTAATGTTGCTAGAATTGATGATTCTGGAAAAGTTAAAGTTGGAGAAGGGGATAGTTTATTAATAATTGAAGAAAAAAGTTATGTTGGTAATAATGGAGAGTTTGCTAGTTATAAGATTGAAGGAGCTGTGAGAGTTGGTCCAGATTTTACTGCAAATGGTGATGGAGGTGTTAGTGGTGATGTGGAGAATGAAGGACCTGTAACTGAAGAAGATATCAAAGAACTCGCAGATAGAATTGGAAGATTGACTGAAAGTATTGGAGAATTAGCAGAGGGTGAAACATTGGATGGGAAGGAGTCTCCGAAACCGCCTCAACCTTTAGATGATTGTGGTCCTGGTGGATGTTGTCCGGATGGAGATTGTGATGATAAGGAAGTTATAAAAGATCTTCGAAAGGGAAGCTTGGATTTTTTGGGTGGTGGAGAGATTCTTTCTTCTTATAGTCAAGAATTTTATGGATCTGAAGGTAACAATAAACCTGGAATTAAAATAGTGGGAAATAAAAATAATCTTGCAAAACCTGATAAGGTTATTGCATTAAAATTTGGTGCAGATTGGTGTCCTGGCTGTGTAGAAATGACTCCTTTTGTTGAAGGTCTTGCTAAAGAGGGGCATACTTTTGCTACAATTAATACTGATGTACAAAAAAGTCTTACTGCAAAATATAAAATAGACTCACTACCTACAATTGTTTTTTTAAAAAATGGGGTAGAAGTTGATAGATCGGGATATTTAAGTCAGAGTGCTCTTAAACAAAAATTTAATGGACTATAAATTTATAATTATTTTAAAATCCAAAACTTAATCTTTCTTTAAAAAAACAAAAACTCTTATTAACCCTCTAAACTTACCTCCATTATGAAAACTAAAAGGGGGCAGATTACCATCTTCATCATAGTAGCTATTGCGATAATTATAGGGGCAGGTATGTTTTTTGTTTTTAGAAATTCTGAATCTAATTTAAATGAAGTTAATATTGAAGTTCGACCTGTTTATTCTTTTGTTCAGGATTGTATTAAGCAAACTTGCGAGGAGGGTGTTTATTATGTTGGAAGTAGTGGGGGTTATATTATTGCTCCTGAGAAATCTTTGAATATTGGATTTGATGAAGGTTTTGAAAAGAATATTGCATATTATCTTTATGAAGAAGAGAATTATATGCCTACCAAGGAAAAGATTGAGGATGAGATTTCTTTGTATGTTGATAGTATGTTGGCTTTTTGTATTGCTGATTTTAATTCCTTTCCTGAATTTGAAGTTGAAAGTGGAGAGGTTGTGAGTGATGTAAGAATTGAAACTGGGAAGGTTATTGTTGATGTGGAGTATGATTTGAGTGTTTCAAAAGAAGGGCAGAGTTATGAAATTAATGAGTTTAAGGGAAATGAGATTATAGTTAGATTGGAGAAGATTTATGATGCTGTTTCTGAGATTATGGATGGACAGATGAAGAAAAAAGATTCTGTTTGTATTAGTTGTTTGAATGATATTGGAAATAAACATGGGATGAAGATTCGTATGAGTGAAAGTCCAGAAGGAATTGTTTTTGCAATTGTTGATGAAAAATCGCAACTCAATGAAAGAGATTATGAGTTTTATTTTGCAAATAAATATGAGGTTGAAAATGAGATTTAGAGGGATTTTTGTTTTTTTGTTTGTTTTGTTTTTTATAGAATTAGTTTTAGCAGGTTTTGTATGGAATGCAAATGGTTATTATGATGTTGATGAGGAAGATGAAGGTGTTCAGGGGATTGCTTTTGGAGGAGCTTATTACGAGGCTATTGCAACTAATGCAGATATTAAAAGTGAAGGAGATAAAACAATTGTGAATGTTAAAGAAGGTGGGATGATTGAGATTAAAGGTATTAAATATAATATTGATAGTGGTAAGAAAAATGTGTTTGTTTTTGATAAGAAAGGTAATTTGATTGAAGGAACTAAGTTTAGTGTCCCTAAGGAAGGAGGAGAGTATAGGCTTGATGGTTTTGATGTTCCACTTTCTGGTGGAACTGAAGTAGTTTATGAAAAAGATAAGATTGTTTTGAAAATTCCTGAAGGTGGTGAAATTAGTGAACCTAAAAAAGTTGATGAAGATGCGAAAGGTGTTTTTTCATATCAGGCGGATGGAGAGATTAAATTAAATGATGAGATTATTAAAGGAAGAGGTGATGGAAGTGAAATTTATTATGACAAGAATGGTTTTTATATTTTGGATAATGTTAATGTTATGACTGAAAATGGGAAGAATGATTTTTTGATTAATTCTCCTGAAGGTAAGAAAACATATTTAGTTTTTGAAGAAGGTAAAATAAATGATGATTTGAGTTCTGTTTTTATTGGGAAGGATAAAGTTGTTTTGACTAATTTAAATGGGAAAGGGGGTAGTGTTTTTTTTGCTGAAGATAATAGATTAGGGATTAAAACTAGTTCTACAAATACTGTTTCTGCTCAGGTTATCTATGGGAAAGTTATTATTGATAAGGCTGGTGAAGGTGATTTGGGTAAGCTTGCAAATGTAAAAATAAGTGGAGAGAGTGTTGTTAATTTAGATCATCGTATTTTTTATGCGGATAATAATGAACTTTATTTTAATGCAAAGGGTAATTCTATTAAAGGATTTGAGCATGGAGATAGTGATGCATCTATTAAGTTGAGTTTGATAGATGATGATGGGAAAAATATTAATGGTTTTGATGTTTATTCTAATGGGAATGATCAGTATGCTTCTGTTGCGCCAGGACAATTTGAGAGTCCTTTGGAATTTTTTAAGACTTCTGGTGATTTTTATGTTTCTTCTAGTGTTGCTTTTAATCAGTTGACTCCTTCGAGTCAGGATTATTATGCAGGTTTAGGTGAGGCGGAGCAGAGTAAGCTTTTGAATTATGTTGGGGAAGGTAGTGGTGTGAAGGGAGTAGGTGAAAGTTCTGCTTTACTTCAAGGAACATTGAATGAGTTGATTGCTGAAGAAATAAGAAGAAAACAAAATCCTATTAAAGCTAGTGTTCGGATACCTAGTAAAGGTGGTTCTGGGACTATTATTGGTGTTGATAAAAATGATGGAAGAGCTATTGTTGTTACTTGTGGTCATGGATCTGGTTCTCCAAAAGGTTCGAGGCATAGGGTTCAACTTACTGATGGAAGTGAGATTAGAGGGGTTTCACTAGGTTATGCTGGAACTCATCTTAGTGGTGCGGATATGACTATTATAAAATTAGATAATCCTATTAAAGATTTATCTTATATTCCTGTTGCTTCAGAAAGTCATGTTGCAGATGTTGGGGATCCTGTACTAAGAATTGGTTGTCCTGGTTGTGGTCAATTTAAACAAACTCAAACTACAATTAATAGATTTTCTTCTGGAGGAAGTGTTGGGACAAGAGACTCTGGTGGTTGGGGTGTTCAAGGTGGGGAAAGTGGTGGAGGATTATTTCATGAAGGAAGGCTTATCGGAATTGTTTCAACTGGTGGTGGTGGTCAAGGATGGTATACTGGAACAGATGATATTAGAAGTTTTTTAACTCAAAATGGTTATGATTATTTAATAAATATTATTATTTTTATGCTTTAAAATTAAGGTAACTTTATTAATGTGTAAATCTTTATTGGGTTTATGAAAAGAGTAATGATGTTTATGGTTGTTGTAATTTGTTTTATTTCTGGAGTTGTTGCTTTTGAAACTGTTGATAAAGATAGTGTTCCAGTTAATGAAGGTGGGAGTTCAAGTGATGAAGAGAAATGGAAGGAAGATAGAACTCAGGCATCTAAATGGAATGAATATGATGAGAAGTTTATACATGAACTTAGTGGGGTTGAGTTGAAATCTAATTCTGAAGAGGCTGAAAAATTATATAATAATGGTAAATTGAGTGCTGAGCAAAAAAAGGGATATGCTAAACAATTGGCTGAAAATCCTGATATGGAATTTGTTGGTGATATTTTGGAGGGTTCTGTGATTGGTGAGGAAAATGGAAAGAAGGTTCTTTTTACTAAGGATGGGACTAGAGTGAATCTTTGGGATAAGAATATTAATGGTGTTGGGAAAACTCCTGATGGAAAGACGCTTCAAAGAACTGTTGAGGGTAATTTTATTTTTGATGGTAAGGAGATTCCTGGGAATCAGAGGCCTCATCTTAATCCTAATCCTAATGCCGGGAATCCTGTTAGGAAGCCTGGTCCTGGAGAACCTGAGGCTAGGCAACAGAGTGGTGGTGATAAGGCACAAGGATTGCAACAAATTTTGGGTTTGATAAGTCAACTTTTCGGAGCTATTCCAAAAGGTGGAGAGGCAACAACTAATGGAAATAATGAGATGGAACTTGCAGATGGTGCAGAAGCTTATCTTCCTGAATCTGATGCATATGTTCAACAAAATTGTGTTAAAGGTTATGGGGAGAATGGAGAGTGTTTGGATGAGCCTGCAGTGATTAAAGCTGAAGGTGATTCTTCTCTTTTGGCTAGTAATACTAAGTTGGGTGTTATGGGGCAGGCAGATATTTATGTTCCTGAAAATCCTGGCACATATGTTGAATTAAATGGTGTTGATGGAAATGGTCAAGGGGTTTCTATGACTTCTTCGGAACTTCGTGAAGAATATTCTTCTTCTGTTTTGGGAGCTGTTATTTCTCCAATTGATTCTGCACAATATGTTAGACTTATTCAGCATGATTTAATGTTGGGCGGGGAAAGAATTTTAGTAGAGATTTTTAAGTCATTTAGTTCTCTTGAAGGTGATGGTGAAGAGTTGTGGGTTAGAAATGGTGAGATGAATATTAAGTTTGATGGTGTGAAGATTTATTATTCTAGGAAAATTGGTAGTGTTGAGAATAGTGTTGGTGAGATTTCTAATGCTGATAAAGATCGGATTTTTAGTTTGATTGAGTATAGAGATGATAGGGCTAGGTTGATTGATAATATGGAAAGGGTTTCTATTGGTGATGTTGGTATTGAGCATCCTCGTGAGGATAGATTAATTATTGCAAAGGTTAGAGAGGATTGGTGGGTTGAAAGGGAGTAGTGTTTTTATTTGAGGGTTAAGTTTATTAATATGGAATTGTTGAGTTTGTTATGAAAAGAGAGTTGTTGATGGTGATTTGTTTGTTAGTGGTGGTAGTTGGGGTGGTGAGTGTTTTTGGGAGTTTGAATCCTACTGGAGGAAGTGGTGATTGGACAAAATTTCAATGGGATACAGATAAAGATGATGATCCTATTAATGGAATTACTCCTGCAAGAGATGAGCCTAACAATTGGCCAAGTGCAACTCCTGATCAAATAAAAACTTTAACTAATGATGAACTTTCTAAAGCTAATAGTGAACAAATTGATGCAATTTCAAAAGACTTAACAAATAAACAATGGGAGTATATAATCGATAAAGAGTACGATTTAAAAACTGGGGAGGGTCTTGAGGGTGCTACTAAAACTGGAGATATTATTACTAAAGATGGTGCTTCTATAAAATTAAAGGACGGAGGACTTCAATTTGAAAGTGATTCCACAATCGATTTTGTTGAACAAAATGGAAAAACTTATGCTAAAATTACAGATTCTAATGGGAAGCTTCTTGCGGCAGGAGCTGAAATTAGTCCTGCTTTTGGATATGCAGGTCTCGAACCTAGGGCCATGCCTCCAGGCACACAACCACCTGGTCAACCTCAATCTTCTGGTGGAGGTGGCGGAGGTGGTGGCGGAGGAGATGATATTGGAGCAAGAGCTCAACAAGGAATGCAAATTGCTCAACAAATTGCAGGTATGTTGGAAGGATTAAAGGGTGGGCAAGGAGGTTCTAATGGTCAGGGTGATACAGAGATAGCCTCTAATGCTGAGGGTGGTGCAGAAGTTAGATTAGATAATGGTGCAGAATTTTATGTTGAGGATGAGGAAGAAGAGAATCAAGTTAAGTTGGCTCAGAGTGATGATAGTGTTGAATCTGTAACTACAATTGAAAGTGGTATTGATAAAATGGTTGCAGAAACAAATGTTGAGGCGACTGTTTATGAACAGGTTACTATTTCGACTAGTCCTGAAACTCCTCCTACAGATATTTTGCTTGCAGGTATTGCTGGTGATTCTCCTTTGCAAGATGCGATTGATTCTGCTTTGACTCAGGAATATTATGGTGGAGGAATTAGTGCTGCTGCAATTAGTGATTTATCTGGGGGACAGTTTGTTAAATTAATTGAGCATGATTTGGGTTTGGGAGGGAGAAAAATAATTGTTGATTTGTTTAAGTCATTTAATTCTCTTGAAGGTGATGGTGATGAGTTGTGGGTTAGAAATGGTGAGGCAGATATGAAGTTTCAAGGTATGAAGATTTATTATTCTCGGAAGATTGGTTATGTTCCGAATAGTGTTGGTGAGATTTCTAATATTCAGGATAGAGATAGGGTTTTTAGTTTGATTAAGTATAGGGATGATAGGGCTAGGTTGTTAGAAGGTAATAATAGGGTTTCTATTGGTGATATGGGTGTTGAACATCCTAGAGAAAGTGGGTTGCAGGTTGCGAAGGTGAGAGAGGGGATGTGGGTTGAGAGATAGTTTTCTTAGTGTGGTTGGTGGGTATTTTTCTTTAACAATTAACTTTAAATAACATCTATCATAACTATTTTTAATGGGGACGTAGCTCATTGGGAGAGCAGTACGCTGAAGACGTATGTGTAGTGAGTTCGATTCTCACCTTCCCCATATATTATCTTTCATTAAAACCTTTGACAACCATGTGCAAATTAAAATGAATGTCATCAGGTCCATTAATTCCTGAATCAAAGAATCCTTTTTCTTCTAATTGTTGAGAGCCGGCTTTAGAAATTGTTAATAATGAGTCTCCATTAGATTCATAAAGTGTTGTATTTGTTGTATCTCCTTTTCTTAAATGAAGTCTTCCAAGAGTTCTTTCAGATTCAGAATCGATTAATTTTGAGGTTAAACGTTTCTCTTTTCTAAATCTTTTTAATTCTTTTTTATCAATATAAGTATGATATCCTGATGTATCTTGGTATGCTTCCATTAAAAAGAAAAATGATTTTAGTATTAAAAGTTTGTTGTTTTCTGGAGAAGTATTTGAAAAGAGTGAGGAATAGGCCACCTTGTGTCAAACATTGTTTCCTTGCGGACAAACTGTTTGTGTCAACATCCTACTTAGCGAGTGTAACTCGTAATTTGAGTTTGCTCTTGCATCAACCAAGTTGCTCGTTTCATCAGGTCCAATCTTTCTTAGCTTCCTCCAAGAGTTCATTGCTCTTGATTGGCTGTGTCGTTTCTGTAGCAGAGCTTTACATTACTGCAAGCTGTTTTCACAGATGGTTAATCCAGGAAACCAAGGTTTCCTAGATGCAACCTTCCTTCGAAGATTACTTAAATCCTTTAAGTTAATAAAGGGATGGGCAGACCTTCCTCAGAATTCGACGATTATAATTTTTATCATCTGCTAAGTTAATAGCTGAAGTCCGATAGTTGACTACCTCACTCTAAAAAGATGATGAATTAACTCCTTTTAAATCTTTCTAAAAGGCAGACATGGACGGCAAATCCATTGAAAGTTAGAGTTTGAATAAATATTCTTACCCTTATTAACAAACTGATTCTAGAGTTTTAAATAAAAACTTTTTGAATTAAAAAGTAATTTTTCTTTGGAGCCTTAATTTTTTAAAGTTCCATTTTTGAAAAATTATGTGTTGTTAATTTCACCTATTTGTCTGCCTCTTGAGTTAATAGGATTGTTTAGGTATTTAAGGATTTGTTTATTTTTGTTTTAATTTATCTCTAATTTTTTTGTTTCTAATTATTCTTTCAAGTTCTGATAATTTGATTATTTCTAATTCTTCGAGGCTGTCTCTTATTTCTTTAGGGACTTTTGCCTTGTATTCCTCTACTGATGGGATTGTGTATTTTATTCCTAATCCTCTTTTATATTTTTTTGTTCCATTTAGATCTATTGTTGCAAGAATCATTTCTGTTATTTCATTCATTTGTTCTGGAGAATATTGTTCGGGTGTCATAATGTTTTATCTTTTAGATGGTTTTTAAGATTATGTGTTGTTGAGGGTTGTTGATTAGTTTTTTTAGAATTTGTTTTGTGGACTAATAATTAAGTTCTCAGGTTTTGGTTCATTGTTCTTAGAATTAAGGAAATGTTGCTGCTAATCTTGATAATTCATCTTCTTTTTCGGCTATGGGATTATAATGCTCTAAGGTAGATTCAACTTCAGATTTTGGAATTCCAAAACCCTCAATAACTTCTTTGGTAGAATAATCTTTTAATAAACTTTCCACATATACTTGTCTTGTAATATCTTCAACAATAGTTGTCATAATTAATTATAGGTAAAAGAATATTTAAATATTTATATCCCTGAGTTATCACTAAGTTTTAATCTTTTAGAAAAAGATTGAGTTACAAAAATACAGGTAAGAAGTGTGGTGACTTAGTTCTTGTGTCATCATCAAACTTTACATATTAGTAAAATTATTCAATAATTATCTTGCGATAATTCTTGACTTTTCAAATCTCTTTGTAAGATTTGAAAAAAATTGTGGCTTTTAGTAGTTGCGAACTGAATTTCTCGGTTGCCCTTGAAAATTACATTCCAACTCTATCAACGTCGTCTTCTACGACGGCCTATGTTATCTCGTTTTGCGGATGGCTTCGTGCTTAGATGCTTTCAGCGCTTATCCATATAATGCGTAGCTGCACAACCTGCTCATAACAATTGTTACACCAGAGGCATCGAACCCCGGTTCCTCTCGTACTACGGGATCCTTCCACTCAGATAACGACACACCAAATAGATATCATACAATCTGTCTCACGACGATCTTAACCCAGCTAACGATTCCTTTTAATATGTGAACTCCAGCCCCCTTGGCCGCTTGTGCACGACCAGGATAGGAAGAGCCGACAGCGGTGTAGCAAG
>JABIDS010000003.1 GCA_018651605.1 archaeon | reverse complement strand
TTTTTTTTGACAATCAGGTAAGGGATTATTTACGCATTGATTATTTGCGCAATAATCATGAGTGCAAGGGTCGTTGTCTTCGCAGTTTAGTGTGTTTCCAAACATGCAAATTCCTTGTTCGCAGAATTCTTGGCCGTTGCAGATGTTGTCGTCATCGCAGTCTTGGTTTGTTTGGCATTTTGATCCTGGGTCTGGATTAGGATAGGGATCTGGGTCTGGTTCTGGGATTGGGTCGCCGTAACCGTAACCTGTTATGTCGCTATAAAGAATTAATCCTCTTTTGTAAAATATATCATTAATGTTTAAAATTTCTAAAACTAAATCTACTGGGTGAGTATTTGTTATAGTTTGAAAAACTTCTTTTGTTTTTTCTGAAATTTTTAGAGGGTTTGTTGATAATTGTTTTTGGTTTTTATCTATGTTGTTTTGAATTGTTTTTTGTATTTGGTAATTATATGAAGATAAAATAATTAGGATAGTTATGGCTATGGTTAGTGTTATAAGCAGAATTTTGGTTCTCTTTTTTACGCCCTTTTTTTTCATGTTTGTGGAAGGGTTTTTAGTTATATAAATGTTTTTGGTTTGGGATTATTCTATCCAGACAAAAAATCTTAATTTTTTTGGTTGATAAGTTTCTAATGTCGTAGTTATTAGGATTTCTTTTGTATGGACTGATTTATCTGTTGGTATTTCTGTGCTAGTGCAGATGTTATCTACTTGACAGATTTTTATTGCGGAATTGAAAGAATTTGGAAGCCGGAGGTCTATTTCTTTTTTTAATGCGGCAGGATTTTCATTAATGACATATTCTCTTAGTGTTGTATTTTTGCTTACTATGTCTAAGATGTTGGTTTGAATTTCTGAGATTTCATCTGATAAATCTTCTTGTGTTGTTTGTTTTGATGTGATTACTAATAGGGTTGATAGTATGATTAGAATTGCTAAAACTGCTTCTACGATTCTTAGCCATGCTTTTTTGTTTTTCATTTTCGTATGGTATCCAAGGAACCAAGGTTCCTTAGATGTATCCTCCTTTTAGATTGATAGGTCACCTTCCCTCTAAATGCTTCCTTCAGAAGCTTATCATGTGCTCGTATGAAACCTACGGTTTCCTTACAAGTCACCTTCCCTCTAATTACTTCCTTCGGAAGCTTATCATGTGTTTTTTTGGATTTATTTTTTACCATGTTTGTATGTTTAATATTATTTCCTGGATTTCTCCTGTGTCTTTTATTATTCTTATTGGGAATTCTTTTGCTTGGACATTTGTTTCTTGGGGGATGTTTTTAGGATTTGATGTTAGTGCTGGGTCGGATATTTCTAAATGGTCTTGGAGATTTTTGAATGTTAATCTGAAATCGTTTTTAGTTTGAAGTGTTGTTTTGAGGTTGTTGTAGTCTGTGTTATATTCAGTGATTAAGGTTTCTAGTTTGTCGTAGGTGATTATGGTTTCTTGTGCGTAGGCTCCGAAGGTGTAAGTGTCTATTGGGCAATCTATGGAATTATAATTGGGTTTGTTTATTGGATCAATTAAATTATCTGGAAATTCTTCTGAAAAATAAAGGGTGTATTTTCTTGGGTCTTGTTCTATTTCTATGAAATTGGATTTGTAGGCATCGATATAGGGTGTTTGTGGAAAATCATAGCAAGTTTCTAAGGAGGTTGGACTTCCAGGTATTGCTGGTTCTTTTAATATAACTGACATAGAGCCGATTGTTTCTGAAGTTTCTTTTATGATATTTTTTTTAATGTTTTCTAAGTCTGTGGAGGTTTGATTTGTTTTTGCTAAAGGGTTTAGAAAAAGAAATATTATTAGAACTGTGCTTAAGAATAATGTGAATGAGAGGATTATTTCGACATGTGATTGTGATTTTTTTTGTTTCATTTTTTAACCCCAAAACAACTTGGCCCCTGCATTTATCCATAATGATATGACTACGAGGATGAATGAATGTTTAAGTCCTGCTTTGACTTTGCCTTCGGAGAGTTTTCCTATGACAAGTCCTATGAAAAAACCTTGGACAACTATGAGCCATATGAATGGTCTTGCGAGTTCTTCTGGTGTTGCTGTTTTTCCTGTTGGCAATATTTTACTTAATGAGCCGGTTGATATTGGATTTTCTTGGACTTGTTCAGACGCCATGTTTAAACTTGGTGCGATTGGTAAGATTTTGAATTGCATTACTAACATTATCACTATAAATATTAAGAAAATTATATATCCTTGAACAACCATTGTATACATTGAGGCTCTTCTTTCTTTTTTTAGTTTGTCGGATTGTGCCACTGAACGTGCTACGGATTCTAGTATTGCTTCTATTCTTCCGCCGGCTTTTTCTGATTCGCTGATTATTGTTATTGCTCTGGAGATTGTTTTACTTCTTGCGTCTCTTGCAAATGTTTGAAATGCAATCTGCATTGGTATTCCTAGTGCGATTTGGTTTGCTAATTTTCTTACATAAAGATTCAAAATCCCGTAGTCTTTTGACCTTATATTAGCTATGCTTTTGCTTATAGGTGTTCCTGCTCTTACTCCTTCTACTAAGTCTCTTGCAAATTCTAAAAACATTTCCTCTTTTTCTTTTACATCTTTTGATTCGATAATTAATGCTATGAAAAAAGGTAATCCTCCTATGAAAATTGCGGTGCCTAATATAAAATAGTAAAAGTCTGTTTTTAGAAAGAATATTGATGAAAATATTATTATTAATGTTGCAGAGATTATTCCGATGAGTTTTACTTTTGTGAATATTGAGGTTTTCATTTTATATTACTGGTTGTTTGAATTTTAAATATAATAGGAACCCTAGGTTTAATAAGACGATTAAAAGTATGATTAGAATTCCTAGGACGTCTACGCTTATACCTATGAAGCTTGAGAGCAGGCCTGTTCCGCCGATTATGACGAAGAGCATTAGGAAAATCATCGGGGCTGCGATGACTATGCTTATGTAAATGTTCATGAAAGTTTCTGCTGTTTTTGTGTATTTTTCTCTTTCAAGTTTGTAATCAAATAATAATCTTTCTGAACGTTTTTCTAAATATTTGTGAAGGTTTCCTCCAGAGGTTATTGAATTTGCCATTCCTCCTAGGAGTTCTTTTAGCTTTATTGATGGAGATGATTTTGAAGTGTGTTTTAATGCTGTTACTAAATCCATTCCATGGAAATTTATTAGGTTTACTACTTTTCTCATTGATTTATTTGTATATTTGTAGTCTAAGTTTTTTAGAATTATTTTGAATATGCTTGTTGGTTCTATTCCTGAAGAAGCTATTGCTGACATGTGAATTGTTACAAATGGTAGTTCTTGGTTTATTTTAGAACCTATTGATTTTGCTTCTGATGCTGGATAGATGTACATAAGGGCGCCAAATACTAACGGGGTTGCGAAAATTACCCAGAAGAATTTTAGGATTCTTAGGGGGATTGTTTCGGTTGTTAATGACATGAATGGAAAAACTAGGCTTATGTCAAAGAAGAGTAAGGTTATGAATAGGAAAATTCCTGCGATTAATCCTAATACCATTGTGAAGAAAATCATTGAGACGTAAGTTCCGATTATGAATTGAGAGTTTACTTTTCTTAGGTTTCTGTTTAGTTTGTTGAAGTATTTTTTTGTAACTAATTTGTTTGAGGTTTTTCTGAAAAGTTTGTTGGATATTTTTGCGTAGAAGTTTGGTTTTCCGAATTCTGGTTGAGATTTTTCTGGAGAATATTTTTTCTTTAATTGATCTATTGAAAGATTGCTTTGACTTAAATTTATTAAAAATTGTTTTTTGAATTTGCTTTCTATTGCTAGTGCTACTTTTTCTTTTTCTTCTGAAGGTTTATATTTTATTTGAACGAATTTTTCTTTTTTTGGTGATTTTATTGGGGGAAGTTTGTTGTCTAGTTCTTTATAGAACTTTATCATGTCGATTAATCCTGGAAGGGATTTGTTGAGCATTTTTATCATATTTGTTAATGAAACTATAGAATTTTCTAGTAATTTTTTTTCTTTTGTGTTTATTACTACTTGGCTGTTTGTCTCGAGGTTTTTTATTTTTGAAAGTTGATCTGTGAAAACATAGAGCTCTCTGATTATTTCTCTTGTTTGAGTTATGTTTGATTTTAGGATGTCTAGAGTCATTTTAGGATATTTGCTATTTTGTTTTGAATGTCTAGAATTTCTTTTTTAGAATTTGTGAACTCTTCTGCGTTGTTTTTTTCGTAGGATTTTTCTAGGGTTTCGACTGTTGCCTCTGCATTGTCCATAAGCTGTGCTAATATTTTTATTTGTTCTATGTCGAGCATTTTGGTTCCTCTTTTATGGTGTGGTTAGGGGAATGAAGTTTTTAAGTTTGTTGGGTGGATGGTTGTTGTAGGAAATGATTCGGTGGTTTTGGGGAGTTAGGATGATTACTTAGTTAAGTTTAAAAATAGTAAAAATTAGTTTTTAGGATATGGAAACTAAATTAAAAATTGCAGAAACTGTTTTTGATGGATATAAAAAAGTTCCTGTATCAATTGCTCCAAAATTTTATAAGGATGGAGAATGGGTTGATTCAGATCCTGAGGGACTTGTTGCAGTAGTTGGGGATTCAAGTATTGATGAACCTAAAACTTCACTTTATTGGAATGTTGAACATGGTAATACTGGATGGATGAGAACTCCTCATTCTCCTGGAAAAATGACTAATGGAACAGTATATCTTGTTGAAAGACAATGGTATGAAGAAATAGAGGCTCAAGCAGATAAATAGGGTTTCCCCATATAAGAATTAATTTATATTACATACATATTTTTAAACTTGAGATATTTAATTTATCTATGGATTTAAAAAGTGTTACAAGTTATATTAAAAAGGAAATTAAAGATTCTTCCAAAAGACTTTCTGCCCCTTTAATTAGGCATCCTTATTTATTTGTAATTAGTACTGTTGTACTTATGGGCAGTACCTTTTGTCTTGAAGAATCTAATGAACTGAAAAAATTAGAAGAAATGCTTCCATCAGAGGAAATGAAAATTTTAGAAGATTATGAAATATCTTATTTTCGTGGAGGATTAAGAGAACTATTGAAAGATTATAAGCTTGAAAAAAGAAATTCTCCTTTAGAATATGAATAGATTTTTAATCCTTCACAACCCAAAAGCTCTTAAAACAGAATCAGGACTTTTATGATATTGGTTGATTATCTTTTGAGTTTGATGAAAGTCGAAGATTTTTCTTTTTTGTAGTTCATAGAGGAGTTTTGATCTTTTGTCGAATTCTTGGTATAATTTTTCTATAGATATGCCGTATCTTTTTGAGATTTTTTCAAATACTTTGCTTTGTTTATTGAAGTAAAATGAGTTATCTTTCGGATCCCATTTAAATGGTGTGTTTGTTAGGGTCACGCCTTTGCTGTCTACGTTTACTATTTCTACGATTTCTCTGAGTTTTCTTGTTTCTTGTTTTCCTACTTGGGCGTGGGTCATTATTGCTACGCAGTCTAGGGTGTTTAGTAATGTTGGTGATAATTCTATTGGAGGTGTTTCTAATCTTTTTATTAATGTGTTTACAGAGTCTGCGTGCATTGTGCTTATTGATGAGTGTCCTGATGCCATTCCCTGAAATAAAACAAATGCTTCTTTACCTCTGACTTCGCCGACTATTACATAATCTGGGTTTTGTCTGAATGAACTTTTTAGTAGACTGAATAAGTCGACTTCTCCTATTTTTTCTAACCCTACTGAGCTTCTTGAGATACTTGGTAGCCAGTTTTCTCTGGAGAGGTTTAATTCTTTTGTGTCTTCTATTGATACGACTCTTGCTTCGGGTGGTATGAAAAATGCTATTGCGTTTAATAGGGATGTTTTTCCTGAGGCTGTTCCTCCTGCGATTAGTATGTTTGTTTTGTAATCTAGTAATATCCAGAAGAAGGCGAGCATTTCTGGGCAGAGAGTTTTTAGGTTTATTAGTTGGATTGGGGTCCAAGGAGTTTTTGTGAATTTTCTTATTGTAAATGTTGGGCCTCTGCTTGATACGTCTTTTGTATAGGTTGCATTTACTCTTGAGCCATCAGGTAATGAGCCGTCTAATAATGGTGATGCGTAAGAAATATATTTTCCTGTTCTTTGTGCTAATTTTTCCACGAAGTTTGAAAGTTCTTCTATTGTTTTGTATTTTACAGTTGTTCTCATATTTCTATAAAGTCTATGAACTACGTAAATCGGAGTGTTGACTCCATTACATTCTATGTCTTCTATAAAGTAATCTTTTATAATTGGTTCTATTTTGTTTAATCCTATGAAATCTCTAAATAAATAATAGAATATTTTTTTGTAGCTTTGGTTTGATATTTTCATTCCTAATTCGGTGATTAAAAGTCTAGAGGTTTTATCTATGTAATTTATCATTGCGTCTGTTGTTTTTTGGATTACTATGTCGACGTTTATCATCTCTGAAAGGTTTCTTTCTAATATTTCTAAGAAACTTTTTTCTTCTTCTGTTAATAAGGGTTCTTCTAAGTTATAAATTACTTCGCCTATTTTTGGGTCCCAATAAATGTGGGCGCTAACATATGGAGAAATCAGGGTGTATCTTAGATTTATTTTTGTTTTGTCCTCTATTTTTGGTAGGGGAGGTATTCTCGGGTTTATGTCTATTTTTATTGGTTCCATTTTCTCTTTTTTTAAAATATGTTATATAAGTATTTAAATTTAGAGTATCTCTATATTTATCTGTGTTTTTCCTATATTAATTGCTTCAGTGTTTTCTAATTTTATTTTGTAGTCTGTTGTTCCTGATTGAAGAATTTGTTGGTCATATATTAAATCTAAATCTGAATAATCTAGAGTTAATGTTATTTTGAAATTTTTTCCGTATTCTTCTGTTTTGAGTTTAATGTTTCCTTCTGTTATTTCTTTGCCTGGTTCGCTTAATTCTAGTTTTGTGTTTTCTAATGTGAAGATTATTTTTTCTTGGCCTGGGTCTATCTCGAGAGTTCCTTTTGCTAGTTTGAAGTAGACGATTCTTATATTTCCTGGTGATTCTGTTATTTCTATTATTGAGTTGTCGAGTTGATTTAGTGCTTCTGTTGTTTGAGCGATGATTGTTTTGTCTTTCATTTTTTCTATTTGCGGCATTGCTGCAGTTAATAGAATTGCAATTATGGTTAGACCTATTAAGGAATATATTGCTGTTTCAACCCAGACTTGTGCTCGTATGGTATCCAAGGCACCAAGGTTCCTTAGATGTATCCTCCTTTTAGATTGACAAGTCACCTTCCCTCTAGATGCTTCCTTCGGAAGTCTAGTATGTGTTTTTTGTGTTTTCATATTATTGGATAGAGTTAAATATTTTCATCGCAAGTTGCTATGAATTTGTAAGTATCTGAAGCATCACAGGTTTTTCCGTCTTTTAGAATTGGATAAATTTTTATTGTGTCTGGGATACTTTGTAATGTTGAGTCTGTGATTGTGTAGGTTTTTTCTGTATTTTTCGAGGGGATTTCTAAAGGTTCTGTTGGTGGTTTGAACATTGTTACTTTATCATTTGGGTCTTCTGGAATTTCATAAGAATTACTTGAACCTTCTGAACTTACTGAGATTGTGAAGCCTTCAATTTCCCCTTCTTCTATATCTCCTACGTGAACTTGGAGGTTTAGTTTTCCATTTGAATCATAGCAAGTATATCTTAGGTCGTTTATTATTGTTACTTTGTCTGCAATATCAAGGCAATCTGAATCTGATAATTTGTTGTTTACAAAAGATATTGCGAAAGCGCTTATTACTACTATTAGTGAAATTGTTATTAAAATTAAAAGAACTGTGGTTATAACTTGGGATTGGGATTTTTTTGAATTCATTTTAAAGGGTTATTGCTTGAGATTCTGGACATCTTAATTCTTTGATTCCTCCATTTTCTCCTTTGCCTAAAAGTATTGGAATGACTTTTATTTCGTCGCAATCGTTACATGAAATTGTTGTTGTTGTTGTTAATCCTGGATTTACTCTTCCTTCGTCGCCATAAACCTCTTTTAGTTCTGAACTTCCGTCGGTTTTAATAAGTTTTAAATCAAATTTATGGATTGGGACATTTCCATTGTTTTTGAAACCTATGTTACTGGTGGTAGTTGATGCTAAGACTATGTCTTTGCAATATTGTTCTGCGAGTTTTTCTGTTCCTGCAATTTCTTTTGTTATTGCTTCTTTTATGAATCCTTTTGCCCATAAGAAAATTATTAGAGCTAATACTATTACTATTAAGATTAGAAGAACTGTTGATATAACTGGGCTCACTCCTTTTTTCTTTTGTTTCATTTTAAATTATTGGTTTTTTAGTATTTATAGTTTTTGTTTTAAATTTAGTATGAGTTGTATAGGGCTGTTATTTGTTGAGGGCTTAAAGCATAATCCCAGATTATTACTTCGTCTATTAGACCATCTAAATCCTCAGCTAATTTAAGATTTCCAGTTGAGTCACTAACTAAACCTACTGCATCATGTATTGCTGGGCTTTTCAATGCATTATCTATATATACTCTATTCATCACTTTTCCATTTTCAATATATGCTTGTTGAACTAAGTGATGCCAATCTACTGTAAACTCACTTAAACCTTGAATATTTCCCAGAATTCTAAAGTGATCATCACCATTAGAATCTTTATCTGTATTGTAATAAAAAAAATCTTGATCCCCTCCAAAAATAATTGCTGAATATCCTGAAATTCCTGATACGTAATCTATCCAAAAATATCTGTTTTTGCTGAGTTCGCCTGGTTCAAGTTTGAACCATCCGGATATTGTGTAAGCATCTGTTATAGATATATCTAGGTCTTGAGTTTCATGTATTTCTATATATCCAGACTCTCCTATTTTTAATGATGATGTTCCTGATACGTAATCGCTGTTATCCCATGTTCCATCAGTTATTGTTCCATAATCGTTGTTATTACCTTTTGAATCATCTATTCTTGTTCCTCCTCCTTCATTAAAATTGTAATATGCTACTGGGTCTTTAAAAGAATAGCTCTCATATTCTGCTGTAACTTGTTCTGGAGTTAAGGATGTGCTCCATATTTTTACTTCGTCTATGAAGCCGTTGAATGTGTACTCGTGTTCACTGTTTAAGCTTCCTAAATTTTGCAATGTGAAACCAGGCGCATTATCTACTGAAGATCTACTTTCTTGTGTTGGAGAATTTCCATTGATATGAATTTTAATATAATCAGAATCTACAATTCCTACAACATGGTACCAATCACCTTGACTAATTGCGTCTCCTGAAACTGATACTGAATCAGAACCATCGCCTATTGAAAAATGTATTTCTCCTCCATCGAGATATAATGCATATTCTTGATTCTGGAGGGCACTTCCACCAGTTCCTCTTTTTATTATTCCTTGTTTTGTTGAGGATGTTGTTTTAATCCATGCTGAAATTGTTATTTCATTATCTGGGCCTATATCTAATCCAAGGATTGGATCGTCTACTGGCGAACTCATTTTTAGATTGTCATTTATTCCATCAAACCATGCTCCATTTCCGACTTTTCCTAAATTTTCTGTATCTATGTTTGGATAATAATCTAGTTTAGATCTCCAATCATTATCTCCTGCTAAATCTTCTATTTTTGAATTTGAATTATATTCTTCAAATTTCCAATGAGCAACAGGATCTGGGATTTCTATTGGAATTGGTTTAGGAATTGTTGCAACATCTCCGATTATTGTGCAATCTTCAACTTGGATTTTCTTTACTGCGTTTTTGCAGAGAATTCTTTCATGTTTGTCTTCTTTGGTTATTATGAATGGTTGGATTTCTATTGTTCCTAATGTTGCAAGTGGGCTTGAAGGGGTTTCTCCATTTGTTGCAAGGATTAGGTTATTTTCGGCATATTCTTGATTTATGAAACTTATTGTTTTTTCTGTTTGAGGTTCTAATGGGCTTTCGAAATAATAATGTCCGTTCATTTTTCCTCCTTCAGCTTCGGGGGCTAAGTAATTAGAGGGTGTTGAATCTGTTGGACCGACGGTTACAATTACTCCATCGATGTTGAATCTTCCGTTGTTTTTTAAATCTAGTTTTAGGTTTTTTATGCTAAATTTTCCTGCGTCAGTGTCATAATCTATTCCTTCTACTATTCCTTCTCCTGGGTCTGGATTGCAAGTGTAGTCTAATATTATTAATGATGTGTCGTCTTTGCAGTCTACTTCTGGGCTTACGTCTGCCATTATTTTTAGCCAACTGAAAACTCCTACAGATAATGCTAAGACTATTGAGATTAGTAAGACGTAGGATATCATTAGGCTTACTGCAGATTTGTTTAGTTTTTTGTATTTCATTAGTTGTTTTTTTCTATGAATAGTTCGTCTCCTTTTTGGTTAGCTATTATAAAGTAGAAGTTTTCTCCGGGTTTTAAATTGAATGTATGGGTTGTTTCTTGGATTTCTACTTGGACTTCTTCAATCGGAAGTGGGGAATCGATTGTTTCCTTGATTATATAATCTTCTTTAATTTGTGCGATTGTTAAATCAGAATTTATGGTCCCCTTATTTACTTGGATATATTGAATTTTTCTTATTTCTTGGTCATTCCCATATATTAAAAATAAATCTAGGTTGTCTGTTTTTGGAAAGAAGTAATCTGGGAATGTTTTTGTTGAAAACTCGTCGGTTATGAATTGATTTAAATCTTGGTTGTTGTAGATTCCATAGTCGATTATTTGGATGCTTTCTTGTTTTAGTTCTGAGCTTAATTTGTAAATTGTGTTTGTGTTTGATTTTGTGTAGGCGTATGTTGTTGTGCTTGTTAATCCGATTATTGCTAGGACGATGATTAGTGCTGCTACTATGTAGAATTGACCTCTTTTGTTTTTCATGATAATGGAAGGGGATTGTAATTTATAAAGATTGGGATTATTCTTATGGGGACTCTGTCCCCCTGAGAAAACACCCCCTAAGTTTGAAATTTTAATAAAGTTAAAATTTATACTAAAACATAAAGTGTTTTAGGATTCAAAAATTTCTTAGAGAAATTTTTGGTTAAAAGAAGATTAATGCAGACTCGAAGGTTTGCTCATGTTTTGGAAAAAAGCTACCTCGGTGCATCCTCAGTTTTGCTACCCTTCTAGCATCTTAACTCTTGTTTAGGGCTGCTTCGATCAAGATCTGACCCATTTCGCAAAAGCAAGATCAGGAAGGACAAAACCTCAACGTTTGCGCTGAGACTTTAGTACAAAATAATCACGTACCTTCTCGCAACTTGCTTAAAGCTCGCTAGCAAATAGCGGAGAGCTAACCCGCCAGTCTAGTCTGCGATTTATTGAAGATGTGGGAGTTTAAAAGGTTTGGGGTTTGGTTTTTGGAGAAGAATTATTCAAAAATTATTCCTAATTTAGATGCTCTTTCTAAATCACTTTCACTAGCTATTTCTGGACCTTGGATTATTCTTTCTTCCCATTTTCCTGGAATATAGGTATGAAGATATTTATTGTCTGCTAGTTTGATGGAGTAATCTCTTGCAGTATTACTTGCATCTAGAACTTTAGTTTGGTCTTGAAAAACATCAAGCTTAAAACTTTGATATCTTCCATCCTTATACTCTACTCTAACTCTTTCTGATTCAAAATTAGCTTGAACTATTGTATAATCACTTCCTTGTTGTGTTTTTTTATTAGGATCTAATAAAGCAAAATCGATGCATTTGTTAATTAAGTTGCTTTCTACTAATTTATCTCTTACTTCCTCTCCTTGATTCCATAATCTAGCATAGACTTGATTGGTTCTAAGATTAAATCCAAAATTTTTATTTGATTCTTTAAGTGTTTCTGGAGTTATTTTTGTAAGTCCTTTTGTTACAATTTCTTGCCAATCTTTATTTGGTTGATAAATTTCTATCCCCCAACCTGAAACAACTATTGCATCTTCATGGTAAGGGTTTTTTGCATGAAGAACAGGGTCTCCATCATATTCCACAAAAAGGGTTTGTTCTTTTTCTTGTTCAAATATTTTATAAACTGCATGTATTCCTTTTGCCATGAAACCACGAGCACTTTCATTAAGATCTCCTAACATTGCGAAATTTTTACATATATCAACTAATCCTGATTGGGAAATTTCTTTTTGTAATTTTAACATCTTGACTTTTAATTCTGCTTTTGTTATTTCTGTTTTTTCTTTTGCCATGTTTTTGGTATTGTTTTATTGTTTAAATAGATTGTTGAATAGGAAGATATATGTTTATTTTGTCTAGATTGTTGATATAGCTTAAAATAATGGGAACCAAAGATTTTTTAAAGTGAATTGTGTAAGTTTTTTATATATGCGAGGGTTGCAGAGTGGTCAAATGCGCAGGACTTAAGATCCTGTGGCTTAGTGCCTTCGTAGGTTCGACTCCTACCCCTCGCATTTTTTTTTGGATTTTATTTTTTGTCGTCGGTAAATTGGCTTTTAATTGAAATTGGAATTTGTTGTCCCTTTTTGATGAAAAACAATCTTTATATAGTCTTAATAGTTATAATAATTGTCTACTTCGGTAGGTAGCAGGATTGAACTTCGGTTTTTTCTTGCTTTGTTGACTTCGGTTAACAAAGAAGAGTTGAACTTCGGTTTTTCTCTTCTTTTCATTTAACTTCGGTTGAATGAATAGAGGATTTGAACTTCGGTTTTTATCCTCTTTTTTTATTTTTTAAAAGTTAGTTGGTTATATATTGTTTATCTTGAGAAAGATTATGCTGCCTTTATTTTTGCGTTGTCTATATGATCTGATTGTTTTTGACAGGTTGAGCAAACTGGGATGAATTGGATTTTTTTGTTTTCGTCTTTAACTTTTATTATTGTTCCTTTTAGTTTTCCGTATTCTTCTTCTATTTTCTCGTTACAGAGTATGCATTTTTTTGTTGCTACCATGTTTTTGTTAGGTTGTGAAGTTTTATAAATATGTTGTTGTTGGTATAAGTATGTTTAAAGATAAAGTTGTTGAGTTGTTAGTGAAGGAAAGTGGGTTAGAGAAGTCTGAAGTGGAGGCTGTTTTGGAGAGTCCGCCGAGTTTGGAGATGGGTGATTATGCTTTTCCGTGTTTTGTTTTGAGTAAGCCTAAAAGTGATGAAATGTGGGAGCGTGTTGAGAAGGATTTTTTTGAGAAGAAGTCGCCTGTTGATATTGCTAAACATTTGGCTGGGAAGATAAAAGTTGGTGAGGGGATTGAATCTGTTAGGGCTGTTGGACCTTATGTTAATTTTTTTATTGATAAGAAAGAGCTTGCTAGGAAAGTGATTAAGATAAAAAGTGGTTATGGGAAGGGTAAAGAAAGTGGAAAGATTATGATTGAGTTTTCGCAACCGAATACGCATAAGGCGTTTCATGTAGGGCATATAAGGGGGACGACTTTGGGTGAGAGTCTGTCTAGGATTTATGAATTTTTAGGAAAGAAAGTTGTTCGTGCTAATTATAATGGGGATACTGGAATGCATATTGCTAAATGGATTTGGTGTTATCTTAAATATCATTCTAAGGAAAAATTAAAAGATGATGAGGAATGGATTGCGAGTATTTATGTTGATGCTGTTAAAAGATTGGCTAAGAATGAGAAATTGCAGAAGCAAGTTGATGAAATAAATAGAAAGATTGAAGAGAAAAGTGATAAGTCTGTGAATGCGCTTTGGAAAAAGACTCGCGGGCTTTCTATTAAGTCTTGGGATAAAATTTATAGTGAGTTGGGGACGAAGTTTGATAGGCATTATTTTGAGTCGGAGATGGAGATGGCTGGGAAAAGTATTGCTCAGGAGCTTTTGAAAAAGGGTGTTGCTGAGATGTCTGATGAAGCGATAATTATGAATTTGGAAAAGTATAAGATGGGTGTTTGGGTTTTGTTGAGGAGAGATGGGACTGTTCTTTATTCTGCAAAGGATTTGGCTTTGGTGGAGCATAAGTTGAATGATTCTAAATTGGATGAGTATATTATAATTTCTGGGGATGAACAGAATTTGCATTTTAGGCAATTGTTTAAGACGCTTGAGTTGATGGGAATTGAGAAGCGGGATGAGTTTAAGCATCTTGGTTTTGGAATGGTTCGTTTGCCTCATGGTAAGATGTCTTCTCGGACTGGAGATAATATTTTGTATTCTAATTTTAAGGAGGGTGTGACTGATTTTGCTCGGAAAGGTGTTTTGAAGAAATGGAAAAAGTTGAGTAAGAAAGAAGTTGAGAATCGTGCTTTGAAAATTGCTATTGGTTCTATAAAGTATTCAATGTTGAGTCAGGATCCTCATAAGACAATTATTTTTGATAAGGAAAAGGCTTTGGCTTTTGAAGGGAATAGTGGAGTTTATTTGCAGTATTCGTATGCTCGAGCGAGTTCGATTTTGAAGAAAGGTAGTGTTGGAAAGGTTAAGATTGGAGAGTTAGGTAAGGAAGAGATTGCTTTGATGAGTAAGATTTCGAAATTTCCAGAGGTTGTTTTGGTTAGTGGTGAGAGGATGAATCCTTCTTTGATTGCGAATTATTGTTTTGAGTTGGCGAAGGTGTTTAATGAGTTTTATCATGAGTGTAAAGTTGTTGGTTCTGATAGTGAGAGTTTTAGGTTGAAGTTGATTGAATCGTTTAGGGTTGTGTTGAGAAATGGTTTGGGGCTTTTAGGGATTGAAGTTATGGATGAGATGTAAGGTTTAAATTTGTTTTTCTTGAGATCTTAGAAAATGTGTTTCAAATTTTTCTAGAAGTGAATTTCTAATCGGATGATCACTATAATCTCCAACAACTGATACTTCTGTAGGAATTGTTGTAATTTTATCTCCTTTTTTTAATTTATATCCTAGATCTTGAAACTGTTTAACTAATTCATATAAATTTTTTGAAGCTAATCCTTTGTCATTTTCTCTAATGCTTTCTCCTCCAAAATATTGACTATCTCCTCTAATGCAAATAAATCTTTTATTTGTATTGCTCCAAACTCTCTCTGATAATGTGTATGTTGTCATTTTATTTCTCATGTGATTTACTTTTTAAATAAATATGATTTTGAAAATATATATTAAGTAGTTACAGTGTCATCAAAATTAATCTGATAGATAACGTCATCAAGTTTCATTATTGCAAATTTGTATTCTGGACTTAATCTTTCTAATTCTGCTTTTGGAGCTCTCTCTTTTTTAAGTTGTGTTGGGCTAACTTCCTTTATTATTCCTTGAAGTGGTGAAATTCTAACACAATTATTATGCCCCCTTCTAACTCCTATATCTCCTTCTGGGAAAATGGAGTAGCCTTCTAAGAATCTTTTCATATCTTTTTCTAATTCTGAATACTCTTCTTTTGAAGTTGATGTATAATGTATTTTTGGAGGCATTTTTAGATTATGTTGAAATGATTTATAAATATTTATTTACTGTTAAAGATATATTTAGGGTAAACTCTTTAAAGGTTTAATTCTCAATTTTTTCATGAAAGAAGTTTATATTGAAACTTATGGATGTGCTGCGAATCAGAATAATTCTGAAATTATTGGAGGTTTACTTAGGGGTGCGGGTTATGGATTAGTTGGTAATTCTGATATTGCAGATATTATTGTTTTGAATTCGTGTGTTGTTAAAGGGAAGACTGAGAATAAAATTAAGAGGCGGGTGCAGGATTTGTCGAAGAAATATCCTAAGAAAATTTTAGTAATTGCTGGGTGTATGCCTGAGACTGATGCTAAGGAGTTGAAAAAGCTTGCTGTGGATTGTTTGCTTTTGGGGACTCATAATTTTAAAAATATTGTGAATTTGTTGAAAAATTATGAGAATTATTTGGATAAAAGAAATGAAGTGAAAGTTGGTTTGCCTAAGATTTCTTCCAATAAGTTGATTGGGATTACGCAGATTTCTGAGGGTTGTTTGGGGAATTGTAGTTATTGTAAGACAAAGTTGGCTAAGGGTGATTTGTTTTCTTTTGATATTGATGATGTTGTTAAAAGTGTTGAGAGTGATTTAAGGAATGGGGCTAAGGAGATTTGGTTGACTTCGCAAGATTGTGCTGTTTATGGTGTTGATAAATATGGTGAGTCTAGGTTGGTGGAGTTGTTGCGTCGAGTGTTATTATTGAAAGGGAGGTTTAAGGTTCGGTTGGGGATGATGAATCCTGCTGGTTTGTTTTTGATATTGGATGAGATGATTTCTGTGTTTAAGGATAAGAAGATGTATAAGTTTCTGCATGTGCCGATTCAGTCTGGGAGTGATGATGTTTTGAAGTCTATGAGGCGTGGGTATGAAATTGAATTGGTTGAGAAGATTGTTGAAAGATTTCGTAAAGAGTTTCCTGATGGAGTTTTTGCGACTGATGTTATTGTTGGTTATCCTAGTGAGAGTGTTGGGGATTTTCGTGGTAGTCTTGGGTTTGTTTCTGAGTTTAAGCCGGATGTTTTTAATTTGTCAAAGTTTTCTCGGCATAAGGGGACTGAGGCTTGGAAGTTGAAGGAGTTGTCTGGAGAGGTTGTTAGTAAGAGGGCTAGTGAGTTGATGGAATGTCATCGAGCTGGGGCTTTGGATAATAAGAAGAAGTTTGTTGGGAAGAAGGTGAAGGTTTTTGTTAATAAGTCTTTAAGTGGAGGGTTGTTTGAGGGAAGAGATGAGAATTATAATATTGTTTTGGTTAAGGGTTCTGGTGGGGAATTTGGTTGGAAGGAGTTATTGGGAAAGAATCTTGAGGTAGTGATTAAGAGTGTTGGGGTGCATCATATGGTTGGTGAAGTAGGGTAATATTTATATAATCTTGAGTGTTGTGTTTTTTATGAGTTTGGATATTAGTTTGGATATCAGTCCAAGAGAATTTGTTGAAGGTTTGAGTAAGGGTGATGGACTTGAAGGAGATTATAGATTTCTTAGTGAATGTGTTTGCCATGATTATGTAGATGCTGTTGTTGCTGAAGCTGAGCTTGTAGGTTTAAGTGAACATCCTGTTTTAAGTAAGTTGGTTATGAATTATTGATTATTTTTTCTTTTTCTTTGTATCACCATTCATGAATTTTTTAAAGAATTTGAATTCTGAGAGTAATTCTGGAATTGTCCAGAGTATTGCTACGAATCCTATTATGAATATGTAGAGATTGTAGGTTTCTGTTGATTCTGTGAAGAATGGTTTTCCAGTTAGTGAGAAATAGATTATTGATATTCCTGCGTAAAATAATATGACTGATAGGAATTTTGAGATTATTTCTTTTGGGTCGTGGAGCATTCTTCTTTCTATGATTAGGAGTGTTAAATAATATAGTAAGAAGAGTCCGATGATTATTAGGTAGCTTGGGGATATCATTTATCTAAGACAACCTACGGTTTTCTTCGATGTATCTTTCCCTTTTAGATTCTTACTCCGTAATTGTTCTCCTTTCATAAATATTAATAGAAAATTGGATTTTTAAATATATTTGTTATTATATATTTTTAAACCCTTTCCATGCGGCTTCAAATAATTGTTCCATTGCAGCTGCGAAGAAATCGGTTGATAGCCAGATTGCGACATCATAATTAGGGTGAACTTTTTCGTCATCTAGGACAAGGAAAAGAAGTTGTGTGCTATCAACAATTGCGAATCTTGCTCTCATCTTTGGCATGTGTTTTATTTCTGCAACTTTTGAAAGTTCTTTTACTATTTCTTTATTATCATCTGCGACTTGAGTTGCGATTCTTATTATGACTCCTCGTTTTTTTGCTTTTTCTAAACTTGGTAGTAGGGCTTCCATTTTTCTGTTTAGTCCTGCGGCAGTTGTTGCGATTGTGATTGTTGATTCTGCTTCTCTTATCATCATGTCTAAATGATTGTAGGCGTTTTGTCTTCCTTTGACGCTTCCGGATAAATCTGCAGGTTCAACGAATTTTACTCCTTGAGTGAATAAGTCTGATAGTTCTGTTAGGATTTCTTCTTGTTTTAATTTGTCTAGTCTTTTGCTTTTTTCTGCAGCTTCTGTTGTTAAATTCTTTTTTACTCTTTCTATAACTTCTTCTGGTTTTAGTGCTACGAATTTTATTGGTTTTCCTAATTTCATAACTATAAATCCTTTTTTTTCTAATGTTTCTAGAATGTCGTAGGTTCTTGAACGAGGGACGTCTGAGATGTTACTTAGCTCTCCGGCTGTGCTTACTCCTCGGGATAATAAGGCTGTCCATACTCTTACCTCATATAAATTAAGGTCGAATATTTTTCTTAGTCTGCTTAAAAACTCTTCTTTTACTATCATCTTTTTATGCTATTATAATCGGATAGGAGTATTTAAATGTTTTCGTCATTTAAAGATAGTATTAAAAAGTGTTTGATTTTTATCGTCGGTTGCTAGGATTTATGTTGGAATTGTGTGTAATGGGATGTGTATATTGGAGTGGTAGGTTAGAGTTTGTTGAAAAGGATTTTAATCTCTTTTCCTTTGATTTTCTCGTCTGAAGAATGTTTGTAGTTTGTTTTCTCTTTATTTATTGTGACATCTTTGGAATTTGTTCTTTGTTTTATAAAATCTAATTGTGATTGTATTGGTTCTTGCAGTTCTTCTGGAAGGATTATTGCTAGTTCTATGTTATCTGTTTTGATTAGTCCTTTGTTTTTTCTTAGGGCTTGGACTTTTCTTGAGATTTCTCGAGCATAACCTTCGGCTTCTAGTTCTGGTGTTAAGTTTGTGTCTAGAGTGATTGATGTTTCATCTTTTGTTTCTTGAATTTGGATGGTTTTTATGTTTAGTTGGGTTGTGATTATGTTTTGGAGTTGTTTTGATATTTTTTGTTTTGTTTTTATTGTTGCTTTTGATAATGGCCATTTAAGTCCAATTTGTTCTTTGTCTCTTTCTGCTAGTCCTTTTTCAATTATATCTAGAGCTATTTGGAATTCGGTTTCTAATTTTTTGTTTATTTGTTTTGTATTTGGTTTTGGATATTTTGAGAGGTGAACTGAGTCTTTGTTGAATTCGCTGTAAATGTATTCTGAGATGTAAGGTGCGAATGGTGCGAGGATTAGTGAAAGGGTTTCTAGGATTTGTTTTAGGATTTCTTTGTTGTCATCTCTGTCTCTTGTCATTTTTATGTATGTTCTTGAGAAATCGTTGATTGTGAAATCTAGTATTTCTTGGAATGGTTTGTGGATTTCGTAAGTGTCTAGTGATTTTTCTGTGTTGATTATGAGGTTGTTTAGTTTGCTTAGTATCCATTTATCTTCTATTTTTGGTTCTTGGAGTTTTTTGTTTTCTTTTTGTAGGTAGAATTTGTAGCAGTTTTCTAGGACTGATAAAAATGGTAGGACTGATTCTTTCATTGATTCTTGGGAAAATCTTTTGAAGTTGCCTGTGTCTGATGTGCAGAATTGTAGTCTTACTGCGTCTACTCCTGTTTTTTCTATGATGTCGTTTGGCTTGATTATGTTTCCTTTTGTTTTTGACATTTTTTCTCCTTTGTCGTCTACAATGTGTCCTGCGCAGATTACGTTTTTGTAAGTTGGTTTGTTGAATAACATTGTTCCAATTGCGTGAAGTGTGTAGAACCATCCTCTTGTTTGGTCTATTGCTTCGCTGATGTAATCATAGGAGAATCTTCTATTGAATTCTTTTTTGTTTTCAAATGGGTAATGAAATTGGGCGAAGCTTGCTGAGCCTGAGTCATACCATACATCAATTAAATCTTTAACTCTTGTCATTTCTTTTCCGCATTTGCATTTTATTTTTATTTTGTCTACCCAAGGTCTGTGCAGGTCATATTCTTTGAAGGGTTTTGTTGCGTTTTCTTTTAATTCTTGGACGCTTCCGATTATTTTTTGTTCTCCGCATTCTTCAGAGCATTCCCAAATTGGTAGAGGTGTTCCCCAGAATTTAAATCTTGATAAGCTCCAGTCTTTTATGTTTTCAAGCCATTTTCCAAATCTTCCTTCTTTAATGTGTTCTGGGTTCCATGTTATTTTTTTATTTGCATTAATCATTTCTTTTTTTAGTTTTGTGACTGCTATGAACCATGAGTCAACTGCGTAATATAATAATGGTGAGTCGCATCTCCAACAGAATGGGTAAGTGTGTGAGAATTTTTCTTTTTTGAATAGTAGGTGTCTTTGTTTTAGGTCTTCTATTATTTCTTGTTCTGCTCCTTTGACGAATTTTCCTTGCCATTGTGGAACTAGTTCATTGAATTTTCCGTCTTCTCCTACTGTGTGGACTAGAGGGATGTTGTTTTCTTTGCAAACTTCGTAGTCGTCTTCACCATACATTCCTGCAGTGTGGACTACTCCTGTTCCTTCTTCTGTTGTTACGAAATCTGCTTTTATTATTTTATGAGAGTTTTCATTTTGTAATTCTTTTATGTTGAATAAAGGTTCATATTCTAATCCTAGTAAATCTTTTCCTTTTAGTTTTTCTATTATTTTGTAGTCTCCTTGTATTAAGTCTAGTTTTTCTTTTCCTAAGATTAATTTGTCTTTGTCTGGAAGTTCTACTTTTACATAATCTAAATCTTTTCCAACTGCTAGTGCTACGTTTCCTGGAAGTGTCCAAGGAGTTGTTGTCCATGCTAATATGTATTCTGGTTTTTGTTTTAATTTGAATGCTATGTAGACTGAATCTTCTTTTACGTCTTTGTATCCTTGTGAGACTTCGTGGCTTGATAATGGTGTTCCGCATCTTGGGCAGTAAGGGACTACCTTGAATCCTTTGTATAGTAATTTTTTATTGTAAAGTTCTTTTAGGCTCCACCAAACGCTTTCAATATAATTGTTGTCTAAAGTTATGTAGGGGTTTTCTAAGTCTACCCAGTAACCTAGTTCTTCTGTTGATTTGTTCCAGTCTTCGATGTTTGAGAAAACGTTTGCTCTGCATTTTTTTATGAATTTTTCCATTCCGTATTCTACGACTTCTTTTTTTGATTTTAATCCTAGTTGTTTTTCTACTTGAACTTCGACTGGTAATCCATGTGTGTCCCATCCTCCTTTTCTTGGAACTGAGAATCCTTTCATGTATTTGTATTTACAAATTATATCTTTGAATGTTCTGACTTCTAGATGGTGGAGGGCTGGTGGTGCGTTTGCTGTTGGTGGGCCTTCTAAGAATGAGAAAATTGGTTTTTTAGGATTGTCATCTATTGCTTGTTTTATTTTGGTTTTGTTTTTCTTCCAGATGTTTCTTGCTTTTTCTTGGATTTTATTAAAGTCTTGCATTTTAGTAATTGGGGTTTGGTGTTTTTAAAATTTGGTATTTGAATCCTTTTTCTAGGGCTTCTACTGCTGAGCCTATTATGTTTCTGTCTACGCCGATTGTTGAGAATTCTGTTCCATTTTTGAATTTTATTTCTGTTCTAACTGTGCTTTCTTCTTCGCTTTCTCTTGCGATTGTTACTTTGAAATCTGATAAGTGTAATAGGGTTGCTTGAGGATATTTATTTGAGAGTATTTCTTTTAGAGTGTTGAATCCTGCTTCTATTGGGCCTCCTTCAAGGGAGATTTGGCTTTCTAGTGTTTCTTGATTTATTTTGCAGAGTGCGTAGAATTCTGATGTTTCTTTGTTGTTTTCTTTTTTACTTTCTGCTTTCCATTTTTTTATTGTGAATAGGTTTTGATGGTTTCCAAAATATTTATTAATTAGTAGGAATTGTTCTGCAGGGTGGGTTCCTGAATCGTATCCTGCTTTTTCGTGTTGTCTTAATTCATTGAAGAGTTGTTGGGTTTTTTCTTGGAATGTTGGATCTTTTTTGTCTAGATGATAATTGAATTGTCTTGCAACTTCTATGACTGAGCTTGCTCCGCCTAAACTGTTTAGGATTATTCGTGATTTGTTTCCGAATTTTTCAGGTGTTGAGTGTTCGTAGCTTGCTCCTTTTTTTATTGCATCTATGTGGACTCCGCCTCGATGTGCAAAAGCTGTGTCTCCTACAAATGGTTGGTTTTCTTGCATGGTGATTCCACAAAGTCTGAAGGATTTTTTATTTACTTTTTTTAAATCTTGAAGGTTTATGTTTAGGTTGTTGGTGGAGGGGGTGGTGGGATGGTTGGTGGAGGGGTTGGTGTCTTCGGAGGGATTGTTTGGGTGGGTTGTTGGATGGAGTTTATCTAAGTAAATTGCTAGGAAAGTTGTTAGATTTAGGTTTCCGATTCTTTCTCCTATTCCGTTGATTGTTCCTTGGACTTGTGTGATGTATGGAAGTGATGCTAAAGTGTTTGCTAATGCTAAGTTGCAGTCGTCGTGAAAGTGGACGCCTAATTTGGAGTTTAGGTTTTTGTTTTCTAAGTGTGTTTTTGTTTTGCTTAGGATTTCTTTTACTTGTTCTGGTAACATTCCTCCGTTTGTATCGCATAAGATGACTCTTTCTGCTCCTGCTTGTATTGCTGTTGTTAGAGTTTGGAGAGCGTATTCTGGATTGTCTTTGAATCCGTCGAAATAATGTTCTGCGTCATAAAATGTTGTTATGTTGTTTTGTTTTAGGTATTCGATGCTTTGAGAAATTCTTTCTAGGTTTTCATTTGGGCTGATTTTGAGTTGTTTTTGGATGTGTGTGAGATGGGTTTTTCCAAAGATGCAAGAGTATTTGACACCTGTTTCTATTATTGAATTTAGGTTTTTGTCTTGTTGTGGGTCTGAGGTTCTTGATGTTGAGCCGAAGGCGACTATTTTTGAGTATTTTGTTTTTTCTAATGCTATTTTGAATGCGTCTCTTATTTCTTGTGAGACAATTGGCCATCCTAGTTCAATGTAGTCTACTTTGAAATCATCTAAAAGTTGGCAGAGTTCTAGTCGGTTTTTTAAGGTGAAGCTAGCTCCTTTTGCTTGTTCTCCTTCTCTTAGGGTGCAGTCGTAGATTTCTAAGGGTGGGTTGGTTTTTGGATGTGTCATTTTAGGTGTGTGGTTGTTGGTTTTTGGGGTGTAGATTAGTCATGGTAAGGTTGTGGTGCAAGCTCTTTATTGAACTTGCGTTTAAATGATGATAATGCTAGCTATAATAGAATTGATGATTTGATTTGTTTGGGTTTTGCTAGTCATGTTGGGTTTGTTAAGAATAAAGGGTATAAAAATGTTTTGGGTAAATTTTCAAAAAAGAATTCTAATTAAAACAAGCGCTTCTTACTGAATTTTCAGGGTGGTATTGTCCGGGGCTAGTTGTTTGAGGGATTTTTTCGAAGCAACTTATTTCTATTAATGTTTTGGTGCAACCTTTTATTTCTTCTCTGTAACATTTTGTTTTTTCTTGGATGATTTCTTTATATTGTCCGTCTGATCTAGTTTGTGGTAATTCTTCTTTTTTATAGCAGATTGTTTTTTGGTTTTCTAGGTAATTGTTTTTTCCTTTTGATTTTGTTTGTTCAATTATTTTAAAACATGGGATTGTTTTAACTTGCTTTATGCAAGGGTAATTTATTTGATTGTAAGTTGCGCCTTGTTGGATTATGTTTGTCTGTTCTGTGTTTTGTTTTTCTAAAGGTTTAATTGTTTTTTTATCTGCTGTTGTATCTACTGAAAGAACTAATACAGTTCCAATAAGTAATGCTGTTAATAGAATAAGGCTCAGTAATATCTCGATTGTTTTTTTGCTCATGTTGAGGATAGGTTTGATTGTTTTTTAAGTATTTTTGTGGTGGGATATAGTTGTTGGGGTTGGGTGGTTTTTGGTGTGGAACGCCCCGCCCTACTCGCATCCACATTTTTGAAATAAATGTAGAGTTGGATTAAAAATGTAAATGCTCGATCGAACCATGGGAAGATGTAGCACACTTGCGATTTCGGGTGGGAAGTGTTGGGCTTACAGCCCAAAAACGCCCCCGCCCGGAATCGAACCGGGAAGCCCAAAAGAGCACTGGTCTCAAGCCAGTTGGAGTACCATTGTCCCACGGAGGCAGTTGTTTTTTTAACCTTACAATGTTATAAGGTTTGTGTATTGTTTTTACACTTATTAGAGTAGAAATAGTTAGGTTTTAAATGTTTTGGGTTGAGAAAAGTTTATATATTTACGAAGCTAAGTGCTGGCATGCCAGCACTTACTTGTAAACAAAAATTGTAATAATCTTTAAAAACTTAATTGTTGACTATTTATCATGTATAATAAAATAGAATTTGTAATAGGTAATGGAACTTATTTCCCAAAACTATGTGTAAAAAAATTGCATGAAAACGGAAGTTTTTTATATTGTGTTGCATTATTAATTTTAGATAATGGCAAGGATTTAGAAATTTGTCATTGTGATAATTATGATAACAAGGGGAGTCACATTCATTTTATGGCTAGAAATGGCAAACAAAAAAGAGAGGAAAAAATCGATGGAGGTTTAGGTAATGCAATAGATTACCTATCAAAGAATTGGAAACAATTTATGGAGAACATGGAAGATGAATAATACTGTTGAAATTATAGAAAAGATTTTTAAAATACCAGAAAGAATGAATCAAGATAGGGAGATATTAGTTATACCTCCAGAACAAATGGATAATGTTTTAACAGACAGAAGAAGAAAAATCTTGCAACTTTTGATAGATCAGAACCCTATAAATAAAGAAAAGCTAGATAAGTTATTTCATTGTAATACTCAAGACGATTTAAATGTTTTAAAATATTTTAAATTAATAAATTTGCAAAAAATTAATGAGAATGAACAACATGATGTTATTACATTAAATAAAAATATAGATATACATTAATTCTAATGCCTCTTCTTATGCTCCCATTTTGTTAAAACAATTTTCCCTATCTTTTTCACCACTCCCTTTCTATGAAAACTATGAAGAAGTTTTAAATAAGATTGTGTCTTTTGTTTTTGATGGAAAGAGAAGACAGGGCTTTGATTATTTCGATATTGTTAGTTGTTCTTATTGTTATTGCTGTTTTATTAGTGGGTTTTGTTTTATATTTGGTGTTTAGGGGTTCTGGGGGTTTTTTGGGGATTGCAGGGAATGTTATTGGGGGTGGGGAGAATTGTAAATATGTTAGTGTGCCTTATCATGATGTTGAGAGTTATGTTGTTAGGGAACCTTATTCATATGAGGAAACATATTATGAAAAAGGATATTCTTGGGATTATGATTGTGATAGTCGGAGGTTGAGGTATAGAAGGGAGATTGTTGAGTGTGATGGGGGCAGTTCTTCGAATAAAGTGAGGGTTGAGTGTGATGTTAAGAATCGGGATTCTAAGTCTGGGGATTTTTCAGTTAAGTTTGGGATTAAGTGTGTTGGTGGTGGATGTTCTGGTTCTGATTATGATAAAGAAACATTGGATATTCGTTCTGGTTCTACAGAATCTGTTTCTGGTATTTTTGATGTTGGTTCTGGAGATATTAAATGTTTTTGTGATGTGACTCCAGAGAAGAGAAGAGTTTGTGATTATGATAGAGATTATAGGATGATTCCTAAAACTAAATTAGTGACAAAGTATAAGGATGTTGTGAAGACGAAGAGTGTTGTGAAGTATAAGGCTGTGGAGAAGTGTGAGTAAGTGGCGGGGGTTGGTGGTGGTGATGGATTTGGTTGTTGAGATTTTTTAAAGATAAATCTATTCTATTAATTATTATATAAAATTCTATAAAGAAGTCGTCCTAACTATCGCTAGGTTTCTCTGTTTGGTATTAAAAAGTTTTCAACCTAGAAAGGTTGAAAAATAAAAAATAACCTAACCAAACAGAGAGCTTAAACCAGCTGTTGACTCTTCTTTCTTTTCTTCAGGTGCTTCTTCTGCAGGTTTTGCTTCTGCTCCATCAGCTGATGCTGCTGGTGCTGATGCTGCACTTGCAACTACTGCGTTGGCAAGTTCTGCTTCGATATCTACATCCTTAAGACTAGCTGTTAAGCTTTTGACTTTTGAGTCGTCTATTTCTGCTCCACTAGCTTGAAGAACTTTTGTGATAGATTCTTCATTAACTTCTTTTCCTAGTTTGTGCAATAATAGTGCTGCGTAAACATATTCCATTCTAAGCGGTTTCCTCCGGTAATTTAATTGAGGGGTAAAGTGATGATTGAAAATCTGTAACTAATAATAGTGCATTTTTGTTAGCTTGTGTAGGGCTTTGTTGATATTGTATTGATAATGCTCCTTTATATGTTTCACATTCTCTACGTGCTACCTCTGGTTCAAAATGTTCAATACGATCTAATAATCTCATAACTGTTGCAAAATCTATTGGGGGGTTGTTATTAATTGTCATTTTTCTTGCTCCTTTGGTTTGTCCTCTGTTTTTGATTCTTCTGAAGGTGTTTCATCTTTAGATTCTTCTTTTGGTTTTTCTTCAGTTTCTTTAGATTCTTTTGAAGGTGTTTCGGTTTTTGTTTCTTCTGAATGTGTTTCTTCTGAAGGTTGTAATTTGTTTAGATGTTCTGCGTTTGTGTTTGCTTTTGCAAGTAAGTATCCAATTGTTTCTTTTGCATAGTATGCGATTTTTTGTGCAAATCCTAATGCCTTTGATGCTGATTCTCTTAAATTTGTTGCTGTTTCTTCTGGGTCTATTTTTATGTCTGTGTAGATTTTTTCTGATTCTATGTCGTAAATTGCTACTGGTTCTAGTCCTATTGTGAATGGTTGTATGTTTAGTTTTTGTAAGATTGATGCTGATGCTGCGTTAATTGTTTGTCCTTTATTTATTACAACTTTTGATTTTTTTATTGAGATTTTTCCGTCTTCAACTGCAACTTGAAGTCCTAATGCTCCTAGTTCTGAAATTGCTGGGCCTGGCATTAAATCTGTTGGGCCGTCTTTAACTTCAATGTCTTCTGGTGCTTCTTGTCCTGCTTTTGCAAAAACTGGTGTTTTGTTTTTAGAAATTAATCCAGCTAGTTCATAACCTTCTGTGTTAGATATTGCGAATGCACATCCATCGTCTATGTGTTTATCTAATTGTAAAATTGATTCTTTTCCAAATGCTTTTAATGCTCTTATTAAGATATTTTTTTTAGCTACTTGGATTGTTGCTTGTTCTCTTATTGATTTTTTTATATCTTGGAATTGTTTTGAGGGTAAGCTTTTTATTGAAACTATCATTAGGGTTTTTGAGTTTTTTATTTTTTCAGCTAGGCTATCTACTTGCTTTTGTTTTATAGTGTGTGATGATGCCATTTTAGAAATCTACTGGAACTGGTTTGTCCATTGTTAATTTAAGTTTAATGTTTCTTATGTTATCTCTTTTCTTAGGTAATGCGTCCATTATTTGGGAATAAGCAGTTACAAGATTGTCTAATAATTCTTTGTCTGATAATGATTCTTTTCCAATGCCTGCTTTTATGCTTGCTTCTTTTACCATTATTCTTGCTGTTGAATTTACTTTTTTTATCATTGCTTGGACTATTTTTTCTTCTTCGTTTGGTAGGATTCCTAATTGAGGTGATGGCATTTTTCCTGCAGGACCTAAGACTCTTCCAAAGCTTGTTGCTATTGCTGGCATTAATTTAGCGTTTGCAATAAAGGCGTCGTAAGATTTGATTAATTTTTTCATATCTTTTTTTTCTTTGTATTTTGGAAATTCGTCTTTTGTAATTGTGTCTATGATTGTTGATTTTTTTTCAAAAATTCCTATAATCTTTTTTTCTTTAATTTTGTTTGGTAATGTTACAAAAAGATTGAATGACTCTCTTCGCACGTCGAATTCTTTTAGATTTATAACTAAGTCTATTGTTTGGTTGAACTTTCTTTTGTTCTCTGTTGCTCTTAATTTCTTTATTGCTTTTTCAAAATTTTCTTCTGTTGACATTTTGTTTCCCTTGGAAGTTTAGCATGTTCGATGCTTTGTGTTCCTTGTTACCTCCTACCTATGCACTTGAGCTTCTAGAATTTTGAAGCCAAATGATGTAGTTATTGGTTGATTTTAATTGGGTTAGATGGTTTTTAAAGGTTTGTATTTTTTAGTTTTATTTGTTTGATTAAAATAGATTTTAAGAAAAATATTTTTTAACAATTGTTTTTTAAAATATATTTTGTGAAAGAAAGATTTAAATATAATGTTTACGATAATATTTTATAAATAATTTAAAAAATTAAAAGGAGGTAAAATGAAAAAACCAAAAACTGTAAAGCAATGTGATATTCGATTAAAATCTCTTAAGAAACAAACTAAGGAGATTGATGGATTGAAGAAGAAACTTGCTAAAGTTGCTAAGAAAAAACCAGCTAAAAAGAAGGCTGCTAAGAAAAAACCAGCGAAGAAGAAAGCAGCTAAAAAGAAAAAGAAAAGATAGTTTGTTTTATTTTTTTTATTTTATATTTATGTTTTATTGTTGAGGGGTTTTATCCTTATTGAGTTCATCTAAATATTCTTTTATTCTCTCGATGATTTGAGGGATGATGAATCGTTCTATATTGTTTGTGAAAATTTCGCTTAATGGTAAGTTTTCTGTTAGATGATATTTATTATTTGTTTTTTCTATTAGCATTGCATCTCTTAATCTTTTTAGTTGTCTTCGGATGTTTGACTCTGCAAGTCCTTTTGTTTCTAGGCTGTATTTTTTTCTTGATTCTTCTACTTTTGTTTTTATTTCTTCTGAGCTGAGTGATTGTTTGTTTTTGTTTGCTTGTGTTAATGTGAGGAGTATGTCGACGATTACATCTCTTGAATCTGCTAATTGAAGAAGTCCGAGTGAGAGACAGATTTTTCTTATGAGTTCTCGTTCCTCTAAGTTTGATGGTTTTTCGTATTTTCTTAATGTTATTTCTGATAGTGGTATGTCTTTCATTTTCGTATGAAACCTAGGTTTCCTAACAAGTCACCTTCCTAATTTTGCGATTTTAATATTATTAAAATCTCTTACTAAAATACATGCATTTTAGGATGATGAAGTGAATTTAATTTATACTCTTTTTATATTTATTCTACCACATATAAGCTTATAAATTTAACTTGAGTTTTTAGATTATGGAATTAGTTGCATTGGTTAGTTCAGGAAAAGGAAGTTGGGGACAGGTTGCTGGAGTTATTAAGAATAATGATTGGGATAATATAATTTTGGTTGGGGATAATTTTGCTAAGCAATTTACTGTTGAAAAGAATTTTGAATTTGTTGAGACTAGTGGTGGTTCATTGATTGAATTAAAGGATGAGATAATGGGGAAATTGAAGGGAAAGATTAATGGGACTGAAGTTGGTTTGTCGATTGCATCTGGAAGTGGTAAGGAACATATGGCTTTGATTTCTGCTTTGTTGTCGTTGCCTGTAGGGATTAGGTTTACTGCTTTAACAAAAGATGGATTGGTGTTTATGTGATGGCCTTAGGTGAAATAGTTTTGCTTACTGAAGAATTAAAGGGTCTTGAATTTGGTGAATTGAATAATCTTGATTTTGACGAGGGGGCAGAAATTCCTAGTGAAGCATATTTGAGAGATATTAATGGAAATATTCAAGGTATTGCTACTATTGATAAGGGGCCTTGTTATGTTGGGGGTGGGAAGATTAGTTGTTCTTATAGGGTTGAGAAAGCGGATTAAATTTCTGATTTTTTAATTTTCATCTTACTTTTATCTTTTCCTATAAGAATTACTCTTGAGCGTTCGTGTTCATCTAAGATTTTGTAATTATTTTTTAGGGATATTGCTATTCTTTCTGCATAGTCTCTTATTTCTTCGTGGGTTGGCATTGCGTCGTAACCCATTCCTTTTCGGTTTCTTGAGAATCCTACAGACATGAAACCTTTGACTTCGATGAAATCTGGTTGAGCTTTTTTTATTAGTTCTGAATATTGTTCAATGTGTTCTGGTTTTGTGTTTGCGTTTTTTACTAATGTCATTCTTATTACTTTTCTTGTTTTTAGTTTTGGGAAAAGGTTGAGAGTTTGGTTTAGTTTTTTCCATGCATCTTTTATTGTTGATTTGTGCCATTTTTTGAACATTTTTTCGTTTGGAGTGTTTAGTGAGACATAAAGTTGAGTTGGGAGTTGTTTGTTTTTTTGAAGTTTTTTTAGTGTTTCTGGTTGAAGTCCGTTAGTTACTATGAATGTTGATTTTCCTTTTTCCCTTAGTTGTTGGATTAGTTCTCCTAGTTTTGGATAGAGTGTTGGTTCTCCTGTTAGGGAGATTGCGAAGTTTTCTGGTTCTTGTGCTTGTTTGAATTTTGTTAGATTTGTTTTTGGGTTTCCTTTAAATCCGTTGAGAAGTTTTTGTTGTGCTTGAATGCAACCTTGAATAATTGTTTCTGGATTGTCTGTTTGTTTTTCTGACATTTTGTTGCCTTCTGTTAATTCTATTGCCCTCCAACAATGTAAGCATCTGTTTTGGCAGAAACCTACGCTGGGAGACATTTGACAACATAGGTGGGATTTTATTCCATAGAATTGTTGTTTATAACAGTGTCCTTGTTCTCTTAATGAATTTTTTGTCCATCTGCATATTTGAACTGCTGAATGTTTTCCAATTAAAACATAGTGTTGTTTTTTTAGGGTTTCTTGAAGTTTTTTAGATAGCATGGTTTTAGAAGTTATTATTAATTTAAAAATCCTTTTAAAAAATCGCAATAACCCAGCCAAACATTAGGAGTAATAAGGAACCTAAAATTAAGTAAGTCATTGTTTTGAATGCAAGTTCTCCGAATTTCTCGCTTCCTGTGATTGCCCAGATTGTTAGCATGAACATTCGACCTCCGTCGAAGATTGCGACTGGCCACATATTAACTAATGCAACGCTGAGATTTATTAGGGCTAGCCACCAGATAAGGTCGTATATGAATTCAACTAGGTCAACATTAAATCTTGGTTGATAATCTGTTGCAGGTTCTCTAAAGAAATTAAAGAATTCTGTGATTGTGGTTGTCATGCCACCTTTTTGTAAATTGTATCCTATTCCAATCATTGGTTTTGTTGAATCTTCAGGGTGCTCTATTAATTCTATTTCATAATTGAAAATTTCTTTTTTTACTCTTGTTTTTATTTGAACAGTATCTCCTGGATTGTATTGTTCTAATACTCTTGATAGGTCATCATGAGTGTTTATTTTTTTATTATCTATCTCTATTATTGCGCCTTTTAATCCTGTTTTTATTGCGGATGTGTCGAGATATAGGAAGACGTAGTCTGTGTCTTGAATTAGTTGATTTTTTAAAATTTCCATTTCCATGTAGTATGATTTGTTGTTGGCGGTTATTTTGGTTAGTTCTAATGTGTTTCCATTTGAGCCTAGGATTAAATTGTTTGATAAATTGTTTTTGTCTATTATGTCTATTATGTTTCCTGTTGTAGGATCTGCTATAGGTGTTCCTCCGATGTTTGTTATTGAATTTATTTCTACTGGTTGAGATGCGTAGACATTGAACATTGCTCCTGCTGGTACGAAAGTTACTATGAAAAATAATGCGAGTAATAGGAAGAATAGGATTGCTAGGATGAGGTTTGTGAATGTTCCTGCTGAAAGGACTGCGATTTGTTGGTATCTTGATTTTGATTCCATTTGTTTTTCGTCTGGTTCTACGAATGCTGCTAGGAATGGGCCTAGGAATCCGAAGCCTGTTGTCCTTACTTTTATTCCGTAAGCTCTTGCAACTATTCCATGTGCGAATTCATGAAAGACTGCAATAACTGCTATTGCGATTATCCAATAAGTGAAATAAAAACTTGGTAGGAAATCTATTTTAAAAACTTCTGGGAGGTATGGAACTAGGGGCATTAATGGAGGAATTTTAATTGCTCTTACAATGTCTGGGACAAATAAATAAATGTAGATTAATCTTCCTAGGAAATACATCATTGCTACCATTAGGAAATAGCCTGAGATTACTCCTAAGAATCCTAAGAATTTTATTGTTTTTTTGTATTTTGTTCCTACGTAGTCGATGAATTTGACTCCGACTTGTGTTCTATAAAGATACATGATTCCTTCTTTTTCTAATTTGGTTCTTCTTTTGTAGAGGAAGTGGATTACTAATGCTGTGAATATTACTAGGAATGTTATATCGTATATGTAAAATGACATTTTTAGTTTGGGTGGCCTCTTTGATTAGTAGAAGTTTTTTGAGCTTTTAAATGTTTGTTGAGAATTGTTAGTAATTGAGAATTATTTCTTTCTAATTGGTCTGAATGCTTTTTTGAGACACTTTCTACATCTGATTTTTCCTTCTATGATTTTTCGTGGATTTGCTCGTGTTTTTGTTTTGCAGTGTTGGCAGACGAACATATCTTTGTATAATCTTGCTTGTGCTGCTGGTAATTTTGTTGCCATGTTCGTATGGGGACTCCGTCCCCCTAACAAGTCACCCCCTGAATTTGCGATTTTAACTTTGTTAAAATCCACTAAAACGCAAAGCGTTTTAGGATTCAAAAAATCTATTTGATTTTTTGGTGATGTTAGGTTAACGTAGTTATATTATTAAATTAGAATTAGGGTTTAAAAGCTTTTGGGAATTGGTTTTTATTTCCTCCTCCGCGAAAATCCGTGCTTCGCACTTTCCCATTTTCGCCCCAATTCTTGATATCTTCTTAGGAATTTATTTTATGAAGATGAGAAGATTGGTTTGTTATTATATAATAATCATGGGTTTGTGTTTTCTTTTGAGAATTGGTAGGAATTTTTTAGAAAATAGTTTTAGATTTTAGAATTATATTTTTCTCTTAATAATCTTATTTCCTTCAGCATCCCAATATTCGACTTGGTCGCCGTCTTTTAGGTCTTCTTTCATTTCTTCTGGGATTGCGATTTCTATTGTTTCGAAAGATTCTAAATCCATGACACTTGCTTTATCTTCTGCGATTGATAGGATTTGTCCTTTGTTTTTTAGAATCATTGGGCATTCAAGTCTTTCATGTCCGCCTGTTACGAAAACTTTCTTTTTTCCGTCGAGGACGCTGATTGCTTCTATTCTACATTTAGCATGCCCGTGTTTTCCGGTTTTAGAAATATCGTTTGATTTTACAATGCAAGGTGTTCCATCAACTAGAATTGCTGTTCCAGGTCTTGCTTGAACTGCATTAATTAATTTGAAAGCCATGTTAAATTAATTGGGGGGTTGTTTATAAAGTTTTGTGTGAGAAATTATTGATTAAGATAAAAAAATTAGATATAAATTTATTGTTGAATTAATTTTTTGGTGAATTTTGAGGAATATATCCTTTTCGGATTAAATGATTTTGGTAACTTTTAAATGCGTGTTCAAATCCATTTTTGTTTATGAAATCTAATAAATGTTTGGTAGGGATTCTTCTATGTCCAGAACCGGGTCTCCTATATCCTTTTAGATGCTTATCATCAAATAGTTTTGCTATTGTTCTTACACTTACTCCCATAAACTCTGCTACTTGTCCTGAAGTATATTCTATCTCATTTTTTGATTTGGCGTATTCTTCCATTGATTTTATTTCATCTACTAAATGTGAAAGATTATTTGTTTTCATGTTGTAAATCTTTGATTGTTTGTTTTTATAAATATTTCTATGTTTAGTTAGATTTTTAAAGTCTTATTTTCAAGAAAGATTATGGTAGTTAAGAAAAACGATTTTGTGGAAGTTGAATTTAGTGGGCGAGCTAATGGTGAGTTGTTTGATACGACATCTAAAGAGGAAGCTAAGGAAATGAATTTGGAAGCTGATGTTAAACCTGTTATTGTTTCTGTTGGGAATGAAATGATGTTGAAAGGATTTGATTCTGCTCTTGAGGGTAAAGAAATTGGTAAGGATTATTCTGTTCATCTTGCTGTTAAGGATGCTTTTGGTGTTCGTAATCCTGCGCTTATTAGGACGATACCTATGAGAGTTTTTAGAGAGAAAAATATGAATCCGGTTCGTGGTATGACTTTGCAAATGGATAATCAGGTTGCAAAGGTGATTTCTGTTTCTGGAGGTCGTGTTATGGTTGATTTTAATAATCCTTTGGCTGGAAAAGAGATTGATTATGATTTTAAGATTTTGAGAAAAGTTGATTCTGATGAGGATAAGGTTAATGCTTTGCAGGATTTCTTTTTTAGACAGAGATTTGAGTTTTCTATTGAGAATGGTAAGGTTAGTTTTAGGGATGAGAAGATTAAACCTCTTGTTGGAATGATGGCTCCGAAGTTTGAAGAGATGAGTGGGTTAAAGTTAGATGTTGGTGAGGGGAAAGGTGTTGAAGATATAATGAAAGGTATTAGCAGTGGAAAAGGTGATGGTGGGGATGAGAAGGGTGAGAAGGTTGTTGAGGATAAGAAAGTTGTTGAAGAAAAAAATCAGAATGTTGATAAAAAGAAAAAAGAAGGGATAGATAAATTTTCTAATTAATTCTTTCTCCAAAGGTCTCTAAAAATTTTGAGAGTCTTGAGTCCAATGAATCCTTTTTACTAACTGCTTCTATTGGAGCAGAAGAAAATTGATTATAAGTAATTGTTCCATCTTCTTTTTTTCTTAACCAATGATTGCTTGCTAAAATATAATATTTTTCAGAAATAAATAGGTGATTATTTCCAAATCCTTCTAATTCGTTTTCTCCAGCATATCTTGCATTAATGACTGTTTCTGTTGGATAAATTTGAACGGAGTATTCTTGCCCTATATTTAATTCTATTTTTTCAGTCATTTTAATTCTTAGAGATATCTAGGAAGTTATCTTCTGGTAATTATAGAAATTTCTTATTTTAAAAATATTACTGTGATAGAATTCTAACCCTACCTATGCAAAGTAATCGTAAAAATGCAATAATCTTTAAATATGAATTTTAGTTTTTGTGTGGATGGAAGAGGATTATTCAAGAGAGGGACAAGAGCAAAGTAATGAGTATGGGCAGAAAGAGTATTCTGAGGATGAATCTTCGAGGTCTGAGTATTCTAGTTCTGAATCTGTTGATGCGCCGCCTGTTTCTGAATTGAGTTTTAATAAAAATCCTGAGTTATCTGAGATTGATAGAGAGTTGGAGGAGTTGTTGAAGAAACAGCATGCGAAGGTTAAGGTTTTTGGGATTGGTGGTGCAGGAGGTAATACTATTAGTCGGATGAAGGAGATTGGGATTAAGGGTGGTGAGTTTATTGCGTTGAATACTGATGCACAGGATTTGCTTTATTCTAATGCTGATCATAAGATTTTAATTGGAAAGGAATTGACAATGGGGCTTGGTGCTGGTTCGAATCCTAAAGTTGGTGAAGAAGCTGCGCATGAATCTGAACAAGAGATTAAGAAAAGGTTGAGTGGTTGTGATATGGTTTTTGTTACTTGTGGTTTAGGAGGTGGAACTGGAACTGGGGCTGCTCCTGTTGTTGCAGGTTTGGCTAAAAAGCAAGGGGCATTGACAATTGGAATTGTTACATTGCCGTTTACTATTGAAGGTAAAAAAAGAATTGAAAATGCTGAATATGGTTTGGAAAGAATGGAATCTCTTGTTGATACTTTGATTGTTATTCCAAATGATAAGTTGTTGGAGATTGCTCCTGAGTTGCCGTTGCAGACTGCGTTTAAAGTTGCGGATGAGATTTTGACTAATGCTGTTAAGGGGACGACTGAGTTGGTTACAAAATCTGGTTTGGTTAATTTGGATTTTGCAGATGTTAAGGCTGTTATGTCTAATGGTGGTGTTTCTTTGATGGGAATGGGTGAGTCTGATTCTGCTAATCGTGCGCAGGATGCTGTTGAGAAGGCTTTGTCTAATCCTTTATTGGATGTTGATATTTCTAATGCTAATGGGGCTTTGGTTAATATTATTGGTGGAGATGATATGAGTTTGGATGAGGCGCGTGCTATTATTTCTGCGGTAGGTGATAAGTTGAGTCCTGATGCTAGAATGATTTGGGGGGCGCAGATTAGCCCTGAAATGGAAAAGTCTATTAGAGTTATGATAATTATAACTGGTGTTCAATCAGCTCAAATAAGTGGAAGTGAACTTCCTCCTGATTTGCAGAGGCAAGTTGAGATGGGAAATGAGTTGGGGATTGAGTTTTTGGAGTGATGATGGAATGTTATGTATATCCCCAAATAAAGAGAAAATTTAAGGGAGATCAAATAGCTATAATTAATGATAGAACTGGATTTTTGAGATGTGATTTAAATTCTGAAAATTTTAAGGACATTGTTCAGGCCATGGATAATCCTCCTAAAAGAATTTATTTAGGGGTTAATTATGATGCTTGTGAAAGAATACATGATTTATATGAGAAAGGAGTAGAGGGGTTAGATGAGATATTATTGGAGAGGGATGTTTTAGAATGATAAAATATAGGGTAGATATATGTCCGGAATGTAAACTAAAGGCAGATTATGTTCCTAATCCTGAAAGGGTTTATAATTGTGGTTGTGGTTTTGAGGGATATGAAAGGGATTTGATAAAGGCAGTGGATAGTGATAAAATTAATGAAGATATTGAGAAATTGTCTGGGCTTCTTAGAAAATTTCCTTCTGTTAATTTTTTGCAAGGAAGAGATGATTAGATAAGTTTTTAAGTGGGTTGGTTGTGGTTTTTATATGGTTCGTGGATTAAATGAGAAGAATTTGGAAACTGTTGTTAGGAAGAGATCTAAAATTAGTGCTAAAATTCAGGAAAAGGATAGAGATTTGGAAAGATCATTGGATCTTTTAAAATCGGGTTCAAAAATTATTGGTTGTAGTTTTTTGACTAAGATATCTGAGATTAGTGCTGATGCTATGAATTATGAAAATTTTGCTAATGATTTGCATTTATTTGGTGCTGGGTGTTTATTCATTGGAGGACTTTTTACATTAGGTGGTTTTATTATGGGTGGGAGAGATTATCTCAAACTTCAAAAATTAAAAAGTGAAAAGGCAGAGGTTTACGAAAAAGAGGAGTTTATAAAAGATTGCTTAACTAATTCTAGGGAGAATAATTTTAATGAAGGATATGGTCTTAGAAGAGGGGAAAATATTTTAAGATAATTTTAAAAAGGCTTTATTCTCAATGTTTGTATGATGTTTAAATCTTTTATGAAACAATGTGTAAGGGTATGGAAGCTTTTGAAAAAGCCTTCGAAGAAAGAGTTTACAACTATTTCGAAAGTATCTGCGATAGGATTGGGCGTGGTTGGTCTTGTTGGTTTTGCTGTGTCTTTGGTTATGGGTTTTTTGGGTTTGAGTTAGTACGTAAGTTTTATAAACACTAATAATTCTAATAAAGAACAATGGATAGCCCTACTACATTTATTTATGCTGTTGGAAGTGCTGATGAAATACGGCAAGGAGATTTTGATTGTTTAGGAATTTCTCATAGTTATGAAGGTTTAAAAAAATATTTGAGAGTAAAGAGTGGAATTGTTTTGCCTCAGTTTGTAGGAGTTTATCAACATCTGGGATTGGAATTAAATGAAGAGGGGGAAGTAGATCCTTCAGATCATAAGGGGCTGTTCTTTAAAAAAACTGATGAAGTTGTTTCAGGTCTTGCTAAAGAGGTTCTTAAATTAAGTTTAGGTATTAATAATAATGCTCATCCTAATTTAATGCATGTTATTTATGATTCTGAAAATTGGAATGAAGAACTTGTAAGAATGTCCTTGCAAGATGAACAAAAAAGAATTGCTATTTCTTCTCAAGATGGAACTCCAGATTTTTATAATAAAGATATGGGTTTAATTTATGATACTCTTGAGATGTTAGTAAAAGAAGAAACTGATGGAGAATTAATAAAACAAAATCTTTCTAAAATTAGTGATGAAATGAATCTTTATGGATTAATTTTGAATGAATACGCTGTTTGGAAATTAGCTACAAGTAATCGTAGTAATATAATGGCTAATCCTAGTCTTTTGACTTCTCTTGGTGATTTGTTTAAAAAACAATAAACTTTAAAAAGGCTTAATTTTAAATAATACTAACTACTTCTAATAATATTATTAGTTAGTTGGGCAAGATAGTAAATGGAAGAAAATATTAATGAAGAAAAAGTTGAAATGGCAGAAAATGATAGCGTTAGTACTGAAGAAAAACCTAAGGGTAGTTTGATATTTGTTATAAAAGTTACAACTAATAAGGAAGATAGGGCTCTTGAGTTGATTTCTGTGAAAGTTCATAAGAAAGATTTGAATGTTTATTCTTTGGCTCGTCCTCATGGTTTGAAGGGTTATCTTTTTTTAGAAGCTGCTGATAGAGATTCTGCTGAAGAAGCTGCATATAATCTTCCGTATGTTAAAGGAATTATTGGAAAGACTTTGGAATATGAAGAGATTAAAAATATGTTAGAGCCAACAATGGAAGAAGTTAATATAGAGAAAGGAGATATTGTTGAGATAATTGGTGAGCCGTTTAAGAAAGAAAAGGCGAAAGTTGTTCGTGTTGATAAAATGAAGGGCGAAGTTGTTGTTACTCTTTTGGCTGCTGTTGTTTCTATTCCGGTTACTGTTAAATTAGATAATGTTAAAGTTATTAGAAGAGATAAAGAAGAAGGCGAGGAAGATGGAGATGAGTCTGGAGAAGGAACTAAAGAAGAAGTTGAACAGACTCCGTTGGGTGAACCTGCAGAGCCGGATATTAAGGAAGATTATGAAGAAAGTGGAGGTTTGTTAATTCCAGATGATTATTAAATTATTGATTGATGGTGGAGATATGAAACCTGGGCCAGCTGTTGCTCAACAATTAGGGCCAATGGGAATTAATATGGGCAAAGTTATTTCTGATGTTAATGAGGCGACTAAAAATTTTAAGGGAATGAAAGTTCCTGTTGAATTAGATGTTGATGAAAAGACAAAAGATTTTGAGGTTAAGACTTTTTCTCCGCCGACTTCTGAGTTATTGAAAAAAGAAGCTGGATTGGAAAAAGGAACTAATGATCATAAGAATATCAAGGTGGGGAATCTTTCTATTGAGGATGTGATTAAAGTTACGAATGTTAAATATTCTGATATGTTGGAAAAGGAATTTAAGTCTGCTGTTAAGTCTGTTCTTGGAACTTGTGCTTCTGTTGGGCTTTTGGTTGAGAATAAAAGTTCTAATGATTTGATTGCTGATGTTTCTTCTGGGAAATTTGATAAAGAAATTGATGGAAAGATTAGTGAGACTTCTGATGAGAAGAGAGAAAAGTTGAATGAATATTTTGATGAAGTTAAAACTGAGCAAGATACTAAATTAGCTGAGAAGAAGAAGGAAGAGGAAGAAGCTGAGGCTGCGAAGGCTGAAGAGGCTGCGAAGGGTGGTGAGGGTGCTGATGTTAGTGGTGGTGAAGGTGCTGAAGGTGTGGGTGGGGTTGGTGGTGCTGATGAGAAAAAGGAAGAAGAGAAGAAGTGATTCTCAGTAGGTAATCTTATAAATGCTACAGGCTTAATTGGTTTATGGAAGATATAGAAAAAGGGATGAAAAAATTGAAGCATTTATTTATTATAGGTATTGTAATAACTATGCTATTAATTCTGTTATGGGAATTTGTTGGTTCTTTTAAATGGGTTCTTCTTTTTATTTTTATCATTATTTTTATTCTTACTCTTAAGCAAGATAAAAAATTAGACAAAATAGCTCTAAAAAATCCTAAGTTTAAAGAAAGATTAGATAGATTTAGGAGAGAGGCTTGGTGGATGGTATTTATAATTCCAGGCATACTCTTGTTAATTGGATTATTATATCTATATTTGTCTTCTTAAAAAGAATTAACAAGTTTTATAAATGCATTATTTCTATTAATTTTATGGGGCTATGGGGTAACCTGGTTATCCTTCCAGCTTTGGGAGTTGGCGATCCCAGTTCAAATCTGGGTAGCCCCATTTAGATTAAAATTAAAATAGAAAGGTTTAAAACTTAAAGTTTTGAGATAATATAAGGATTAAAATATGCGAACTAAAAAAGTAAAATCAGCAGGAAGATTCGGGGCACGATATGGACGTAGAGTTAGAACTAAAACTGCAGATGTTGAAAGTGTTCAGAAGAAAAAACAGGATTGTATATTTTGTAATGGAAAAGCGAAGAGATTGTCTAAAGGTATTTGGCAATGTGGGAAATGTGATAAGAAATTTGCAGGGCATACTTACTTTTTGCCTAAGAAGGAGGAATAAATAAATTTAAATAGGGTGGATTTACTAAAATAATATGGCAACTTATAAATGTTTTAATTGTGGAAAGAAGACGACTAACAATAGTTTGGAGAAGAGATTTCTTTGTGTTGGTTGTGGCTCTAAGATTTTTTACAAACCTAGAAGTAAGATAGCTAAAATAAAGGCGATTTAAAATGGATACAACCCTTTTAAAAAAGGCTTGACCCAAAAGATGGAGGGCCTAAGAAAAGGCTTGACCCAAAACCAAAGGATAAAAACAAAATGGATGTAGATAAAGAAACACAGGAAAAGATTCAAGAGCTTCAAGGTTATGAGCAGAATTTGCATGGGCTTTTGATGCAGAAGCAGGCTTTTCAAATGGAGTTAAGTGAGACTGAAAATGCTCTTGCAGAGATTTCTAAAACTGAGGGAGATGTTTTTAAAATGGTTGGACAAATAATGATCAAGAGTGAGAAAGGTAAGGTTGAAGAAGATTTGAAAAAAAAGCAAGAGTTATTGGCTTTAAGATTGAAGTCTATTGATGAGCAAGAAAGTGGAATGACTAAGCAAGCTGAAGAGTTAAGAGCTGAAGTGATGAAAAAGATAAAGTAAATAGGATAATATTTATATAGTTTGGTGATTATTAATTATGATGGTTTTGGAAGATGATTGTGATGTGGAAAAAAGGGAAGAGATTGATGATGCACAGAAAGAAATAAGTCCTTATGATTCAAAATTTAATAAACTTTCCTTATTAACAAGGGAAGGAGCAATAGTTCATGGAACTTGTAAAGGCCCTTATTATTAAGGTTGAAATTTATTGATAGGGCTGGCTGAAGTGATGAAAAAGATAAAGTGATTTTGTTATTAAAAAGGTGATTCTAATTCTGTTGTTATTTTATCTCTGAATCCTATTATACACACTGAGATGTTAATTGGGTATTGAATGTTTTGGAGCTGTGATATTTCTTTAAATGATTCTTTGTATTGCTCTTGAAATTCTTTTATTGAATGTTTTCTTGTATCTTTGATTGATAAATCAAATCCTCCTCTAATATAATCTCCTAAATATTTTTCTGGATCAGTTTCCAAAATAAGAACTTGATATTCTGCTATTGTGTAATCTGGTTTTTGTAAATCTATTTCACAAACTTTATCTAAAGATTTTTCTATTGCTCTTAATAGTGATTTTAAATGAGGTTTTGAGTATGTTCTGTTTTGAAGAGTTAATTCGTAGAGGGTGATGGGGTTTAGGGGTTCTGGAACTTTTATTTTCATAGGATTTTATTAATTTGTGAGTATATAGTTTTTATTGTGGAACTTATCTTCTATAATTAACTTGTTGAAGTATGGAAATATTTATAAACTTGCTCGGTTAGTTGTTGATATGGTATTTGAAGGAATAAAAAGAGCGTTCGGAGGAGAAGAAGAATCTGATGAATATATTGAGATAGATTTGGGTAGAGAGGCTCGGAAGGCGAAGGTTATTGTTCGGCCGTTTGTTTTGAAAAGTTTTGAGGATGTGACTCCTATTTTGAATTCTCTTCGTGAAGGTTATACTATTGCTGTGATTGATATTAATCAATTGAGGGCTAAGGATATTATTGAATTGAAAAGAGCGATTTCTAAGATAAAGAAAACTGCTGATGCTCTTGAGGGTTCAATTGCTGGTTTTGGTGAGAACATGATAATTGTTACGCCACAGTTTGCAGATATTTACAAAGCACCTGCGAAAAATGATTTTTCAAGTGCTGAAGATGTTGTTAGGGAATAGAGGATGGTTTTGAAAATCTAGATTGTTTGTTTTATTGATAATTTTAAATACTCCTATTATATAGTGTTTTCATGAAAGTTTTGTATATTGAATCAAAATTGAAGGGAACTGGGTTTGAACTCTCAAAAAAAGAAATTTCTAAACTTCCTAAAAAATTATTTCTTGCTTATAGTATACAATATAAGGATTTGGCTCAAGGTATTAAAAAACAATTATCTGGTTATAATATAACTGTTTCTGGTTTTCGGCAGGTTTTGGGTTGTTCTAAGATTAAGAGTGATGTTCCTGTGTTTTTGGTTGGTAGTGGAAGGTTTCATGCTGTTAACTTATATTTGCAGGTTCCTGATGTTTATTTGTTAGAGGGTTCTAAGATTGTTAAGGTTTCTAAGTCTGAGGTTGAGGATGTTGTTAGAAGGAAAAAGGTTGCATTGATGAAGTTTTTGAAGGCAGATAATGTTGGAATTTTGGTTTCTACTAAACCTGGACAGGAAAGGATGAAGAAGGCAGAGGAGTTGAAGGTTAAGTTGGAGAAGAAGGGGAAAGAGGCTTGGATTTTTGTTTGTGATAATGTTGATGTTGGGCAATTTGAGAATTTTAATATTGATTCTTGGGTTAATAGTGCTTGTTCTGGACTTGCGAATGATAATAGTGATGTGATAAATATTAATGAATTGCCGACGGTATGATTTAGTTTTGGTATATTTCACTACTTGGCTTTGGTGATTTTGTTTATATTCTAAAAAGCAATAATGCTTATAAAGCTGTTCTAACTACAAAATTATAACATGATGAAAGCTAAAATATTCACATTGATTTTAATGACAGCGATTTTAAGCGTGGCTTTTGTTAGTGCTGCTTCTTTAGATATTTCAAATGTTGTTGCACCTACATCAGTAAATCATGATGATGGTTCTTTTGTTATTACTTTTGATTTAGAAAATACAGGTGTTGAAGCAGACCTTACTTGGAGTAATACTTTAAATAATGGTGCGAGTGTTTCTTTTTCGCATAATTATATTGATGCAACTACTACTTTACCTATAACTGCTACTGTTACTTTTCCTTCTTATAAAAATTTAAATTTTGCAGGAACTATTACTGCAACTCCTAGTGGCCAAGGGGGTTCTGAAAGTCTTACTATTCCTACAGTTTCAATTAATGAAGCTAAATCTTTAACTGTTACTGATACTACTATTAATCCTTCAGATACAACAGTTATTATTGTTGTTGAAAATACAGGTAATGTTGATTTTACTGGCGTTTTAGTTGAATTAGAAGAAGTTGAAGGTATTGATTTTACAGTTAATTCTAAAACAATTTCAAGTCTTGCTGCGGGTGCTTCTGAAGCTGTTGAATTTGATGTTACAATTGATAAAGATGATTTAGAAGTTGGAACAAATGATGTTAGTGTAACTGTTACGGCTGGAACTACAACTGCCATAGGAAAGATTAGTGTTGAGAGAACATATTGTTTAGTTGGTGAAATGGGTGGTATGTTAGAAATTGATAAATTGAAGTTTACTAACAATGGAATTGGGGATAAAGATGAATGGTATTTGACTGATGAGATTGAAGTTGAAGTTAGAATTGAAAATACTGATAGTGATGATGATGTTGATGATATTGTTGTTGAATGGGGATTATATGATAAGGAGTCTGGTGATTTTATAATTGAAGAAGAAGAAAATGAGTTTAATCTTGATGATGATGAAAGGGAGACTTTGACTTTTAAGTTTGTTCTTGATCCTGAAGAATTTGATGAAGATTATAATGAAAATGATTTTGTGTTTTATATTAAAGCTTGGAGTGATGATAATAACTTTGGTGAAGATGTTGAATGTACTGAAGAAATAGAGACAGATATTGCAATTATGAGAGACGACAACTTTGTGATTGTTGATGATATTGATTTAACTTCTGATGTTCTTCCATGTGGTGAAGAATTATCTGGTGACTTTGTTGTTTGGAATGTTGGTGAAGAGGAAGAGGAAGATGTTTTTGTTATGATAACTAATGAGGAGTTAGGAATTAATGAAAAGGTTAATGTTGGAGATATGGATACCTTAGAAGACGTTAAAAGATCTTTTAGTATTATGGTTCCTGAAGATGCAAGTGAGAAGAACTACTTTTTGAAGTTTACTGTTTATGATGAAGATGGAGATGTTTTTGAGAATAATGATGATGATGAATCTGTTTTTAGTAAACTTATTAGTGTTGAAGGACAATGTAGTGATTCAAGAGCTAAGGTTCAGATAACTGCAATTAATGATGTGTCAACACCTGATGCTGTTGCTGGTGAGAAATATATAATTAAAGCTACTTTAATAAATAATGATGATGAGAAGGCGATATATACTGTTTCTGTTTTTGGAAATAGTGCATGGTCAAGTTTGAGTTCAGTTGATCCTCAAGTTGTTACAATTGAAGCTGGAGAATCTAAGGAAGTTAGTATTGCTTTGGATATTGATTCAGATGTTGAAGGAGATAAAGAATTAACTATTAAGGCTGTTTCTTCTGAAGGTGAAGCTGAGCAGAAAGTTGCTTTGAGTATTGAAAGTAATGAAGCTGAGTTTGATGCTTTTAGTGGGCATGTTAAGAATAACTGGTTTATCTATATAATTGTTTTGGTAAATATAGTTTTAATAATCGCTATAATCTTGGTTATTCGAAGTATGGTTAGACCTAGAGAAGTTTATGAATAATTGTTATTTTGGTTATTAGTTTTGTTTTATGATGTTTTAGTTTCCGCCTCCGCGAAAATCCGTGCTTCGCACTTTCCCTTTCTGAACCCTTGCAGTCTTGATAAGTTGTTAGAGGGTTTTATTTTTGGAGATGAGTTTTCTTTGGTTGTTCAAACATCGAGATAATATTTAGGGAGATATTAAGAAAATTAGCGAAACGCCTTGACGAAGTCAGGTGCGAGAGCGACATAGAATAAGATGAGCGGAGCGAATGTATCTACGCGAGAGAAGCTGAGGGTCTAGTAATTTTTTATTTTATTTAGCTAGTTTTAATTTTTTTGTAATCCTTAAACTCGTCTGATATTTTTCTTCTAGTTTTACTATTATATATCCAATTAAATACCCAATGATTGCTCCAGCCATGACATCTGAAAGATAATGGGCTCCAAAGTAAACTCTTGAGAATGCTACAAGGCAGGCGAATATGAGCCAGATATATTTGAATCTTGGGAATTCTTTTGTGAGTATTGGGAGTGATGAGAAGACGAACATTGATTGGAATGAAGGGAATGAAAAGTTCCAGGTGTTGAAGTTGTCTTTCATGAAATATAGGATTGTTACGAATATTTCTATAGGTTCTTTTTGGAAAGGTCTTAGACGGTGAACAGATACTTTTAGAATGTAACTTATTGCTATTGAGATGACTCCTGAGAGCCATAGGGGGAGTATCCAGCGTCTTTTATGTTCTTTCCAGAGAAATAGAGATGTTAGGAAAAAGAAGATTATTAGAATGTTAGATGCGTATGCTACGCTGTTGAATATGTAATCTAATTTTGCGTTGTGTAAAGGTTGGATGAATCTTATTATTTGAGAGTCGTAGATAAATGTGATTAGTGTGAGAATTGTTGTTAGGAGGAGAATTATTAATGGATAGTCTCTTTTTTTCATATAAGTGTTTATGATTAATTATTTAAATAGGTTTGTGTTATTGTTATTATGAAAATTGAAAAAGAGTTTTTGGTTGTTGTTAGGTATTTGGTTTTGTTGAGTTTAATGTTTTCTATTGGGTTGATTTATTTTGTGTTTAGTTTGATTACTATTGGGAGTGTTGTTTTTATTTTGAGGTTGTTTTTTGAGAATGTTAGTGTTTCTGGGAGTTTTATTAGTATTGGTTTTGATAAAATTATTGAGATTGTTCCTGCATGTGTTGCTGGTTCTGCATATTTGTTGTTGTTGATTTTGAATCTTTCGGTTAGAATGGATTGGGTGAAGAGAGTTAAGAGTATTTTGTTTTCTTTTTTTGTGTTGTTTGTTTTGAATGTTGTGAGGATTGTTTTTTTGACTTGGATGTATGTTGGGGATAATGTGTTATTTGATTTTAGTCATAAATTACTTTGGTATGGTTTGAGTAGTGTTTTTGTTGTTGGAATTTGGTTTTGGAATGTTAAGTTGTTTAAGATTAAAGAGATTCCTGTTTATAGTGATGTTAGGTTTTTGGTGGGGAGGATAAGGGGGAAGAAGGTTGTGGGGAAGAAGATTAAGGGTGTTGGGAAGAGAAAGGTTAAGGGGAAGAAGAAAGTTAAGCGATGAATTTTTCTTGGAAGTGAGTTATGATTGTTATGGATAATATTCCTAATGCGAAATAGATTGCTATTAATGGCCAATTAGAGGGTTGTGATTGGATTATTTGTTTGATGGGGATGCTTAATGCTCCTAGGACGAGTCCTAATAATACATAGATTGTTTTGCATTTATCTTTTTTGAAAAGGTAAGAGATTAGTCTTGATATTGCGAATGCTCCGTGGATTGCCCCTATTAAAAATATTAGGATTATTTTTATGTTGTGTGTTGGATCATGGAGGGCGTTAATCATGAATTCATAGAGTCCTAGAATTAGAAGGATGAATGAGCCAGAGATTCCTGGAAGAAACATGGCGCTTATTGCTATGAAGCCTCCTAGGAATATGTAAAGAGGTGTTGGAGTTATTGATGCAGGTATAAGGATTATGAATGAGAGTCCTATTATAAAACCGATTATTCCGAATGAAATGTTTAAAGGTTTGTGGTTTTTTATATGGGTGAATAGGATTTTAGAAGAGATTATGATTAATCCTATGAAGAATGCGAGAGTGTAGGCAAAGTAATTTTCTAAAAGGAATTTTATTAATTTTGATCCTAAGAGTAGTGCTGTTGCGATTCCTAGGAAAAGGGTGATTAGGAATGGGAGATTTAGGGCTTTGAGGTTTTGTTTTAATTGTTGGTTTTTGTTAAATGGATATGTGATTAAATTTTTTAGTAATTGTGGTGAGAATGCTTTTACTGAAGAGATTAATTTTGGATAGATGCCTGTTATGAATGCTATTGTGCCTCCAGATATTCCTGGGATTAAGTCGCATATTCCCATGAGGACTCCTTTTAGGAAAAGTAAGATTGTTTTCATTTATTCTTTTGGAAGCCTTTTAGATAATCTTTTAAGACTGTCCAAATAAATTTTTCAGTTACTGGAATAATTTCGCAATTGTTATAGGTTAGGATGTAACAATTTCCTCCTCTTTTTCTTATTTCTGTTTTATCTCCACTTGTGATTGAGAGAGTTATTGCGTCTGGATATGTGTCGCAAGTTACATAATTCATTTTGCTAGAGTTTGCATATTCTTCATCGCTGACTGCTGTTTCTATTTCATATTTTGCAAAGTCTCTTAAAAATCCTGCAAGGTTGCTTAATGCTATCGTGTTATCTGGGCAATGGTCCATTTCAGGATCAAGTGTGACGAAGATTGTTTTATTATCTCTTTTAAACATTATTTTTTCATAAGGAGTATTTACTTCTATGTAATCTAATTCTCTTGGGTCGTATCGATTGTAGGGCATTAAATATTCTCCTACTACTTCTGTTGCCTCTGGATTTGCTACAGGTATACTTGTTGAATAAAAATATAAATCTCCTAGTTGGGTTTTTTGGAAATCAAGTCGCATGTATTCAAATTTATTAAAATAATTGTGTTTTATGTAAGGGACTAAGAACATTATTAAGAGCACTGAAGCCATTAAGGCAATTGCTATAATGATTGTTTTGTTTTGTTTTGTTTTTTGTTCTAAGTCTTCTTTTTTTGAATCTGAAGTTTCAGTTTCTTTGATTTCTTTAGGTTCTTCTGTTGAATCAGATTTTTGTGAATTTTCAGAATTTGTCTGTTTTTCTTCTTTTTTCATGGTATTATGTGTTGGAATTAGTTTTTAAATATTGTGTAATTAAATTCCAAGTATTTTGAATAATAGTGCGTCTGCTAATTTTGTTTGGTTTGTGTATGAGGCTGTTATGAATATTGCTTTTTCTTGTTGGTAGATGTTTTCTTGTTGGTTTTCTGTTGGTTCTTGGAAGACTATTATGTTGTCTGTTGAGATGTTTTTTGTTGGAGAGTCTGTCGTACAATTTGTGTTGGGTAGACATGCATTGTTTATTCTTAGGACAAAGGGGTTTAGGTTTCTAGCTATTTCTGAGGCAGATTCTCCAAATTCTCCTACAAAATATAATGTTTTTTGTGAGAAAGATTGTAATGTTGATTGTGTTAGGACAGGGATATCTTGTAATTCTGTTGGATTATAGAGTGTGTTGAATGTTGTTCCTTGATAATTGAAAGACCAATATCCTGAAGTTTTTGTGAATGTTATGTCTTTGTAATCTACCTTGTTTTTTGCATCTTCTGTGCTTTTCCCCCCTAGTGCGTATCCAAGAGTGCTAAAGAGCATTAAAGCTATAAGAAGTATTCCTACTATTAATTGATTTCTTCTATCTTTTTTTTGTTGTTGTTTTTTTGTTAGTAATTTTTTCATGGTTGAATATGGTAGAAGTTGTTTAAAAGGTTTTTGATGATTGAAATTTTTTATATTATTTTTAGTTTGGCTAACGCCAAGAGGTAAAAAATAAAAGAAAAAAGAAAAAAGAAAAATAAACTTATGCAGTTACCATAGGATAAACTTGTTCACCAATCTCTGATGATGCTCCGTCTTTTGCAGTTGCTACAGCATTTTCTGTGTCTGCTGCTGCATAACCTGCAACCAACATTGCAATCTTTTCAGCATTGTATGGTGATTCAACTGTTTTAATAATGTATTGTCCTGCTCCAACATTTGTTTTAGCAGTAAACGCTGCATCACATAAAGGAGTATCACTTCCTAATATTTTCGCAGCTACTTTATTAATACAACTTCCACCTACAACTAATAGGTTCTTATCTTCTACACTTGCAACATCTGATGCACTATCTTTAACAAACAATACTTGTCCGCCGGTTCCTGTTGAGCCTGTGCTTACAGTAATATCTCCTGAACTTACATAGACTAAAGGTTCTACAACAGTTTCTGGAATTGTTAATTCTATTGTAACTGGTGCTGAATCAGGGTCTGTTGCAGTGATATCTGCACCATATTGTGTTCGGTACGTAGTTATATCACTATTATCAGGGTCTGAAATCCATGCTCCATTATCAGTTACTGTTGCACTTGCATCAGCATCTTGACTATGGTTAAACTTTGCAGTAAATATTGCTTGTGAACTAGCTTGTGCTAATGTTACATCATCACCGTCTTTGTTCGCATCGTCTACTGTTACATTTAAGTACATAAATGCTGAATCAAACTCGCTACCTAATCCGTCAGCTATATTAGTTATTCCAGTATCAGTAATATTAACTAGAGCATTGTTTTTTGTTCTAAGATACATTGAAACTGAACCGTTGGCTTCCCAAGGTCCTTGACCTGTAGCATCTCCATCATAATAACCGACTCCATTTAATGCAATCTTAAAGTTATCTGAAGTTCCAGTACTCATATTGTCGAATGCGAATTCACTTCCTCCAAGTTTTAGAGTCATGTTTCCTCCAGTATTAATACTTGCTTCTTTCTCACCTACGCCTTTAACATCAAATTTCCCTACTGGGCTTGATGCTGTAACTTTATCAGAACCTTTATATTGAACTAAGAAACTCTTTGCATTGTTTCCTGGAACTTTAGGGTCTGCAGTGTTTAGAATGAAGTAATCTCCTTTATCTATAGCAAATAGACCAGCAAGACTAGAATTTGTTATATTATTTACTAATCTTAATTCTTCACTTGCTTTTAATCCTGGATAAATACCTGAATTATTTGTATAAAACAAAGGGATGTCAAAAGTATTTCCATCTGAATTAGTCATAGTTAGCTGATATTTTTTATCAGAAGCTGTAGGTTGAAGTTTCATATCTTCTGTATCAACAGTTTCTAAACCTTTAAATTCTATATCCCAGTTTTGAGTTAATAAAGCTTGAGGTTCATCTAAATCATCTGCTTCACTTAGTTTTCCATCAATAGGAACATATAAATCATCTTCTGCAGTCATGTTTACACTTATTTCAGAAATTGAAATATCTCCTCCTGAAATAGTTTCAGATATAGTAGCTACTGCATCATCAATTGTTTCTGCATTTACTTCTATTGCTGAACCGTTATTCATCTGAATTTTATCAGCTCCTAAATAAAAGCTTGCCTGCATTATACCACCTGCAAAGTTTTGATAAGTTATTTTTGCAACACCTAAATAAGTTCCATCATTTAACTTATAAGTGTCTCCCTTATCCATTGCATTAGTAGATTCTCCATCAACTGTAAATTCTGCTGAATTTGTTGCTGTTACCGTAACACTAACTGCTTTTCCTCCAACAACAATTTCTTCACCATTTGCAACAGTTGTTTTATCAGCTCCACTCATTAAAGTAAGTTGTGTACCTGTTGTAGTATTTATTGCCTTAGTAATAGTATAGGCTTTGCCTATTATAGTTATTGCTTCATCTTCAATATCTTCTAAAACATCCGCAGAAGTAATATCTGATTTTAGATTTGTTGTAAAATCCATTACATATCTTGCGAAAGATTGTCCACTTACTACTTTAAACATTAATCCTATATTGTCATCGTCATCTTGTTGATAATCTACTTGTGAAGTAGGATCATCAAAATATAAGAATTGTTCGTATTTAGCTGTTCCTTTTTCATTAGAAATTTCTCCATTTCCTAAAACTGGTAAGTCTTCATCACCAATGTAGCTTTCTACACTATTAATTGCTTCTCCAAGTTCTAAATTATCCGAGCTTGTTGAAACTTTCCATGCAGTACCAGTAAGTACTGATTCTCCTGCACTTCCTGCAACTCCGGTATTTAAATCTGCTTGAACACTCATTCCAGCTGTCCAGTCTCGAACATCTGCTGCTGTTCCTACAACTACTGCTCCATCAGCAACGCCTCCATTTACGAATGGCATTGGATAAGCTGCAGCTGCTGCAAAACCAACAGTGCTTGAAAGCATTACCGCGCTTGCGAATATAGATGCTATCTTTTTATAATTAAATTTCATTTCTTTTTATTTACCTCCTTTCAACAATCATAACTCTTATGCCTAATTTGTATATTGGAATACACCTTAAACACTCTTTTCTGTTTTTGCTATTGGAACACTGTATTATCTGGCCAGTTTTTTTATCTAATACTTTTATTAGATATTAATAATCTATATTTAATTTAGTTTAAAAATGTTTCGTAATATTTTTTGTAAATTTGAGTGATAAATTATATATTTAAGGAGTTTGTTTATAAATATGATGGTGTAACTTAATTGTAGTTTCATAATTTATTTTTCTTCTTATTTTGTTAATTTTTTAAGGGGTTTATTTTCTAACATATATGTTTTAAAATCCCCCCTAACTAATAAGTATATATTGTAGATATATGGAAAAATTTATATAGTATGGTTTATTGTAAGTTTTATGGCTAAGAGGATAAAAAATAAATCAATAAATATTGTTGAAAAAAGTGGTTCTTTTACTTCTTTTTTTGGTAAGAGAAAAGATTCGGATATTTCTGTGTTAAGACATCTTTTATCTAATGAAAAAGCTAGGTTATTGCACGTCACTAAAACAAAACAACCTGATTCTATCTATTCTCTAGCAAAGCTTTTGGGAAGAGATTTTAAAGCTGTTCGACAGGATATAAAGGTTTTAGAGCAGTTTGGATTTATAGAGCTAATCTCTTCACATAAAGATGGCAGAGACAGATTAAAACCTATTGTTGATTTAGATAGTTTAGTTATTACTATAAATATTTGAACATTGAAGTATGGAAAACTTTATAAAGAAAAAAGTTTTAGAAATATTAGAGGTTATAAAAAGAGGATGAATAGAAAGATAGTATTGTTGATTTTAATGGTGTATTTACTTCCATTAGTTGTTGCTTTAGATACAAAAATAACTATTCAAAGTGAGCCTGATGCAGATATTGTTTTAAAATTTTTAGATTTGAATACTGGTAGGGGGATTGGAAGTGATTTTTTTGAGAAAGGTGATGAACAGGGGAGGGTAGAGGTTAGTTTTAGTTCAGAGGATAAGCTTCTTAGATTTTCTATTACTGTTCAAAAGGGTGGAGTGTTTAAACCATTTAATAGTGGAGTTAATGGTTCAGAATCTAATTATGCTAAATTTAATATGGTTGAGGCAGGTAATGAGATAATTGTTAACTTAAATACTAATGAGCCTAAGTTAGAGTATATTGGTAAAGAAGAGATTATAGAGGAAGAAGATGTAGACGAGTCTGTTGTAGAAGAAACAATTGAGGTGGTAGAAGAGGTTGTTGAGGAAGTTGTTAGTGAAGAAAGTTCTATAACTGGTGATGTTATTGGAAGGGGTAAAAATTTTAATTTTAGAATTGTTGGTTATTTTGTAGGATTAATTATTGCGATTGTTATTGTTGTTTTTGTGATTATGAGACTTAAGAAAAATAAAGGGAAAAAATCTAAATCGATTGTAAAGATTAGAGATAAGGATGATGTTATCGACGAGGATTTGGAACTTGCTGATGCTGAAAGAAGAATTAAAGAAGCTGAAATTGAGATTAAGGATATTAGGAATAAGAAATATAAGTTGAAACAAGCTGAAGATGCATTAAAGAAAGATAAGGAAAATTTAGAGAAAATTAGAAAAGAAGCTGGGAAGTGATTTTATTGAGATGTTCTTGGGGAGAATAATATTAAATTAGAATTAATAATTCTTATAATTTTCTAATGATTGTTCTGAGATATTTTGAGTAATTGTGTTTTGTTGTGGCATTATTTGTTCTGTTTGACTTATTGTTTCTGGAGGTGTTGTTTGTTTTAATGAATCTGCTTTGTTTGTTTCTTCCCATGGGAATTCGTTTCTTCCAAAATGTCCATAAGCTGCTGTTTTTTGGTAAATTGGTTTTTTAAGATTTAATGTTTCTATTATTTCTTTTGGTTTTAATTTGAAATTTTCATAAATTAATCTTGATATTTTTTCTTCTGATATTTTATTTGTTCCAAAGCAATCTATGTTTATTGATGTGGGGTTTGCTACGCCTATTGCATAACTTAGTTGGACTTCACATTTTTCTGCTAATTCTGCGGCTACTATATTTTTTGCTATGTATCTTGCAGCGTATGCTCCGCTTCTGTCTACTTTTGATGGATCTTTTCCTGAGAATGCTCCTCCTCCGTGCCTGCCTACTCCTCCGTAAGTATCTACAATTATTTTTCTTCCTGTTAGTCCTGTGTCTCCTTCTGGACCTCCTATGATGAATTTTCCTGTTGAGTTTATGTGAATTTGTGTTTGTTCATCCATCCATTCTTTGCAAATTGGTCTTATTACTTTTTCTAAGATTTCTTTTTTTAGATATTCTTCTGAAACAGCGTCTAAATGTTGTTGTGCGATTACTACTGCTGATAATCTTTTTGGTTTGTTGTTTTCGTATTCTATTGAGACTTGTGATTTTCCGTCTGGGCCTAATCCTCTTATTAGTTCTGCTTTTCTAACTATTGATAATCTTTTTGTTAATTTGTGTGCTAGTGTTATTGGTAGTGGCATTAGTTCTTCTGTTTCATTGCATGCATATCCATACATCATACCTTGGTCTCCTGCTCCTTGTTCTTTGTCTTCTCCTTGTCCTTCTGAAACACCTTGAGAGATGTCTGAGCTTTGTTTGTGAATGTTTGTCCATATTCCTGCGTCTTCTGCGTCCATCCCAAATTCAGGGTTTGTGTATCCTATTTCTTTTAATGTTTGTTTAGCAACTCTTTGTGCGTCTAAGAATCCTTTTGTTGTTACTTCTCCTGCTATGTGGACTGAACCTGTTGTCACCATTGTTTCTACTGCTACTCTTGAGTCTGGGTCTTGAGCTAAGAGATTATCGAGAATAGCATCACTGATTTGGTCGCAGACTTTGTCAGGATGTCCTTCGGTGACTGATTCTGAAGTTATTGTATAATTTTGTAACACCATTTTTTATGTTAGTTCATAGTGTGTTTGGTTTTTAAATTAAATTGTTCTGAGAAATATGTTTTGAGGGGGTTGGGGTTTTATTTATTGAGTTATATTTCCTCCACCACGGAAAGCCACTCATGAAATCGTTTTCCCTTTCCTTCCTGTTACATATTGATATCTTCTTAGGGATTTATTTTATTCAGAGGAGTAGATTAGTTATGTTTGAGAAGTTGATTAAGTTGTTAGGATATCTTTGGTTTGTTTGAAAAGTCTGTTATGTTTGAGGTTTAAAAAACAAGAGATGATAGTAGATGCTTTATGATTTGCAAACTTGGAGTTCTACATGGATTGTTCCGGAGTTTATGAATGTTGCATCAATTAGATGACTTCCGCCTGTTCTTGAGGTGCAGTTTTGAAATAGTCCTTGGTCTATGTCTAGTATTGGTAGATTTGGTTCTTCTTCGTTTGTTGGGCTGAAATAAATGTTAAATTTGAAGGCTTTATTTGGAGAGTCTTCATGGACGTCTAAGGTTTGTTGGATTAGGTTTTGCATTGTTGTTTTTAATGCATCGCAGACATTTCTTTCATCTAAACAGTTTAGATAATTTCCTATTTGTTCGTTGTAGCAGGATTTTATTAAATCTTGTCCGTCTTTGTATTGTGGAACGTAGTTGACTGCACAATCTGTTGTGTAATGCATTGATGATTCTAATAGGTTTGATATTTCTACGCTGTTATAAGCTGTTGAAGGAGCTCTTCCCATTGTTAAAACTAAGAAGATTACACCGATTATGCTGACGATTACTACTATTAGGACGAAGCCTAGTATTTCTTGTTGGGCTTTTCGTAGGGTATCCCAGGAACCAAGGTTCATTAGATGTATCCTCCTTTTAGATTGACAAGTCACCCTCCCTCTAAGTACTTTCTTCGAAAGCTTATCATGTGTATGTTTTTTATTGAGGGGTTTCATTTAATTGTTTTCTCCTGGTATTTTAATTTCCGTTCCGGCGATTAGTTTTGCTATTTCACATCTTTCGTAAGAGTATGTGTTTTCATATTCTTTTCTGCAGAGTGCGACATAGGTTGAAATTATTCTTTGGTTTTCTATTTCTTTATCATAGACTGTGAATCTTTCGCAATCAGGGTAGTTTTCTAAAGTGCATTCTGACATTGATGTTTGTGATTTTTTGAATGCTGATTGTCTGATGACTTTTAGTGTTGAGAATGGCCAGAAGTTTTCGTAATTTTCATTTCCTACTAGTGAGATTAATTTATCAGCGTCTATGCAGTTTGCTTTTGAGGATGTGCAGGCTAATTCTGGAGTGTCTGCTAAATTTGTTAGTGCTGAAAGTGTTCTGTCTTCAGCTACTTTGTTTGCTTTTTGGTAGAGGTTTGTGTAGGTGATTGAAAGTGCGAAAAGTCCGACTAGGATGAAAAAGAAAACTACTGCGACGAGCATGAATGCCATTTCTTGTATTTTTAGTTGTCCTTTGTTTTTCATTTTAATATAGTTTGCAACCAGAGTTTGCTGCTTTGTTTATTTGATTAATTTCTTTTGCTTTTTGGTAGAGAGTTAAGATGTCCCTTGAGGAGGTTATTGGGGTGTTCATTAGTTCTAATTTTGAGCCAATGTTTGATGTGCAACCTTTTCTTTCCATGATTGTTATTTTTGTTAAATATATTTTGCTTAGTTCGTTAAATTTATTTTTTAATCTTTTTAGGTTGCATTCGTAGATTTCTGGTGATGAGAAAATTGCTGCGTAGATTAAATCGTCGGTGAAGTATAGTCTTTTGCCTTCTTTTCTTAAATAGTTTTCATTTGTATTTACTTCAATTTCACAATTGTTTTGTGATTCATCGAAGCAAACTTTTATTGAGTTGCATTCTTCTTGAGTATTGTTCATGAAGATTATGTTTTTTAAGTTAAGTCCTTCTAAATCTTCTTGAATTTCTTCAGGGGCTTCGTAGAAACAGTAGTTGTCTGTTAGTATAATTGTTAAGTCTGCGACTTTGAATGTTAGTTCAAATGGTTTTGAGAATATTGATAGGCTTTTTCCTTGGAGAAGGCTTTTTGTGAAAATGTATTTGTCTTTTATATCCACTCTTTTACTTTTTTCAGAGAATTTGTCTCCGAATGATTTTTCTGAGAAGGCTATTGTTTGTCTTCCAAATGGGGGAAATGCGTTTTCGTTGCAAGTGAAATAAAATTTGCTTTCTTTTTGAAAGTTTATTTCTGTTGCTTTACCTGATGCTAATCCTGTTTCTAAGGGGTCTAATAATGAAGTTAATCTTGCTGCTGTTTCTGTGTTTAGTGATGTTTCAGAAGTTTGGATGAATTTGCTTGCTCCGTAAATTGCAATTACTAAAATAAATCCTCCTGCGAGAATTGCGAAAATCCAGTTGAAGCTCATTCCGAAAATTGCTTTTTTGTTTTTCATCTTAACTCACCCTTACAAGTCTTTCATTGAATTCTTTTTCTATTTTTATTCTTATTGTTCCTCTATCTATTGGGATGCAGTAAGGGTTTTGAGTTTTTATTATTTCATCTATGTCTAGATGTTTGATGTTTTTGTATGGGACTTTGCAGGCTCCAGATTTTGGATAGAAAAATGTGTTTGCAGTGTTTCCTTTGTAATAAATCATATTATCGTAGACTTGTGGGAATTCTCCTTTTTGGTTTTTGTTTAGGTCTGCGAAGCAAACGTATTCTAATTTTGTTGGGAGTGTTCTTTTGAATGTTGCGCTATTTTCCTGAGAGTTCCATGTGTTTGTTATTTCGTTTTCAAAGTCTTGTATGAATAGTCCTAGTTGGGCGCAGTCTTTTGAGCCTAGTGCTGCTTTGATTGCTATGAATGCTGTTAAGAGGATGAATATCATTATGATTATTGAGAAAATTAGTCCGAAGGATAGTCCTATGGATTGTTGGGATTTTTTGTTGGTTGGAATGGTGTTTAAGGGGGATTTTGGTTGGAGGTTGGATTTGGGTTTAAGGGTTTTGGATTTCAGGTTGGATTTCAAATTGTGGTTGGTGGGTTTAAGGTGGGATTTTGAAACAGGAGTTTTAGGGTTGGAAAGGGATTTCAAATTGGGGTTTGTGGGTTTCCTCTTTTTCATGGTTGTAGAAGGGGAGGGGGGTTAATAAAGGTTTTTGGGGGGGTTGAGTTGGGAATGTTTAAATAGTGGTTAATTCTTGTGGATATTATGAATAAATTAAGAAATGGGCTTGTTGGAACCTTAGCAAGTTTAGTTCTAGCAGGATGTATTGATTCAAAAAAACTTGATACTCAACCAACTGAAGATTCTTATAATATTTCTCTTGAAGTTGTAGTAGAACAACCAGAATCAATTATTAAACCTACCATTCCTAATCTAAAACCTGTTGAAGAAGTGATTCCAGAACCTCTTCCAGAATATACAAGAGATGAAATAGTTCCAACGGGAGAGGAATTTAAAAATAGATACTCTGGAGGTATATTTGGTATTTTTGAATCAAGTGAAGATAATTCTTATAAGAATAGAATGAATTTTCGTGAAAAAATTGACAGGATAGATAAACATCCTAAAGAGGCATTATCTGCTTTTTCACATTCAGATATGGAAGAATTTGAAACATATTTTTCAGGAGAGTTATTAGGTTCAGGTAATGTACTGTTTTTAAATGAGACTTTTCCAGATTTTTATTGGATGAGGGTGTTTAAATCAAAGATGGGTGTTTATTCTGATATTGATTTAGGTGATATAACTGAATCAGATAAGATAAAAATATTTTTAGATGAAAAATTAAGAGGGTATCCATATACTTCTTTTGAGCCTGAAAAAAGTGAATCTAATAGTGATCTTTATTTTGGAGATATGTATGTCAAAATAAATGGAAAAGATACAAGGGGAAAGAATGTAAATTTTCCTTTCTGGGTTGGAAATTTTGAATTTTCTATTTATCAAAGTCGTCTTGAAAAACAGGGTTATAGGATTGAAGAAGATTTAACAGATGAACAAGCAGTTGAAGAATTGAAAAAATACGCCCTTAATGATTGGATAAGTTGGAGGGTTGATACTAGATTTTTGAAAAATGAAGAAGAAAAAGAATTATTTTATTCAAAAGATGACCCTCTTTATAATGCAGTTCAAGAAACTGTAGAAGAATTGATTGAAACTTCTGATTATCAGCCTTATCTTCAGAAGATTGCTAAAAGAAGATTTGAAGAAGAGCCTACATTCGTGGGAATGTTAGAAGATGTGTATTTTGGTGCTATTGAAAAAGTGATTATTGGGCCTGGAATAGCAGGGGCTAAAGCAGCGGGGGAAGCAGCAAGGAATCCCGTTAGAACTAGGATTAAAATGAGAAGGTAAAAATCCTCTAATTTAATAACCATTGGATAGTAACAACAAATAGAAAGGTTTAAATAGTCGTTATTCTTGTGAATATTAAGAAAATGGTAAACAAAAATTACGAACAAAGAGAAATAAATCAGGGAAATAGTGCTTACTCTGGTGGTCCTAATTTGGAATCTACCACTACTTCTGAAGTTGAAAGCCCTAGAAAGAAATCTAAAATTTTAAGAAATTTGGCTATTGCGGGCGTTGTTGGTGCTTTGGCTTTTGGTGGGTATAAAGGGTTGGAAGTTGTTGATGAAATCGGTGATGTTTTCACAGAGGCCCCATTTAGAATGGTAGAACAAGTATTAACTTCACCTAGAGATTTTTAATTTTATTTAACTAATTCTGAATATTTGTTTAATTTAGTGTTTCCTAAATTTGCTACTCCTCCCCATTTCCATGTTTCCCAACGTCCTAGTCCATTATTTATATTAACTTTATTTCCAATATTTTGTCCCCATATCTTACGTACGTCGTTATTTACATAAGGAACAATTCTAACTCCCCAAAGTATATCTTTTACCAATTTTGCATTTTGCCCTTGTAAATTTACGGTGTTAATTATTTTTCCATTTTCATAAACTATAATTTGAGGATTTTTATTTGGGACATGCCTAAACCCTATACCTAACTCTCCCCCATTATATTTGCCCACTACAGAACTTCTAACTAAATTGTTAATATTTTGTGATGTTTGTAATTTAATTTGCCTATCTCCAATAAGCCATTCTGCCAATTCTCCTTCACCTTCAAAAAGATTGCCCCCAAGTCCTAAAATCCAATCATCTAATCTAGGCAATATAACTTCATCTAAAAGTTTATCACTGTCTCTAACTGTAACACTTACGCCACTAACTGGAAGTTTTGTATCTAATCTAACTTCATAGCCTTCATTTTCTAGAATATCTCTAATATCTCCACCCTCTTGTATTTTGTTTGCACCAGTTCTTTCTACGCTTTCCTGACTCATGGAAACATAAGCATCAATTGTAACTCCTAATGGGCCTGTGAAGACTTCTCTGCCCGCGACAAATCTGTCTGAATCTATAATTGGAGTATTTCCTGCATCTCCTCTTTGATCTAGGATTTCATAAGTATCTGAGCTTGTTATCCAACTTCCGTCGCTTCTTTGGTTTGTTATACTAACATAATCTACATTGAATTCGTTTGTTTTGACTGGAGCTCTTTGGTATTCTAACTTTCCTTGTTCATTGGCGCTTAATTTAAGGCCGTTGACATTTACTTTTGCATCATCATCTAAATTGTAGAAATTTAAACTTCCTAAATCTTGTTGGATATTTACTTCAACATCTCCGCCCATTAAGACGTTATCTCCTGCAATTATCATGAAGTCGGGAGTGTTTGGAGGGACTGTGTTTGCGATATATTTTTCAAGGTCAGGATTAATAGTTTCATCTTTGCTAGTTCTTAGATAATCTCCGACCCTTTGGGTTGAAGTTCCATAGATTTCGCTCATGTCACTAGTTTCAGAAAATTTGAGCCATGCTCCGTTGTTGACTCCTATTTTTCTAACATGAGTAATTTTTCCATCATCAATGCTCATAGAAACTCCATCTAAAACTTTCGCATCTACATGAACTGTTTTACCCCTTCTTAACCAGAAGTCTTTATTACGTGCACTCCTTATGTAAGTATAATCTACTGTTGTTTCAGGATTTAATGAATCTGTAATTATTTGTTGAACAGTATCACTGGAAGCTGTGTAAATTTTTTGTAAATCTTCTGTCATAGAATCTCCTATTCTAACCCATGCTCCTTCTTTTTTAACTGCTACGACTTCTCCTGTTTGTTCGTTGAAGCTGAAATAAATGTCTCCTAAAGATTCTCTTGTTGTAATAAGTTGCCTAAAACTCGGAGCTGTACTTACACTTCCTGCAAATACTCTATCTCTGCTCACTTTTTTCTCAGCATCATCAAAATGAATTACTTCTACAACTGGACTGTTGGCATTAGCTAAAATCCCATCTTTCATACTTACTAAATCCCTTAAGGTTAATGCTTGTCCATTTGCAATTCTTAATAATTTTTCGTTTTTTCCTGCGATCATTCCTATAAATCCTTCCCCTGCAGGATTTATTACTTTTGCTTTAACTCCTTTGAGATAAAATCCGTCTTTTGTAGCTCTAACAAAACCTTCTGCTTCTTTTGGGTTTTTAGTTAATACTAAACCATTGTAATGAACTTCTGCATCTCCTTTTAATTTTATACCTTCTGCATTAATGCTAATTTCTCCATTTGTTCCTGCTGTAAAAACAATGTCTCTTAGATTATCAACATCAAAACCTTCTAATGCTAATCCTCCGTCTTTGTTTGTTGCTCCTGGTTCTAATACTACTTTTCCTCCTCCTCTTAATGTTAATGTGAATTTGCTTCCGTCATATTCTATTTTTGAAGTTCCAACTGGTAAGTTAGACATATCTACCCATACTTTTCCATCTCCAATTACATTTTCTTTTCCTTGTTCTTCTGACCATTTTAATTTAGGATTTCCAAATCCTCTGATTTTTATATCCCCCTCTAATAAAGAACCTTGAGGGTCTATTCCTAATTTTTTTAAATTTCCGTCTAAATCCTTTTTAAACTTTTCAAAATCAATATCTATATCAATTTGTGAGCCTTTTAATTCTTCGCTGGCTAAGGTTATTCTTAAGCCTCCTATGTCATTCTTTTTTCCTTCTCTGATTAATACATTTGCAAGTGTTCCTCCAAAAAAACTTGCTAAATTTCCGCTCCTAAGTGCTTGGTTCTTTTTTTCGTTTATTAATTTTAAATATTCTTTCATCATTACATCTTTCTCTATGCTATATTCTTCACCACTTTTTTCCCAAATAGCATTTCTATCTCCTCCAGATAATTCTGTGAACTCTTCTACTTTTTCTTTAATTTCTTGCTGGCTTCCGCTGAGATAATCTTCTAGTTCTTGAGGTGTTGGGGCTGAGATGAGTGCGAGAGTTAAAGTTAAGACTAAGATTAAAAGGACGGTTGTTTTTGTTGTTTTTGTTGTTTTCATTTTAATTATAACGATATGTGGATCTTGTGCTTACTCTCTGGAATCCCATATACATATTTCTTAAGGTTGCTACTTCAGAGTCTGTTAAACTTGCTATGCCTTGTTGTTGAGCTTTTTGAGATACATATTGTGCTTGTTGAGCTATATTTCTAAGACTCTTTAGACCTCCATAAGATCTAAATGGATCTAATGCTGGACTGTCTGTCATTTTTTTATAAGATCTCATAAATGTTCTAAGTGCCGGACCTAAATCTTCTTGCTGACCATTTGAAGTTGTAAATGTGTTTACTTGTTTTCCATTGACTGCTAAATATCCTGGAGTTATTGTAACGCTATTTCCTCCCTTTAATGTTGATTCATCTGAAACAAATCTTAAAATAGTAGTCATGGCTTCTGGGTTTTGTATAACTGAAGCTATGTCTTGCATTTGTGGGGGAATATCTAGGTTGTTATCTCTCATGGTTTGAAGGAAATCATTAATATTACTTTTAAGTTGATCATTGCCTCCTGTTCTTGATTCAGCTCCTGGAAGGGCGAAACCTGCAGCAAGTCCCATTGGCCATCCTACTGGAACAATCATATCCCTAACCATTCCTTTTATTCTTCCTCCCAAAATACCTGACATTTGATCTGTTAAATCATAAATTTCTATTTTTGAATTTGGATCTGCACCAATATCTGAGCCTTCTGGAGCAGTTATGGTTGTTCCAACAATTGGATGTTGCCAAGCTCCCCTAGGTCCGAGCCCTCTTCCCCACCTTCTTCCTAAAAATCCGTCATCTTCCCTAACATAAGCTTGAATACGCGCAGTTTTTGTGGCTAATCTATTCACATCATAAATACTATAATCTCCCCTAGTTAAAGGATCTGAAGATGAAGCTAACTTTAATTGGTGTCCTGAATTTTCATTGACTATTTCTTCTATTGGGACATATTGATGACTGTCTACAATTCTAGAAAAATAAGTATTTTTTCCTTGGACTCTTGCAACTTCTTCTCCATTACTAAAAATCTGGAAACTATCTTTGTCTTGATTATTCACACTTATTTTTCTGAAACCAGTATTTGCATTAAAAATTCCTCCGTTTCCACCATTTACATAAAACTCTTTTGCTTGAACATCTAAAACTTGTCCTGTTCTTTTGTTTTTAGCGAAATCTGCAATTAATTTTTCTTTAAATTCGTTCTTCTGTTCTGTGATATATTTCTGGGCATCTTCGAAAATTCCCATTGCCCTCTTAGCTGTTTCTTTTGATGTTAATGGATTTCCGTTCTTATCTAAAACTTGAAAGCTAACATCTCCTTTTTGAACCTGTTCTAAGTATCCTGCAAATGCAACTTCTAATGGTGCGTTAGCACCTACTAAATATTCACTAAAAAGAGAATCTATATCTATATCTCCTTGACTTATACTTGCACTACTTGAAGTAGTAATGGTTTGATAATTTCCTGAGATATCTTGGACTAAACTATCTGTTATTTGGCTTATTGCAGTATTTCTTGCAGTAGTGGTGGTGCTAATAGAACCTGTGCTATCAATTATCCCAGCTCTTTGGAATTCTTCTAAGGTGTTTTTAATTTCTTGATAAATATCTGAACCTACAACTCCTTCAACGTAATCTCCTGCATTAATGTCTTTTTGAATTCTTGTTAAAATTGAAGAATCTCCTTCTAAGATATCTCTAACTTGTTGAGGGTCTTGTAAAATTTCTCCGATAACTTCTCTTCCTATACTTTGAGCCTTATCTGTCATTTGATTTACAAAATGTCTTTTAAGGTCTTCTATAACTTCTTGATTGGTGTTGGAATATCTTGTTAAAAAATCATTTGCGATGGATGAGCTTTGTTCTTGTAATGTTGATAGAACAGAATCATAGCTTTTAATTAGGGCTTTTTTCATTTCAGGACCTAGGTTTGGGTCGTCGAGATATTTTTTTATTTTTTCTGCAATCCTTGCTTTAATTTCACTTGGGAGATAATTTGACATAGACTCATCAATTAAATCTTCAACATCATAACCTACTTCCCTAACTAACCTGTTATAATCTCCCCGCATTACTGCATCAACAAAAGTGTTTCTGATTATTGTTACATCTTCTAATTCATTTCCTTTTGTCCTAAGAGATGCAGTGTGTTGATTTGCTTCATAGATGCTAATCTCTGCATTTGAGTATTTTTTAACATCTCCATATTTATCAAAGATAAATTGTCCTGGTCCTTCTGAGTGTCCTGTTTGTCCTTCTTTTAGAGGGTTAAATTCAGCATTAACATTTCCTGCAGAGTCTGTTGAAATGATTGTAGCTCCTTCGCTTCCTTTAATTATCATATCTCCCTGTTCATCAAAGTCCATTATTATTGTTTCTTCGCTATCATAATCCCCTCCATAAGAGAAACTAATTCTGTTGCCTGTATTTGTTCCAAGAGCTTCGTTTAAATCCTCTCCCATCTTTGGTCCGATGCCATCTAAATCTGACATCATTTCTTGGATAACGTCTTTTGCATTTCCACTTAATCCTTCTAAAAAGGCGAATGATTCTTCTCCTATTTGGGCTTTTCCTAATTTTTCTTCATGGAGTTTGCCATCTAAATCTTTCCATTTTATTGAAACTTTTGCGTCGGCAGGGCTCACTCCTGCTTCAAGTGTAATGCTTTGGATATCTCTTCCTAAATCTAATCCAATTGTTCTTCCATCAGGAGCAATTGCTTCTGCAATATTTCCAAAGCTTCCCTTTTCAGCGATTAATGTTTTGAGGGCACTTCCGGTATCTATACGAATGAAAAAAGCGTCATTAACTATTTCTTTTTTTCCTCCGATAGTAACTTCTCTTTCTCCTTCATAATATGAAACTGAATCTGTCCATCTAGGCATATTATCAAAATCAATCCATGAAATAGGATTTCCTTCTTCATCAACTCTTGCAAGTTTATTACCAACAAATTTAATATTTTTTCCTTGAATATCTACATACTTTATTCTTGATTCTGTTGAATCTCCAAAAAAACTAGGATTCTTTTTCCGATAATTATCCCCTCCTGCTTGAATTAATTTTTTAATGTTTTCATTATCTCCTTCTTCAAGAAATTTTTGTAAAAATTTATTTCTTAAATCTTCTACTATTAAATGTTCTCCTTGTAAATCTCCTTCGGCATGTGTTGAATAAAAATTTTCAAACAATGTTTCAAAATTTTCTGGATTTGTTTTAAACCCCTTATAAAAATCATCAAAATTATCTATCATTGTTTCTTGTAGAGATTCACTAGGTATTTTTCCTTGTTCAAATGTTTCCTTGAATTTCTGTCCTTGTTCGCAATATGCTTTTTCTGCTCCAGTTAGATTATCACAAGGATTAGTTGTTTGTGCAAAAATTAAAGATGTTAAGATTAAAATAAAACTAATTATGTAAAATATATTTAATAGATTTCCTTTTTGGATTGGTTTTTTTTCTACACCTTTTTTCATATTATTATTTGGGAAAAGTAGTATATAAATATTGGGTTGGTTTGGGGTTTGAGGGTTGGAGAATGGTGGGTTTGGTAGTGGTTGAAGGGTTTGAGAATAGTTTAATTGCAACCACCAGGACCACAACTGCTCCTCCTAAATAATCTTCCTCGAGTATATGTTCTTCTTTCTCCACAATTTTCATCTGGACCACAAGTATTAGGGGGGTTTATTTCTACAGTAGTTGTTGGAGGTTGTGTAGTTTCTTCAGGAGTGTTTGGAATAATCTGCTTAAGAGCTTCTTCCAGATCTAAGGGTATATCTTTTGATCTTACTCTTGTTGTTCCAGCTGAAGATTTAGTAGTGGATTCACTTCTTTGTCTTGGAACATAATCCTGATTATCTTTGAATGTGTAAGAAGTGTATGAGTCCTCATTTTCTCCTATAGTTGTTTCTTGGAATTTATCTTGATTTACAAGTGAACCAACTACTGCAAATGATACTCTATCTTCAACATTGTTTCCTGGAGTTATTGTCCAAGTTGTTTCCCCTTCCTCATTATTTGTTGAATGAAAAATATGTATTATATCCTGATATTTGCTATCAGTAAGATCTAATTCCAAACCATATGTAGTCCCAAAATTAAAAGTATTTTCATTTCCTTCAGAATATGCACTAAATCCCTCTGATGTCATGAGGTTTCCTTGAACATTATAAACTCTTTGTTCTGGTGTTCCTAATTTTTTAGCGAAAGCATAATCCTCTCCTATGGCTGGGAAAACTCTAACTTCGGTTCCATCCTGATTTTCTATTATCATTTCAGCGCCCTTTCCTTCTCCTCCATGTCCTTCTGCCCATATATGGTAAGCGTCTGGATATTGAATTCCGTCGTGAGTTCCAGGACTTCCTGCTAAAAATTGAGCATCTGTTGCATCACCAAAATCAGCAATGAATGCAGGATTTCCATTTTCATCTACTATTTGCCATTGATTTGTGTTTGGATTCTCTGTTGGTATTTTTTTAATTGAATGTCCGTTTCTTAAAACAACTTTATTTTTATTAGTATCTGTTGCTATTACACTTAGCTCTCCACTACCTAATCCGAGTTCTATTTTAAGATTAGTTAAAGTTTCTGGGAGGTTTGAAAGTTGAACTGAGAGTTTTTTTCCTTCGCTATCTGTTAGGACTACACTTTCTTCTCCATTTGCGTCTATTTTATATTCTATTTTTGCGTCTTCAGTTATGCCTTGAGATAAATCTACTTTACCTTCTCCCTGAAGACTGGGATTGTTATTTTGAGCGATAAGACTAAGCATTGTATCTTTTTGTGAAGGTTTTAGGGAGTCTAATAAATCTTGTCGGTTCTTTTGGGTTTTTGAGAATATATCTCCTTCTAAGGTATTAAAATTATTTTCCCAATGCGCATCCCAAAGTTCCACTTTTTCAGGTAATCCTAAGTTATCAAACATTGTTTGCCTATTTTCTTTTTCTAAATTATCCCATAATGCTTTTGTTTGTTCTGTATTTAAATTGTTTAAAAGACTTTTTTGATGATTTTCTGAATTATCTGCGCTTTCCCATTTGCTGTTTAGATATTGAGAAGAATCTTCTCCATTAATATATTTATCCAAACCATTTTGTATGTCATTTTTCCATTGATCATAATCTGGAATTTGCGCCCCAACCACCAACCCCAAACTTCCTGCTAGGAGTAATATTAATGCTGTTATTAGGAATATATTTTTTGTTTTCATTTTATATTTCTTTTGGTGGGATGTTGCCTTGATTTCCTGCTGTGAAATCTGGTGATTTTTCATCTCCTGTATATTTATTTAGGAATGCGAATGAGTAGGGTTCTGAAGATGTGTGGTTTTCTGAGATTATTAATAGGCTTGTCTGGTCTGCCATTGGAATTAGGTCTAGGTATAGGTCGTTTTCTTCTGCCATGTCAGCGACGCAACTTATGCAATACATTGCAGGATCTTGGTTGTGTGATTGTGTGATATATTCTGCAAGTTCTATTATTGAGTTTAATTCTGAGTTAATTGTTACTGGGCTGTCTTCTAGTTCATAGATTATTTTATGGTCTTGTTTTTCTATTGTTATTGGAGAGTCTATTGTGAATTGAATGTTTTCTTTGTTAATTGTTGTTGTTGTTTCTGGAGATTTTTGGTTTATTTTGAAGTCGTTGATGTTTATTTGATTTATGCATTCTTTTAGGTTTTCATTTATGTAAGAAGATAGTTCTGATTCTATTTTTGTTTTTGATGGTTGTGTGATTGTTCCTTGGTTGTAATAGTATGGGATGAAGCTTGTGCTTAGTTCTAATGAGTTTTCTGGTTTGGTGTAGTATCCTCCTTGGATTGCTATAGTGTCTAGTGCTTGTTTTGAGGTTTCTTCTGAGCAATCTATTATTGAAGATTGTATGCTGTTTAGTGAAGGTTTATTTTCTAAGGATGCGAAGAATTCTCTGTCTTGTTTGCTTGTTTTGTCTGAAGTTTTTACATAGATTATTCCTGCTGTTGCTCCGATGACTACTAGTGCTAAGATGATGAATATTGCTACTTGTCCTCTTTTCATGATTAGTATTAGAATCTTAGGTATTTAAATATAACTTAAGAATTGTTTGTTTTTCAGCATCATAAAAGTTATAAGGTCTAAAGTCTTTTGAAATATAAGATAAAATGAATAGTTTGAAAAAAATATCTTGCACTAGTTTTATTGTAGCAAGTTTATATTTGCCTTTTGGAGAAATTGGCTCTGTTTATTCTGCTGAACAAAAAGATAATCAAGTTTATACTCCTCCAAAATCCTTTTCTAAAAATCCTTTAGATTCAGATATTCAGTTAAAAAATTATCCTTCTGTAACTCATATTAGAGAAAAAAGTTTGACTAACTCTGGAGGGCTTTTTGGGGTTCTTTTTAAATTGTTTGTTCCTAAGGTAAATACTAAGGGTTATAAATCTTTAAGTAATATTGCAGATAATTATCCAAAAGAATTTGAAAAACAATATACTGGAGAATCTCCTAAAAATAACTCGAAGTTGCCTTTACCACTTCCTGTTGAAAATCCTCAATTAAAAAAAGAATCTCAACAAAAACAAGGGACTTACTCTCTTTCTAGAAAAAGATTATTTTTTAGAAGATAAAAAATTTAAACAGAATATTTATTCAAAAACTCAAAAACATAAGCTTCTTCTTGTGTTTTGTTTTCTGAAATTACTATTAGGGTTGTTGTTTCGTCGTCAAAGTCTAGCATGTCTACATAGAGTTCTCGTTCTTCTGCCATGTCAGCGACGCAACTTATACAAATCATTTCAGGGTCATCTCTGTGTGATTCTGTTATATAATCTGCAACTTCTAAGATTTCGTAAAGTAATGATTGTTTAGTGGTTGGGTGTTTTTTTGTTTGGAATTGTAAGGTGTGTGATTCTTTTTCTATTGTTATTGGGGAGTTGATTTCAAATTCTACTTCTCCGGGTTTTATTGATGCTTCTGTTTTTGATGTTTTTTGTGTTAGTGTGAAGTCTGTTTGATCTATTTCTTCTAGGCAGAATTTTAAGTTGTCGTTGATGTAATCTCCGAGTTCTGTTTCTATTTCTGATGTTGTTGGTTTTGCGAATGTTCCTTGGTTATAATAGTAAGGCATGAATGCCCATCCTAGGTCAAAAGATTTTGAGGGTTCGTTGTAATATCCTCCTTGTATTCCTATTACTGTTAGTGCGTCTAATGATGTTTGGTCTAGGCAGTTTAGTATAGCTGATTGCATGTTGTCTAGTTTGGGTTTTATTGATTCTTGTAAGAAGTATTCGTCTGTGATTGTATCTTGTGAACGAATTTTTGTGAAATAGATTGTTGCTATTGCTACAGCTACGATGATTAATGCAATTATTATGAATACTGTAATTTGGGCTTTTTTAGAATTTAATTTGGTTTCTCTTTTTTTCATGTTGTTGTAATGTTAAGTAGGTATTTAAAGTTTTTGTGGTTTTTGTTTCAAAGATATATTTAAATAATCTATTTTCTAAATTGATTTATGGAAAGAGGGAGATTGAATTATTTATTTGTATTTTTGGTTTTGGTTTTAGTTGTTAATGTTATTAATGTTAGTGCGGAATCTGATTTTGATGTTGATAATCCTGAGTCATGGTATGTTTATTCTGATATGATGATTGATGTTCCGGTTGATAAACTTGTTGAGTATGCTGATGATACTAAGGTATTGTTTGAGTATTTGAATCAAAAGCAGAGAGAGGATTTTAATAAAGCGCTTTTGAAGAAAAAGTTGGGTGAAGAAATTTCTAGTAGTGGATTGGGTGATGATGGTTTGAGGTGGGATGGAGATAAGTTGATTGGTGAGAGTGGGGCTGTTTTGGATTTGAGTGATTTGCCGAGAGGTTTGGTGGGGATTAAATATGATAAAGTTAAGGGATTTAGTTATGAGGTTAAAAGGGGGCAATCAGAGGTTGGTAGTTTGAGTGTTGATAAGGGTGGTTATGGTGCTGATGGATTTTATGATACTGGAAGTATTTTGGATGGTGCTGAATGGGATTTGATTGGAGATGTTGTTTTAGAAAATGGAATTGTTAGTTTGGATAATGGGGCTATGGTTAGTCAAGGAAAAATAACTTATAGTCAGACTTCTGAAGATAAAAATGGTTTGGTTGATTTTGTTTCTGAAACTAGAGCTGTTTTAACTAATGCTGAGGCAGAATATTCTGGATTGGGAAGTGTCAGGGCTTATGATGTTCCTACCTTAGCTATTTTTGATAATGGTGCTGTTGATTATGAATATTCGACACAATATGCTCGGCTTTATAGTAAGGGGGATATTACTAATGCAGATTTTTATGGTAAAAATCAAATGGATATTATTCTAGATAAAAAATTTGATGAAGTGCGTGGAAGAGGATTGAAAGATGCAGGAGTTAATGTTTTTGTTAGTGGGGAGAATAGTGAAGGAATTAGAATCGAATTTGATGGGGATGAAACTAAGTTTCCTCGGTCTGTTAGGGATGCTAAACATAGTGTTGATAAAATTGTTAATGAATTGGATTCTGAAAATGTTTTTAGATTGCAGAAATATAAATATAATCAAGTAGTAGAGATTCCTGAAGAAGAAGGATTAAAACCTAAGGTTTTTGTTGAAATGATTCCTGCAGATAGTGTATCTGGAGAAAAAGATGCTGGAACTTTTTTATTTAATAGCGATGAAACAGTTTTAGCTGGAAAGGGTCTTTTAAAAGTAGATTTCCATGGGGTTAAAGTTCCAATGGCAGATTATTCTTTGGGGTCTGAAGGAGATGGTAAAAGAATGACACTTACGCTCAAAAGACCTCTAACTTCTGAACAGGTACAAGGTGTTCTTAAATCTGATAGGAGTGGGGCTTTGGAAAAAATGACAGAAAGGTATGAGGGAAAGTCTGTTTTTGAAAAGATTTCTGAATTTGCAGAACAAGCTGGAGAAGTTGGAAATGCTGGTGCTTTTGTTTTAAAATATTCTGAAGAATCTCTTAACTTAGCAAGTTTAATTGGTAGTATGAGTTATGATAAAGTAAAGGGGACCTTGGGTAATTTAGAAAAGGGAACCAAGATAATATTTGATAGTAGTCGTGAACCTGGGACAGTGACTATTGAAGGTTTTAAAGATAATCTTGGTAATGATCCGCTTCATAAGCAAGAAATTTATCCAAAGGAATTTGTAGAGGTTCTTGTTAATGCGCTTGGTGAAAGAATTGGCGCTATTAATCCTGAGGAAAATTAATTAAGAGGTTTTTGTTTGCTTAAGTGTTCTTCATGCAAATACATTATTAGTGCGTCTGCTATTGTTGGTTTTTTGATATTTATGAATGGGTATGTTGTTTTATGGTCGTGTTTTATTATATCATCAAAAGGCCCTTTATCTTTTGAAGTTTGTAATGATGTGCAGAATCTTGTGACTTTTTTTTGTTGTTCTTTGGAAAGATAGTTGAAAGTTTGTTTAGGGTTTTTATGCATTAGTTCTGCTTTTCTTAAAAGGGTTGAATTGGTTCTTGGTTTTTTAAATGCTTTTTCAAATTCTTTTTGAGTGTACATTAATTCTGATTTTGGAATTGTTTTTTGTTTTGTTTTTTTAGAATCTAGTTGATCTTGGATATATACTAAATCTGATTCATATTGGGCTTGTGTATATGTTGATTGTGCTTGTGGTTCTATAGCTTGAGAAGGTTGAGTACCTAATACAAGTGCTACTAATCCTGTTGTTGTTGCCTTTGATAATGTGTTAAATATTGTCATTTTCTCAATATCTGTGAGATTTTTGGGTTTATAAACCTTGGTATACCTTTGGTTACTTCTTTTTTCTGATTGTGATTAGAAGGATTATTATTAAAATAATTAGGATTATTAATAGAATTATCCAGATGTAGTTTTGTTTGGGTTGTTGTGTTTTTGTTTTTGTTTGGGTTTCTGTTGTTTCTTGTTGTGTTGGGATTGTTTTATCTATATGGTTTTTTGCTTGAGGATTTGTTGAGAAATGTGCTAGAGAGGTTGTTGTTAATTCTTGGTTGTTTTGGTTGTAGATTTTTAGTTGTTTTGCGTCTTTATTGTAGGGGATGTAGATGTTGAATGTTGTTTGGTTTAGGGTTGTTGTATCTCCTGATATGAATTGATTTGTTTTGTTGTTTAAGTTGTCAGAGATTTCTATATTTGGGATTGTGAAGTTTGTTTTTAGTAATTGTTTGTTGTTGAAATCTTGAAGTTCTAAAATTTGTGTGTTTATTATAGGGTTGTAGAAATTTTCAGGATTTTGTTGATTGAATTCTATGTCTATTGAGATTATTGTTATCTCTTGATTTTGTGATTGTAGGTGGATGTTGTAGTAAAGAGGGGTTGCGGTGATTGAGGTAATTGCTAATAGGATTGTTAGAATTATTGTTATTATGTTTTGGTTTTTCATTTTAAGTGTTTCTTGCCTCATTATAATATCTAAGTAGTGAATCGTCGTCTGATTCTAGTCCTGCTTGATTGAAGACTCTTTTTGTTTGGTCTTTTGTTATAAATCCGTTCCAGTAAAATACTGCTAGTTTTGCTCTTATTTTTTTGTGATAAGCATAGTCTTGACTTAGTCCTTGTTTCCATGAGCCAAAGGTGTATCTGTCGCTTCCTGAACTCCAGTAGTCTTTGTAAATCATTTGTGCAAATGTTGATGTGTCTTCACGGCTAGTGTATCCATAGTCATAAGTGTGAGGTCCGTTGCTACCTCCTACTGAATTCCATTGTCTTTCAAATCTGCTTCTTCCCCAATCCCAACCTACTCTCATGTCGTGGACATGGGCTATTTCGTGTATTGCAGTTCCAGGGTCAACTCCTCCATTGCTCCAATGTAAATTTACTTCAGTAGGTCTTGCTAATCCTGCCCATCCTGCCCAATGATTTGCAATATTTAAAGTTTTTACACTTTTTAATGCGCCTCTTGGAACACTTGCAAATACATCCATTAACATTCTTATTCTTTCTGGTGGAATCCCTACTCTGTCGTTTATATCTATTCCTGTGAATCTTTCAAATGTTTCAATAGTTGGAGGGGCATTATAAGATAGCCATTGTGAGACTCCTTTGTATAATCCTTTTTCTCCATATTTTTTTGAATATGTTGCTGCCTTAACTGAAATGAAGTCAGGGTCTGGGCCGAATCCGACTCTTCCGTTATTATCTACAATCATTAAGTTGTCGTTTTTTAGGACTTTTACTAAATTGTTGTAATCATTATCTTTTGATTTATAGGATTCTAATTGAAGAGGTATGTAACCTTCAGAGCCTTGGAATCCTTCAACAAGGTTACCTTTTAGGTTTACTAAAAATTTTCCTTTTTCAACATCAAAGTATGGGGAAACTCCGTTGGTGTTTAATCTTATTCCGTTTAAAGAAACTGCTCTTGTAATTTTATTTGATGTTTGTCTATTTTTTATATACAAGTATGATTTTTCTCCTTCTTGGTTGTAGGGTTGTATTGCTAGGTGATCTTTTTCTCCATTTAAGTCTGGTGCAAAATCGCTTTCTGATTTTATTAAAAATGATGGGCCTTCTCCTTTTGTGTTCATTCCTACTGTCATTGCTTTTTCTTTTCTGTTTATTGAGATGTAAGCTTCTGGAAGATCTAAATTTGGTTTGCCTTCAAAATCTAAATATGTTTTAACTTTATTTGGGTTTTTTATTTCTATGTCGTCTCCTATTCTTGCTTCAGTTGAATCAAAAAATAATTTTCTGTTTTTAGAACCTAATTGTGTTGTGTAAATTTTATCTCCATTTGGTAATGTGAATTCATTGCTATCTTTGTATTGGAAATAAAATGTTGATTCTCCTGGCTCTTTATCTATTGTTTCTTTTGGCAAATTTATCTCTGAATTTTTTGGATAAGTTATTGTTGCTATTCCGTCTTTATATTCCACCTGAGTTCCTTTTGGAAGGTCTTTTAATATTTCGTTTCCTAGAACAATGGTTTGTTTTTCTGATAATGTGAAAGATGCTTCTTGGATTTTTCCATTTTCATCTATGTAAAGTTCTGGTGGTTTGTCTCCTACGGGTTTTAGATTTGAATAGGTATGTTTGTAAGTATTGTCTTTTCCTTTTGTTTCTAATGTTATTGAATTTCCTTCTCCTGTGAAAGTTATTTTGTTTAAGTTGTTAGTTGTTGAGTCTCTTTGGATTTTAATGTTGGTTGCTGTTGCTTTGTTTTCTCCTTGTAGGTTTAATTTTTCTGTTATTGATTGTTCTTCATTTATGTCTTCTTCAAAAGCTTCTGTAGTTGTTGGAGGTGTTGTGCCTTCAGGATATCTTTCATAAAATTCTGCGTTAATTATAATTGTTGATAAAATTAGGAAGATTGAAAGTAAAAAAATTAGTGAGATTGTTTTTGTTTTCATTTTAATATTTGTTTGCGAAATAGAATATGAATTCTTTTTGATTTATTTGTTGATTGTAATCTGTTATTGAGAAAATTATTGAGTCTTGATAGTCTCTCATGTTTACGATTAATTGTTTTTCTATTGTTGTTTCTTCTATGCAAGTTATGCAAAGTTCTTCTGGAAATTCTTTTTGGTCTTGGATTATTTTGGATGCTGCTTCTTGGACTGTGAGAAGTCTTGATGGAATTTCTGTGTTGAAGTTTTCTAATTGATAAGTTTTTTCTTCTTTTGTTAATGATAAGGGATAATTTATGTTGAATATGATTTCTCCTTTTTGAATTTGTGTTGTTGTTTTTATTTCTTTTTGTGTGATTTTAAAGTCTTGAAAATCTGCGAAGTTTTTTGTGCAGAAGAATAACATTGTGTTTATATATTCAGAGAGTTCTGATTCTATTTGTTCTTTTGTTGGGACTTGTGTTTGTCCTTTGTTAAAGTATATTGGAATTGCATTGTCTAGGGAATTATTTGGGCTTGTGAAGTATCCTCCGTTTTCTCCGATGTGTTGGATTGCGTTTTCTGCTGTTTGGTCAATGCAGGATTGGATAAATGAGTTGACGGGTTTTATCTGAGGGTTTGTTAGGTTTAAACTTATGATGTTTTGTTTTGCGAGAAAGAAGATTAGGAGTATTGCCATTAGGAGTATTGCGAAGATTATGAATATTGTTGTTTGTCCTTTTCGTGTGAAATTCTTATTAAGAAGGTTGTTGTAAACTCTTTTTTTCATAGGTTGAATAAGAAATTATTGTTAATAAATGTTTAGGGTTTGATGAATTTTCTTATGTTTTGTTCTGAGAAGTTTCCATAAGTTTTGTGAAGTTTGAGGATTTCTGCTTCGGTGAAGTTGTAGCCTAAGGGGTCTGCTCTTATTCTTGGATGGGCTTTGTTCATTGCATTTGCTCTTTGTCTTATTGTGTTGTGGAATTGTTGTATTGTTTTTCTTTGTGATGGTGAAAGGTGTGTTTGATATTTTTTACTTTCTTCCCTATGCATTGCTTTTTCTCTTTCATAATAATCTTTTTCTTTTTGAGACATTGATGTTTTTTGTTTACATGAATGTAATGAAGATTCTAAATTTCTTTGTTTTGCTGGATTAGGTATTAGTCTGAAGTTTCTTGTTCCTATGTGTTTGTTGTCTACAAAGAATTTTGTTGAATAAATTCCTGGGCCGTGTTTTTTGAGAGTTTTTGGTAAACCTTGGTTGAAGTCTGCTAATGGTGCGTAAGCATGTTCGTGATTTACATTTAGAGTTTTTGAATAAATTTCTTCTCCATTTGGGCAGAACATTTTATAGCCTACTCTGCTTCCTTCTAGCCAAAAACTTAATGTGCCGATTTGTATTTTTTCGTCTTCATGAAATGTTTCTCTTAATCTTCCTCTAAGTTCTGCCCTGTTATCTGGCCAACCATTATGATTAAGGTCTTTCCAAGAGTCATATACAAAGAAGTTTATTACTGGTTTGTGTTTTGTTCTTTGAGGTAAATGGTATTTTGAGTTTTGCATTTCGTAGATGTTTATTAAATGAGCTGTGTTGTGGAGTATGTTTCCTATTTCATATTGTGTTGGGTTGTGTGTGTGATGTGCATTGTGTTGCATGCTATGTCCCATATGATGTAATATTTGTGATTCTGTAATTTGGGTTGGGTATTTGAAGTGGTTTGGGGTGGGAGATTGGAAGTGGTTTTGAGCTTGGGTTTGTGTTATGGTTGAGAGTGTTAAGGTTGTAGCTAAGGCTAATTTTTGTGCTAGGTTTTTTATTTGTTTTTTCATTTTTTAGAAGAGAAATTGGACTTTATAGGGTTTTTGGTTTGTGAGTTATTGAAAAAGATTATTAAATGAACCTTTACCAAAATGTTCATCTGTTGCTTGATTGAACCATGGGCTATTTCTTAATTGGTTTAGATATGTTGTTGCTGCCTCGTCTATTCCTATCTTGACAGACCCTTTGTAAACTTCTGCACTATTAGAGGTTTGTAAATAGACTACATCTCTTAATTCTTGGTAATATTGACTTTCTCCTTGAGAAGATTTTACTAAATCTAACATTCCCATATTATATGCCATAAGGTTCATTGTTCTTTCTGGACCCATATCTGATCCAGCATAACCTCTTTCTATTTGATTTTTTGCAGTATATACATAAGCTCCCCATTCATCCCACATATGTGATAATGGTTGTGAGTTCCAACCTTCATATTTTCCCATTCCTTTTTGACTACCTATTAAATATGTTGAACCTCCTGTTCCTTGCAATTCTTTATCATAAATATAATCTGCAAGTTGATTTAATGTAATTCCTGGAGGATTCTCCATTACTACAAATTCTCCATTAGATAAATACATTGCTGCATCACGTCCCCCATTACCATATACATTTCTAAGTCCGCTTTGAAGATAATGGGTAGAATAATGGGCATCACCATTATATAAAAAACCCTCAGGAGTATAAGCAGCAATTTCATTTAAAATTTTATTTCCCCTATTAACATTCCTTATTACTGGTAACTCTCTTATGGATTTTGGATTCCCCATTGTGCTTATGCTATCCAAAACTCTTCCCAAACTTCCTCCACCTGCAACCCCTCTTAAAACTTCTAGTTTTTCTGATTTTGATAGTGTTTGGAATTTCTCATTTTGTTCTTGGTTTAGGTTTTCAAAAGAGGTTTTTAATTCATCTGTTTCTACATGAATTGTTCCGTCGGATTTTGTGTAAATTCCGTCTCCTTGGTTATATCCTACAAAGAAATTTCCATTTTTGTCGTAGAATGTTTCTCCTTTCATTGGTGTTCCATCTTCTTTGATTGAGGTTACATGGAATGGGATTGTTTTTTCTGTTGGTTCTATTATTTTATATAATGATTCTGATAGTGGGGCTATTTCTCCGTTTTCCTCTAGTATTTTTCCATTAAATATTTTGTAGTCTCCTTTTGTTGTTATGTCTAATCTTTTATCTTGAATGATTATTTCTATTTCGCCTTTTGCTCTGGCTTGAAGTATTGACTTTGCTTTATCTTTTGTGTATGTTATATCTGTACTGGAACTGTCTATTGGTGCTCTTAAGATTATTTTATTATCTTTAATCATTATTGCAGATTCTTTGAAATCTTTTGGAATTTCTGATGAAAATAAATAAGTGTTGTCTTTTCCTGTTAATTTTCCAAATTGGAATCCATTTATTTCTACTTTTTTTATGTAGAATAATTTTTTTTCTGTGTCAAAGTAAACTTTTGTTTCTTGGTTTGGGAGTGAGTTTATTTTTATTCCATCTACTTCTAATTCTTCATCTGAGATGAATTCTATTGGGATATCTGATTGTGCTTCATTTGTTTCTTTGACTGATAATTTTGATGATTTTTTTAATCTTATTGTTATTTTATCTTCTTGGTAAGTTACTGTTGAATCTTCTGGTAAATCTATTTCAAATCCTTTTATGTTGTATGTTCCTTGTTCTGTTGTGAATGATGTTCCTGTTGTTAGTTCTCCTTTTTCGTTGAATGTGAATTTTGAATCTTGTTTTGCAGGGTAGTCTATATTGTTTATTGTTATTGTTTCTCCTTGTTTTAAAATTACTTGGCTTTGTTTTTTTGGGTCTATTTCTGTTGAAGAGGCTCCGTTGTAAAGAGTAATTGATTGAGCGTAAACTATGCTAAGGAGGAGAAGTAATGCAATTAGTGTTGATAGTTTTTTATATTTCAATTTCTTTTGGAATGTATTTATTTGCAAAGATAAATGTGTAGTTTTGGTTTATTGTTTTTTTGTCTGTGATGATGAATATTACTGAGTCTTGAGTGAATCCTAGCATTTTTGTTTGGAGATTGTTTTCATTTGATACTTGATATATGTGGTGAGGGTCTAGTGCTGTTGGGTCTTTGATTTGTTCTTGTATGATTTGTTCAATTGAATTGTAGATTGTTCCTAGTCTTATTGGAATGTTTGTTTTGAAATTTTCTAGTTGGTAAGTTTTTTCTTCTTTTGTTATTGATAATGGATAGATTATATTTATTTCAATATTGTTTGGTTTTATTTCTGTTGTTGCTCTAGGTTGTTGTTGAGTTATTTTGAAATCTGAAAATTCTGTTGCTATGAATATGCACTTAGGTAGGTTGTCTTGTATGTAAAGTGTGATTTCTCTTTGAATTTTTTCTTTAGTTGGTATGAGGTTTTGGTCGTTGTAAAGATAGTAGGGGGTTGTGTTTTCGAGAGTTGTATCTGGAAGATTGTAGTAACCTCCTCTTTCGCTTATGTGAAATATTGCTTGTTTGGAGATTTCTTCTATGCAAGATTGTATTGATGATTGTAATGGTTGAATTTGTTGAGGTGTTGATTGTTTGGTTGGCTTTAGAATGAAGAGTGTAGCTATGATGATGATTATTAGGATTGTTAGGATTATGAATATGGTTGTTTGTGATCGTATGGAACCTACGGTTCCCTTACAAGTCACCCTCCCTCTAAGTACTCCCTTCGGAAGCTTAGCATGTGATCTTTTTTGTGAAGGGGATTCTCTTTTTTTCATATATGAAAGATGTTTTGAAGGTTAATAAAAGTTTTGTGAGTTTTGGGAATGTTGACGACGTCGCTTTCGTGCCTGACTTCGTCAAGGCACTTCGCTGTTGTATACTGAAATCTTGTAACTTTATTTATTTATGAAGAGGAGTAGATTAGTTTTGTTTAGCCATATCGTTTTTCTGATGAAGATGAGTAGATTGGTTTGAAGATGGGTTTTCAAAAAAAATTAATTTTATATAAATAATTGTTTGATTAAAAATAACTTAAATGATTTTCTATTCTGATTATGTTTCTTTTATAAAATAATCACACCTGTATCCTGTTTTGTGAATTGTGTTGGTTTGAGGATAATTGAGCAAGTGTTTGGATAAGGTTGGTTGTTGAATTCATCCATGCATCTTATGAAATAGTTTTGATTGTTTGTCCATTCTGCTGTGTGGGATTCAGAATCAAAGGTTGTCATAAGTATTGCATCTTCTATTTCAAAGTTGCAGTCTTTTGTTGAGAAAGAACAGCCTGATTTTTCGCTTGTGATTATTTTTAATTCAGAGCTTTCTTTGTAAGTTCTTACCACCATTGGAGGTTCTCTGTCTGTTTCTACCTTGAATGTTGTTGTATTGTAGGCAGTGTTTCCTCCCAGGTCTATGCATTTAAGATAGTAAGTGTAATCACCTTGAGCAAGGTCTTGTCTTTGTTTGTGGATGTTTGATTTTGTTTCAGAGAATAATATGTAGTCTTCTTCTACTGAAGGTTCGCCTTGGTGGTAATAACAAAGTGATTCTCCGTTGTCGTGTCCGTTGTCTGTTTTTATTTCTAGGAATACTGGTATGACGTCTGTTGCTCCAGAGATTGTTTCACTTGTTGGTTTTACTTCAATTATATTTAATGGTTGTGTTCCTAATAAAACATATAAGTAACTTTGTGAGTTTGTGTTCCTGTCTCCTTCTTCTGCCCAAGGTTTGTCTTTACATCTGAAATAGTATTTGTTTTCTTTTCTATTTTCAATTCCTGTTAAGTCTGCTTTGCAAGTGTATACGTTTTGGGAGTTCATTTCCCAGACATTTAATTTGCAATCCATTTCATTTGCCATGTCTTTGAAATCTCGGTCTTCTCTGTCCCAATTGCATTCTGAAGGTTCATTTAGATAGACTTCTAATTCTAAATTTGTTTTGTCGTATAAAATTGGATTGTTGCTTGGAATGTTCACGTCCACTATTTTTGGAGGTGTTGTATCTGGGCCTTTGTCTACGCAGAAGCTTACTGAGTATGCGTCTTGGTTGTAGTTTCCGTTTGCATCTTGACATCTTACAAATAATCTATATTCTCCATTGTTTTTTAATTCAGGAGCTATTGCATTTATTGTAGCAGGGCCTGGTAGAGATAATGTTTCTGTATGGTTGTATCTTAGTAAACTGTCTCCTCCGACGTAGAATGACATTTCGTCAAATCCTGTTGTTAGGTTGTAATCTATTTTACATTGTGCTGGTTCGTTTGTGTTGAATTCAAATTCTAATGGTGTGAAAGCTTGAATACATGTTTCTGATTCTCTGTTTATTATAACACCTGTTGCAGGAGGTCTTAAGCTGTTGTCTGGTTTATATGTTAATCCTTTGTTTACTTTTTTGAATTCTATTGTTGGTGAGTTTACGTCGTGAGGATTTTGCCATACGCATTTTTGTTCTAATGTTCCAGGGTTTACTATTGCGCATGCTTGTCCTAAACTTTTGCAAGTGTATTCTGAGCAATCTTCAAAATCTTGGCATGTTTCACAATCTTCTCCACCTATTGGTGCTTGCCAAGGTAAACATTGAAACTCAACTAGTTCTGTGCTTGATTTTTTGTATGTTGCTAAAAATATTGCTGCTCCAACTCCTAAACCTAATAACATTGCTCCTCCAGTTCCAAGTTGTTTTTCAAATAATCCTGTTATTGCTCCTGCAGTTGCTCCTGCAACTGAGCCCCAAAGAAGTCCGTCATCTCCTCCTGCTAAATTTCCTATTGAGCCTCCAATTCCTGCAAATATTCCTGCTTTAGTTATTGCGCTCATCCATCCTAAACTATTTATTTTTCCTCCAATTGTTCCAGTGCCTCCTGGGCCTCCAGTAGTGTCTCCTCCTGTTGTGTCTCCTGTTGCATCATCAGGTCCTCCTGGTGTGTCATCTCCTCCTCCGATTCCTGTTGCTCCATCTGCGTCAGGGTCTACTATTGTTCCATCTACATCTGTTCCTTCAGGTTTATCTTTGTTGTCAGTTGTTCCTGGAATTGTTTCTTCTGCACCAACTAAGGCTGATATTGCAATTATAGAAATAACTAAGTTTAATATTAAGAAATAGGTTTTTAGTTTTGATGATGATTTTATCATGATGTTGTTTCTCCTGTGTTTTCAAAAGTGTTTTCTGGTTCTGGGTCTATTGTTTCTGTTGTTGTTTCTGTTGTTGTTTCTGTTGTTGTTTCTGTTGTTGTTTCTGTTGTTGTTCCTTCTGGTTCTATTGTTTCTGTTGGTTGTGCAGTGCCTGATGCTTCATGTAAATCTCCAAGTATTCCACTTAGAACTTTTCTTTGTCCGTCGCTTTTCCATACTGCTCCTTTGTTTGTGAATCTTCCTGCAATGTTTGTGTAAGAACCACAGTCTCCTAAACTTTTGCAGACATGATTCATTTCTTGGACCCATTTTGCTTCATTAACTTCGCAGTTTTCTTTACATTTTGTTTTTCCGAATAAACTTGTTGAATAGTGGACAAGTTGTTTTGAGTTTCCTAATGCGCAGACTGTTGATGCATCTCCTGATTCCCAGAATTTTAATCCTGGGGGATTATTAGGCAGGCATATTTCTCCTCCATTTAGTATCCCTGTGTTTTCTTTTTCAGTATCTGTGTTTCCAAGTGATGAGCCTGTTCGTGATTGTGTTTTTTCATTTAATGAAGCTGCTTTTGCTGAACTTCCTGAACCGTCGTAATGCATTCCCTTAATCCAGAAACATTCTCTTTGATCTAAATTTAAGCAATCGTCTTCTTCAAATTGGTTTATACAATCATCCCATCTGTTTAGTCTGCATGCTGCTTCTATGAAGTTTCCGTTTACTGTGTCCATTTTTTCTTCTATGCATATTTCGTTTCTAAAGTCTGCGCATGGTTCTATTGTTTCTTCACCATGTATACAGACGTGTCTGAAGTGTCTGCTTCCTGCTACATCTTTTCCATTGTCTATTACTCCTTGATAAATGCACCATGATTCGCCGTTTCTGTAGTCTTCTCCATTTTCAGTGTTGTAACAATTTAAGTCATTGCAAGTTAGACTTCCGTATTTTGCGTTTCCTTTTCCGCATAAACTTCCTTGAAGATATTCACAGTTTCCGCATGAACTTGAGTCTATGCTTCCGTCAGGATTTCTGAAACCACATGAATCTTTTTTTGGGACAATGTTTCTCCAGTATGCAGGAGTTTTAGTTTTAGTTGCATCATAAATGTTTGCAGGGTTTCCGCAAGAGTCCATGAAATAAACTTCGTCTTTTCCTTCTATGCATGTTGTTGATGTTGTTGGGCCGCAATCTGTTGCAAGTTCGTCTGCTGAGCATAATAAGTCTTTATAGAATTCTGCGTCTGCGATTCCACTTGATTCAGATGATAGTGAGCCTAGGCATTCTGCTCTTGTTGTGAACTTGCATGTTTTTTGGAATTCTATTTCGTATACGCATGCTCCTCTGTCTTGTGCAAATGCTAAATCAATGCATGCTGTTTCTGTGCTTACATCTGTTCTGAAATTTGTTTCTAGTCCGTATATTGAGGATAGTCTTTTACATCTTGTTAATGTTACAAAGTTTGCTTGGTCTCCTAAAAGGCAGCATCCTAAATCGCATTGAGGGACGTTGCATTGTTCGTCCTCTAACCATGATCCTGTTGATACTTCGCATGTTTTTTGCGGTGTGTTTTTCATGCATAGTCCTTCATCAGAATCTACGCAACATCCTAATTTACAGAAACTTGTTGCTTCACAACTTGTTGCTGTTGTTCTAAAGTCTGGGTTGCAATCTTCTTCTGGTGCGTTTTGACACCATGCTCCGGATTCTGTTTTTTCACAACAGACGTTGTAGGCTGGCCAAGGTTGAGTTTCTTGTGCTATTGTTAGTGTTGTTGCTATTAGTAGTGTGAATATTAATAGGGTTAATGTTTTTTGTTTTGTCATTTTAATTCACTCCTCCAGTAGATATTACCAAGCTTCGTGTTGCGAAGATGAAGCTGGTATCTGATTCTCTGTCTGTTAGTGTGTAGATTTTTGTGCCTTCTGATTGTTTCTTTTTTTCAAGTTGTAGCCAAGGTTGATTGGTTAACATGTAGTTTATTGTTTCTGTGTCTCCGAATTCAACTTCATCATTTGCGATTTCGCTTGTTATTGCAATGAAGTCATATAACATTGTGTTGACGTCGGTATTTATTGATTTATATGATTGTGTTGATTCTGAGTCTTTTATTTGAAGATTGAGGTCTATTGTGATTATTGCGTTGTTAGGTAATAGTTCTATTGAGATTTCTGGGTTTTGATGTGTTATTGTTTTACCTTTTTTTTCTAAAGTTGTTTTTGTTGATTCTATGCATTGTTTTATTTTTGGTGTTGTGTATTTTTCTAGTTCGTTTTCTATTGAAGTTTTTAAAACTGGTTTCTGCATTTTACATGGTCTGTTATTTTCGTTTGTATAACAGATGTAATCTACTTTGTTATCTTGGTAAAGGAAGTAGTTAGTTGGATTTGTTGCTCCTCCTTGAGTTGAGATTAGGGTTATGGCTTCTTGAAGATGTTCTTGTGAGCATTCTGCGATTTGTTCTAAAGGTGTTTGAGTTTTGAAAATGTTTGTGAATTGTCCTTGGTTGTAGAGAATTATTGCTATTACAAAAATTAAAACTATTGCTAGGATTATGAAGATTGTTACTTGTGACTTGTTGTTAGATGGAGTTAGGTTTAAGACTGGTTGTTTGAAATTCATTGTGCCTCTTTTTGTTTTCATTTTTATGATTAATTAAGGATTGTTTAATTTATAAAGTTATTTAGAACATCTCGTATCCTTTAACTTTTAATTTAGGTCCTTTGTTTTTATATTGATCTTGACATTGGATGTAGTAGTTTTTTAGTTCCCATTCTCCGAAGTGTTCTAGTTCGTTTGTTGTGTACATTGATGTTGCGTTGTCGAAAATGAAGTTTCTTTTGAAGTCGTATTTGCATTCTGCTGATTCTGCTGTGATTACTTTTAATCCTGATTCGTAATAGACTCTTACTATTTTCGGGCCTGTGTTATCTATCTGGATTTTGAATGTTGTTGTTTGGTTTGCTTTGTTTCCTGCAATGTCTTCACATATGAATTCTATTTTATAGTAGCCTTTCATTAAAGATTGGAATTCTTGAGTGTGGACTGTGTCATTTGTTTCTATTAGGTCTACCATTGAGAATTGGTTTAATTTGTATGAACATATGGCTTGTCCTTTTTCTACTCCTCCTGATGTTGTGAGTTTCATTGTTGTGCTTACTGGTTCGAATCCTTCTGTGATTACTTGTCCTTCTCTTGGTAGGAATTCTTCTATTATTAATGGATCTTTTGAAACTAAGAAATTGTATTCAAAGCCTTCTTGCATGATGTTTCTTTTTGATTCGTTTTCTGTTCCTTTCCACCATGGTTGGTCTTTACATTTGAAATAGAATTTTGTGTTGTTTTGTAAATCTGTTAAGGTTGTGTTGCAAGGTAGTCCGAATAAGGTGTATTTTGTTAAATCTGTTTGGCAGTTGAATTGGTTTTCCATTTGTGTGAATTCTTTTTCTCTTGTGTCCCATTTGCATTCTGAAGGCTCGTTTGTGTAGATTTGTATTGTTTGTTGTGTTGTGTTGTATTTTAGAGGGGCGTTGTTGGATGGAGTTGTTAATGGATTTATTACTGGAGCTGTTAAGTCTGGACCGGGATTTATGCAAGTTTTTATTTTGTAAGTTTCTGGATTTATTTTTCCGCTTGCTGTTTTACATTTTACAAAATATTCTAGTTTTCCTAATCTTTCTATTGATTCTTCTGTTAAGTTGTATTGGTTTTTGAATGCATCTGGACTTGGGAAGAATAAATCCATTCTATGAACTGGTAATAATACGTTTCCTTTTGGTCCGAATAGGTCTGCCATTTCGTCGTATTTTTGAGAAGGTTCTGTTCCTAATCTGCATCTTGCGAATGGTGCAACTTTTATTCCGAATCTTACTGTTTTGTAGGCGTCTATACAATCATTTGTTAATGAATCTACAACTTCAAATCCATTCTCGTCAATATTTTTATATTCATATCCTTCGGTGATTACACTTTCTAATGGTTGTATTATTGGATATTCTTTGTTTTCTGGAATGTCTACGCATAATTCATGGTCTGTTCCTTTGTTAATGAATTGGCATAATTCTCCTAGGCTTTCGCATTTGTATTCGCTGCATGTGCTGTCTAATTTGTTGCATTCGCTACATTTTCCTCCGTGGTTTGGAGGTTCCCATGAACTACATGTGAAGTCAATATTATATGTTACAATTATGCAAGGCATGAATAATAGGAAGGCTAACATTGATGCTAGCATTGTTGCCATAATACTTGCAGTTATTATGAATGCTATCATTCCTGCAATCATTGCGGCTATCATTGAAAAGTCTTGAGGTTCTTTTGCGTCGTAAGGTGTTATTTGTGCGCTTATTGCTGAACTTAATGCACTTGAAAATCCTCCAGTATATCTTGCGTAGTTTACTTCTCCCATTCCACCTGCTGAAACTCCGCTTACCCATTTGCTTTCGTTTTCATCTCCTTCTTGTAACATTTTTAATAAAAGTGGTGAACCGTAGGCGCCTGCTACTTGCATTAATTCTTGGTCAAATGCTGAAAGTGTTGAAGATGAGTTTTCTCCTCCTGCTTTTCTTAATAGTTCTGGATTTAATGTTTCATAGAATTCGAAATTTCCGGGTTTTGCAGGTGTTCCTGAAAATGTGTTTGAAGTGTCTCCTGCTACTTTTCCTGGGCTTCCTCCTCCAGAGGATTTTACTGAATATCCTGAGTCTGTATATTCTCCTACATAGTTTATTGAGCCTCCGCAGTCACCTAAGCTTGTGCAAAAGTCGTTCATTTCTTCTGTGAAATAGTCTGTGTGGCATTTGCAATTATCTATACAACCTGGGCAGAATAATCCTACCATCCATGTTGTTGTGCATCTTTTTGTTGCCATGCTGCAAATTCCTGCACCTGGGCTTATTGTATTGTATGCTTGTTCATTGATTGTTCCGTCGTCGTTTAAGACATTGTTTGCCTCGTTGTTAATTAAATCAAATCCTGGAGGATAACCTGGAACACAGACTGTGAAAGCGAAACTTCCTCCCATGTTTATTGATTTTACTCGGCAGTCTGGGTTTTTTTCACATGCGCTTGTTATTTTTTCTTTTCCTGATTCTTGATTAATGTTTAAGCAATTTCTCCATTGGTTTGCTCTGCATGATGCTTGTGAAAATGTTCCTGAATCTATTGCGCTGTTGTCTTGGACGCAGATTTCGTTTCTATAGTCTGCGCAAGGTTCTATTCTTTCTGAGCCCATGTAACAGATGTGTTTTTCATGTCTGCTTCCTACAGGGTCTTTTCCGTCTCCGATTCTTCCGTCATATTCGCACCAAGATTCTCCATGTTTTCTTCCGATGTTGTTGCAGTTTATATCTTCGCAAGAGGGTTTTCCTGAATCATCTTCTTGACAGTAAGTTCCTTGGAGTATGTTGCAATCTTCTGCTACATCTTCTTTGTTGTTGCAAGAATCAAACCAATAGATGTCTTCTTCGTTTTCAAGGCATGCTTGATGATCTTTTGCTTTGCAGACAGTTCCTAGTTCTGAATTTGAACATAAAGTGTCTTGGAAGAAATTTGATTGGCTTCCTGTTCTTGAAACGCATTCTTCAAGTGTTTCGTATGCGCATCTTTTTTCGTCGTTAGAGTCATAAGTGCAAGCTCCTTGATTTTGTTTTTCTGCAGAGAATTTACATTTTATTTCTGAGTTGTGTTCTGCATCTAATAGCCATTCTGTTGGTATGTCATTGTTTTGAGAGTTGCCTTCAAATTCGCAATTTTTTTCTGTTGTCCATTTTGTTTCACTTCCTAAAATACAGCAACCTAATTCGCATTGGTTTACTTGACAAAGTGCTTCTGATTCAAAGAGTCCTCCCTCTATTTCGCAATCTCTTTTTGATGTTCTTTTATTACATAAACCATTTTCAGGACTGATGCAACATCCTATTTCGCAGAAATCTGTTGTTTCGCAAGTTGTTGGAGTGATTTTTAAATCTGGGTTGCAGTTTGTTGATTGAGTGTTTTGGCAAGAGTTTCCTTGGATTGTTTCTTCGCAACAAACTTCTCCTTGGAGTGGTTGTGCTTGGATTGTTTGAGTGTTTGAATAAATTAAGTAAGGGATTGAGAATGATGCTAAGAGTAAGAGGAATATTTGGAGATAGGATATGCTTGCTTTTTTTGTTAAGTAGGGTTTCATTTTATCTCTTTTTTAAAAACTTGGAGGCATGACGCATCCTCTAACTGCGAAGTTGAACTTTTGATCTGTCGACCTCTCTGTTATCACATATATAATATCTGAATCACCAGTTATAAATTTAATTACGTCATATTCAGGATGGAGGAACATGTATCCTATTACGTCGAAGTTGCAGAAGTGTGTTTCTTGGTTTACTATTTCCATTGCTATTTCTGCGAAATTGTAAAGTGGGCTTTTCAGGTTCATTTCGAATTTTTTGAAGTCTTGGGATATTTCGCCTCTTGTTGCTTTGAAGTCTCTATTTATTTTTATGTTGATATTTTTTGACTGAAGGTCTGTTGTTAATTGCATTTGAGATTCCATTTCTACATTATATCTTTTTTCAAAATTTCGTTTTAATTCGTTGAAGCATCTTTCTACTATTGGGCTTATGTAGTTTGTTATTTCTTTTTCTAGGTGTTCTATTAATAATGGTCTTTGGTTTATGCAGGGGTCGTAGAATTTATTCTGATAGCATAAGTATGTTATGTCTTGACTTAGGTAATTTATGAATCCTTTTGGTTCGATGTCGCCTCCATGAGTGCTTGTTAGATTTATTGCTTTTTCTACTGCTTCTCTTGTGCATGATTCTATGTAGGCTTGAGGTTCGTCTTCGTTGAATGTTCTTACTGTTGGTGGAGCTCTTAGAAGGAAGAAGAGGATTACTATTACTACAATTATTAGTCCGAGAATTATGAAGATTGTTACTTGTGATTTGTTATTGAAGGGTTTTATTTTTGGGAAGTTTATTTTAGAAGCCATAAGTTCACCCCTTGTTTTTTTATTTTGATAACTTTGTTATCCATTCCTAATTCTAAAAGATATTTCTCGGCAGTATTCCAACTAATGCCGAGAAATTTTGCGAGTTCGGAACTCGTTATCACCTTCTTTTCCCCGAGAAGTTTCAGGATCTTTTTTCTTTGTTGAATATCCATAAGTATTTGCTTTCTAGTTTACGTTAGAGTATTGGATTGTAATTTGTTATGAATAGTGGTATGAATGTTCATAGGTATTTAAATGTTTTCGTATTGATTGAAAAATGATTAGAAGAAAATTATACTTAATATAGAATTGTTATTTATTTTTTAGCTTTTTTCATAGCTTTCTTTTTAGAAGTTTTTTTCTTTTTTTCTTTAGCAATCTTCATTAATTTTTCAACTTTAGATTTCTTTGAGTTTTTGCTTTTTTTTCTACCTGTATTTTTTTCAACTTCTTTTTTCTTTGCCATTTTTAAAAAAGACCGGTAATATATAGGCACGGTGAAAAAATAACTCAAACGTAATTGATTCAAATCTAATTTCTCGATTTTGTTTTAAAGTTTATTTTTCGTTTAATAACGTGGCATGATAAGGATAAATCTTACTTAGGGAGTTATAGCCTATTCCTTAAGTTACTTATTGAACCTTTAACAGTGGCTGTCATCACACACTCTTTTCAGAGCAACCGAATTACCGATCTGATATAGGTAGGGTGTAGTGGTTTATATAAGTTTCGTATGGGGACTCTGTCCCCCTAACAAGTCACCCCCTAAATTTGCGATTTTGATAAATCAAAATCCACTAAAATGCTTTAGCATTTTAGGATGATGCAAGGGTTTTGTTGTTGCAGAAGGGGGGTTGTTCCTCTTCTACGGAAAGATTTGAAGAGGTTCTGCCTCCACTGAAAGCCGGCTTAGAGAATCAAAGATTCTCTAATTCTTCAACTCTCTTTGTGAGAGTTGAACACTTGCGCCTTTCCCTTTCCTTCCTTTGTCTTGGTAATGTTATTGTAATTATTTCTTGTTTAACCTTGTAATTCTTGCCTACAATATCCTAATTCTCTTAATTTTAAATAAACTGGGAAGAATACTTTAAATGCATGTTTCTGTCCTTTTTCTTGCCAAATAGCATCGGTTAATTCATCTTGAGTTGTGCCAATTTCTTGGATTATTTTTTGAATAGTATCTCTAAATTGTCTAGTTGTTTGGTTACCTAATAATTCGCTGTGTTGCCCACTTTCTTTCCACCCTGGAAACAAATAAGGTTCATCTAATTCATCAAAATGCCATCCAAACTCTCCTCTGGTAGGCATTAACATTCTAAAATTATTAAAGAACTCTTCTCTCCATTTATTTTCATAGATTTTTATGCAACTCTTAATCTCTTCATAAATTTCTTTATGAACTGGATGTTTGTATTCCCTTTGAGTTTTCATATTTTAGTTTTTAGTTTTCAATCTTCAGTCTCAACCCTTGGCGCTAGAATAAAACTTAACTCCACGATTGGAGTGTTAAAATCTAATCTTAAAGGGTAATCGTTTCCAAAGTTGATTTTGATTTTATCTGTGAGTTTTGTTGCTTTGACCATTTTTTGTAAGTATTCTAGAGAGTATTTTGATGTTGATTCTTCGGCTTCTAGGTTGAGTTCGTCGCTTGAGAATTCTGAGCTGAATGAGTTTAGTGAGCCTTTGGCTTTGATTTGGAATTTGTCTGGTGCTGAGATGAATGAGCATGAGTCTGCGACAACTGTGCAATCTTCTATGGCTTCTGCGAAATCTAGTGAGGTCATTTCAACTTTTGCTGTGAATGATAGGTTTGGTATGTCTTTTTCTTCGCCTTCTATTTCGATTAGTGCTAAATTGAATTCTCTTTTTATTTTATCTTGGATTTGAAGTTTTAGTTCGTTTTCTTGTTTTGTTATTGTTAGGATGCTTCCGGATTTTACTCTTCTTAGAACTGCTTTTAGACTATCTAGACTTACACCTAGGACTTCTGGAGTATCTACTTCTAATTCTGAAAATGCTGATGAAGGTAGTCTGAATAAAATCATTGCAACGTTTGCTGGGTCTATTGCCATTATGTTTAATCCTTCTCTATCTACTTTAAGTCGGACTTCTAGAACAAGGTCTGAGATTATGTTTATGACTTCTGAAAGTATTTTTGGGTTTTCTAGTTTTAGTAGCATGTTCTCTTTTGTCTATTTATAGATAGTTAGGATTTGCTTTTAAACATTATTATATTATAGAATAGGTTATTATATAAATTATTGTGGGCTTGTTTTTTGATGGATGATGGCGCTAGTTCTAAAGAGAGAAGTTTTAAGGAACAAAGAGTTCGCGAGGTTAGTTTTATCTATTATATGAGGGGGGATATTAAGAAGGCGATTTATGATTTTTCTTTGAAGCGTGAGTGTGTTCCTAGGTATTTTGAGGGTTTTGGTAAGAGGCCGGATAGTTTTCAGTATGAGGGTGATGTTTTGGAGCAGGTTAAGAGGGGTGCTACATCTTTTCATTGTTCTGAGGAATTATGGGATGATGTTTTGGAGATAAATAATGAAATGTCGCGTGATGAGTTTAATGAGTTGCGTTGTGGCTGGGATTTGTTGTTGGATATTGATTCGCCTTATTTAGAGTATAGTAAGATTTATGCTGAGATTTTGATTAGTGTTTTGAAGTTTCATGGTATTGATAATGTGGGAGTGAAGTTTAGTGGTTCGAAAGGTTTTCATGTGATTGTTCCTTGGGGGGCTTTTCCTGAAGAGATTTATGGTAAGAAAACAAAAGATATGTTTCCTGAATGGCCTCGTTTGATTTGTGAATATCTTGGTAGTATTATTCAGCCGAAGTTGGCAGATAAGATTTTGCATGATGATAGTTTGAAAGAAATTGCTAAGAAAACTGGGAGAGAAGAAAGCGAGTTGGTTGTTCGTGAGTGTGTTTCGTGTCATCGTCCTGCTGTTAAAAAGAATTTGATTCATTGGATTTGTCCTGCGTGTAAAAATGAGATTGATGCAGAGGAGGGTATGTATAATAATCGTCGGAAGTCTAAGTGTCCTAATCCTGAGTGTAGAACTGAACTTTTTGAGGCTTCTAGGGAAGAGATGCATTATTGTAAATATTGTGAGGTTAATTCTAAAAGGAATCCTGAGATGTTTGAGGAGAAGGAAAGGTTTGATACTGATAAGTTGATTGAGGCTGATTTGATTTTGGTTTCGCCTCGGCATTTGTTTCGGATGCCTTATAGTTTGCATGAGAAAACTGCTTTGAGTTCTGTTGTGATTGATAAAGATAAGATTAAGGATTTTCAGATAACTGATGCTAGGCCGTTGAAGGTGAAGGTTGATGAGTTTTATGTTGATGTTCGTAAAGATGAAGGAAAGGAGTTGTTGTTGCAGGCATTGGATTGGAAGGAACAGAAAGATAGATATGAAAGGATTGTTGAAGATATGAAGAAGGGTGCGGATAAGCTGGAAGGTGTTGGAAATAAACCTAAACATAGTGGAGAGTTTAAACAGATTATTATTCCTGAACCTCCTGAGGAGATTTTTCCGCCTCAAATTAAACTGATTTTGAATGGTTTGAAGCATGATGGTAGAAAGAGGGCGTTGTTTGTTTTGTTGAGTTTTTTTAAATCTCTTGGTGCTAAAGATGAATGGATTGAAAAGAAAGTGTTTGAGTGGAATGAGAAAAATTATCATCCTTTGAAAAAGGGTTATCTTTTGGGGCAGTTGAATTGGTATCGGAAAGGGCCTTTAAGATTGCCTCCGAATTTTGGTAATGATATTTATCAGGAGTTAGGTGTTGATGAAATTGATGAGCTAGTTAGGCAGACTAAGAATCCTGTGAGTTATGCTGTTAAGAAGTGGTTTCAGTTGGGAATGGGAAGATGAAGATTTGTTTTATAAAACCCAATTATCAACAAATTTAAATACCCTATTGACTTTAATTTTTTATGAATAAAAAAAGAGTGTTTGGAATGTTGTTTGTTTTTGCGATGTTTTTTGTAGTTGGTTCTGTGATTGCTGAGGAGGTTTCTGTTGAAGATTCTTATAAATGTTTGGAGACAGAGTTGGGTGATAATTGTGGTGGAACGAATAATGTTGAGCAAGCTGTTTTTAATCTTTTGGCTAGTGCTTATGATTCTGGTTTGCAGTCGGATTGTGAGAATTTGTTGAAGGGTATGGGAAGTGATGATTGTTGGGGAGAGAGTGATGGAGGAGTTTGTAAAATAAAACATAGTGCTTTGGCTGTGTTGGGTTTGGACTATATTGGTGAAGATGTTGAAGCTAATGTTGATTGGTTGTTAAGTAAAAAAATTGCAAATACTGGACTTACGTGGTATTTAGAGATTGATGCAAATAATAAAACTGTTTGTGAGATTAATGGTAAGAAGATTACTCTTCAAGAAAGTAGGAAGATTACTGGTTCTAATCCTGATGGTTTGAGAAAGGCTTATAATAATTATTGGTTTGAGATTACTCGTCCTGAAAAGAATTTTAGTATTTCATGTGATAATGATTTTTTGACTACTCTTCTTTATAAAAAACCTGCAAGTAGTGTTTATTATGTTTCTAGTGAGACGCAATCTGCTTCTGCTCATGATGAGATAATTGAAAAAGTTGAAGCTTATTGTTTTGGTGTTTCGGGTAATTGTAATTATGAAGGTAGTTTGTGGGCAGTTTTTGCATTGGATAAAATGGGAGAAGATGTTTCTGCTTATATTCCTTATTTGTCTGCAATGTCTGATGAATCTGCGAATAAGAAATTTTTGCCTTCTGCTTTTTTGTATCTCTTGACTGGTTCTGATGATTATTATGCAGAATTGATTAATCAGCAAAAGCAGAGTAAATATTGGGATGAAAGTAAGAATAAATTTTATGATACTTCTGTTGCGCTTTTGGCGATTCAGGATATGACTATTACTGAATCTGAATCTGCTAAGACTTATTTGATGGAGAGTAGGGAATCTTCTGGTTGTTGGAATTCTTGGACTTCTTTTATTTTGTATTCAGGTTGGCCTAAAAATCCGAGTAGTAGTTCTGGAGGTACTAGTGGTGGTTCTGAAGTGGGTTGTGAGGAGGTTGGTTATTTTTGTACTACTTTGGGAGATTGTGATTCTTTGAATAGATTGGAAAATTATGCTTCTACTTGTGGTTTACAAACTTGTTGTGAAGTAGAACCTGTTGAAGAAAGTTGTTCAGATAAAGGTGGGATTGTTTGTCTTGATGATGAAGCATGTAGTATGGGTACTGTAAGTGCAGGAGATACTGGTTCTTGTTGTCTTGGAGATTGTGAAGAGGTAGAGGAAATAGATTATTGTAATGAGGTTCCTGAATATAGTTGTGAGATTTCATGTACTGATGATCAGGAATTAAAAAGTTTTTATAGTTGTGATTTTGGAGATGTTTGTTGTGCTGATAAAGAGAAAACTAAAAGAAGTTGGTGGATAATTATTTTATTGATTGTTTTGATTATCTTGGTTATCTTGGCGATTATATTTAGAAACCAATTGAAGATTTGGTTGTTTAGAAAGAAGAGAGGATTTAAGTCTGGTAAGGGACCTCAATCAAGTGGTGGTAGACCTAGACCTTTGCCTCCTCCTGCTGGTTTTAGTACTCATAGAGGACCTCGACAAATGATTCCTAGAAGAAATGTTCCTATTAGAAGAGCTTCTCCTCGAAGGGCTCGTAATGATAAAGATTTTGATGATACAATGAAGAAGTTGAAAGAGATGAGTGGGTAAAGATTTATTAATAGTGTTTGTTATTTAGTTTTATGAAAAGAGTGTTAATGTTTATTGTTTTAATTATGATGCCTTTTGTTTTGGGTGTTGAGATAGATTTAGTTAGAGATAGTTATTATGGTTTGGAGACTTTGCAGGCAGAGATAAGTGGGAATTTTATTTCTCTTGGTTCTGAGAATGTTTTTATTTATGAGGATGGGAGTGTTAGTCCTGAAGCTGTTTTTTCTGGAGTTATTAAGCGAGGAGAGAAATATTATTTTTATGCTGTGCTTCCTGAAAGGGCTGGGAATTTTTCTGTGAAGATTGAGGATGTTCAATATATTGAAAGTAGAAGATTGGTTGAGGAGGATGTTGTTAAGGATTTTGTTATTGTTGAAAATAATGGAAGTGTTTTGTCTATTAATCCTGGGTTTGTTATTGCTGAGGATGAGTTTGAGATTGGTGTTGTGAGTTATGGTGGGAATCAAGAGGTTAGTTTAGTTTTTGATGGGAGTGGGGAAAGTCAGAGTTTGAGTTTGGTTGATAGTGATGAAAAGAAAGTTGAGTTTTCTGTTGTCGGTGTTTCTGGGATTGAGAGTAATTTAAAAATTGGAGGTTATAGTGTTCCTGTTTTTTTGTTGAGAGGGGAAGAGGTTGTTGAGGTTGTTGATGAAGCGAAGATTAAAATTGTTGCTGTTGATTTGAGAGGGGATTTGAATTTTGATGAGGATTATATTTTTGAAATTGTTTTGGAGAATGTTGGTAATGTTGATTTGAGTGATGTTAAATTGTCTAGTGATTTAGATGTTGTTTTTGAACCTTCTTTAGTTAATGTTCTTGTTATTGAAGAGAAGAAAGTTATTGAAGTTACGCTTTTGAAGGTTGGGGAATTGGAAAATGTTTCTGGAGAGATTAAAGTTGAGTTTGGTGATAGTTATTCTAATTTGCCTTTGTCTTTTGATGTTGAAAGTGGAGAAGTTATTGTGGATGTTGAAGATGGTTCTAGTGGAGAGATTGGTGATGAGGAGTTTGGTTGTAGTGATATTGGTGGGGAGATTTGTTTAGGTAGTTTGAAGTGTGATGAAGATAGTGTTGCGAGCTTGGATGGGCCTTGTTGTCTTGGTGAGTGTGTTGAAGAAGAGAGTGGTTTTAATTGGTGGGCTATTGGGCTTTTGATTTTAATTGTTCTTGGAATTTTTGGAATGTATTTTTATAAAAGGATGAAGAAGAAACAAAAGCCTAAGTCTAGTGGAGATATTTTGAATGATAAAAGTAAGAGGTTTAAGAAAAGGATGAAGGGGAAGGAAGTTAGCAAAAGGTTGGATAGGGTGTGAGGGTTTGCGAACGTGGTTGGTGGGCGATTGGGAAGGGTGTAAAAAGGTTATGTGGAGTCGAGGAGATAAAGGGTGGTTTGGGGAGGATTTAAAATTATTTATCTTTTTTCTTAGGTTCTTTATTTTCTGTTTTATTCTCTTTGCTTTCTTTCTTGATTTCTTCTTTATCATCAGATTCTTTTTCTTTAGGTTTTACATTCGTGCTAATATTTAATTGAGGTTGTGATTGTTTTAGATGATTTAATTCATTAATAAGGTTACTTTTTTCCATTGCTAGGACTTTTGCGACTTCATCGAATTTATGGAGTTTGATTGTTAGTTCGCTGAGGATTTGTGAGAGGTCAAAGTTGTTCATTGATAGTGATGATGGTGAGAGGATTTCTATGTTTGCTGGAAGTGTGTTTAGGACTATTGTAAATAACATATCTAAATTTTCTAATTCAAGTTCGACTTCAGCGAATGTTGTGAAAAGGTTTTTAGTGTTTGGATTTTCTTTTGTTTTTTCTAATGATTTTGGTTCGTGAACTTTTTTTGATAAAAGTTTTACTCCTTTTTTATCATTGAAATCGTCTGTGAATTTTTCTAAAGCTTGTTTAATATGTTCGGGAGGTCTTCCTAGGATTTCGTATATTAACATGACTTTTATTTCTGGCATTTTAATTTAATTTGTTGAAAGCTAATAAAACACATAGGATTGCGCAGAGAATTGCGAATCCGTAAACTGAATATTGTTTGATTAACTCATTTTTAGATTGATAAATGATATTGTTTTGGGTTTTTATATCTTCTGATTGTGGATTATATGTTTTAGGAGTTGTTAATTGGATAGTGTTTTGTGGTTGTTGTTCTAGTGGTGTTTGGTTTTGTTGTAAGGGAGAAGTAGGGGAGGTTTGGTTTGATTTTGGTGTTGCAGTTGTTTCGTTTTGGACTTTTAGTTTTTGAGGTTGTATTTCTATTTCATATCCTGTGAAAAATTCTTTTGAATTTCCTGTTCTTGTTTTTATTGTTATATTTGTTTTTCCTTCAAACTCCTTGTATATTTTAAGTTTGAATTCTTTTTTTGTATCTTGTGATGTGTCTATTATTTGTTTCATCCAGTAATATGTGGATTTCCATTCACTGTTGTAAAAGTTTTGTGCAATGTTATTGTTTTCATTATTTAAAATTTCTATTTTTATGTCATAGATGTTTTGAGTGAAGTTGATTAGTTCTAATGTTAGTTTGAATTCTTTGTTTTGTTCTACTTTTTCTGGATAATCTATTGAAATATTTTGGGCTATTGTTAGTTGAATTATTAGGAGGATTAGGATTAATGTTAAGAGTAGTTTCATGATATTATGAGGTTATGAATGTTTTTAGAATTTACTCTTCGTCCAAATCTCTTAAATCGTCGTAGAATTCTGGGTTTTCTTTTAGGGGGTTTTCTTTAGATTGGTTTTTATTTTTTTCTTTAAAGAATTGTGCAAATTGTTTTCCTTTTGTTTTTGCTGTTTTAGAATGGATTCCCCAGTTTTTTCCTGAATCTTCTAAATGTTTTTTTGGGTCAAAGAAATACCAACCTTGATAATTGAACCTTACTGCGATTACGGGTTTTAGTCCGAATATTTCTGAGAAGGTTAGGAATCTTGATATTTGATCTTTTGATATGTATTGTATTGGTTGTTTTGTTGATTTTGCTTCGATGGCATATTTTCCATTTCCTTTTTTTCCTGCGATGATGTCGCAGTCTGCGTTTTCCATCATTCCTGAACCTGCGACTCTTACTGCTCTGAAATTATTTTCTACAAACATCTTGTATAATTCTCTTTCATTTTTTGAACCTTTATTTTTGTTTGACATGTTTGTTTTATTTTAAGATAAGTTTGTTTTTGTTTTTAAATATATTCACTATGGAAAGGATTTATAATATTTATTGTCTTGTTAAATTGATGGCTGACTATGAACCTCCTCGTGAATTGACAGATGAAGAATATAGTAGATTGTATGCGCAGGAATCAAGGAAAAGAAGGGTTCAGGGGTTAAAGGGGGCTCCGTATGTTCGTCGTAAGCCGTTTTTGTGTCATCCACAGGATTCTAATTATAAAAGATGGCTTGAAGATAATTTGTAGTTGTAGGTTTTTAGAATTTGAATAGTCTTTCATAATCTTTATGATTCATCCAGTCTAATAAAAGAGCTATTACTTTTATCTCTTCATTAACTATTGAATATAGAAGTCTCCAGTCTTTTCTAAGATTATAAATCCAAAGATTGTTTATATTATATTTTATAATTAATTCTTTAGGTATTAATTTCTTTTTAACTTGTCTTCCATAAAATCCATTGTTACTAATCTCTCCTAGTGCTCTATCTATTTCTTTATATAATCTCTCATCACTTTCTTTTAAATTTTCAAATGCTTCTTTTAATTTTAAGTCAGAAAATTTTACTTGGCATTCCATTCTAAATCCTTTCTATCTTTTATTTTTGCGCTAAGTTCTGGATTCCAAATATAAACTATGACTCCTTCTCTATCATAAACTATTTTATTTATGCTTTCAAGATATTCCATTATTACTTGAAATGTTTGCCACATTACTTTTTTTGGGAGATTGTTGAATAATTGTGTTTTAGTATATTCTCCGCTATTGTCATCTATGAATTTTTCTACCATTAAGACTGTTTGTAATGTTGGACTTCTTGCTACTGAATTGTTTTCTGCATAATTTTGTTTGATTATTGATTCCATAGTAATATCAATTGATATGAGTATATAAATGTTTGTTTAGAATAGGTTTATAGTTAATGTTGCTAGGTAGTAACTTATTGCTGTTGTGATTATTCCGATTATTATTCCTTTGATTATTTTAATGTTGTCTTGTGTAAGGTAATATGAACTTAGGACGATTCCTATGAATGCGAGTCTTGCGAACCATGCGAATAGGTTGTCTTGGTAGAAGATTACTGTGAAGAACATTAAGATTAATGCTCTTGATGTGTATGCGTCGTATTTGTTTTTTAGTAGTATTGCTGTGATGATTAATATGATTCCTGCGATTGCGATTTGGTCTGTAAATGGTCTGTAGGGTTTTATCATTGCTCTTGCGAGGACGAGGATGAAAAATACCCAACTTCCTAGTGCTAAGAAGTCTCTTGCTAGTTCTTTTTTGAAGTTTTTCATTTTTAAAGGTATTTTAATTGCTTTGCAATTAAAGATGATATTTACTTTAACATAGTTAAAGTTATTATAGGTCTCTTGCTAAAAGTGTTCTTCGTTGATTTGCTTTTGCTCTTTGAATTGCTTTTGTTAGTGTTTCTTTTGTTTTTTGTTCTAGTGCTTCTTCGACTTCTGTTGATACATTGTTAATTAGGTTTTCTTGGTCTAGTTCTTTGACTATTTTTCTAATGTTTGATTTTAGGATTAGGGATGTCATTTTTAAAGTATTTCAGGCTTTTGAGCCTGAAGATTGCTTATTTGTTTTTTCTTGTTTTTCTTCAGATGGTTTCATTAAAGGGAATATAACGCATTCTCTTATGGGTTTGTTTACTAGAACTGAAAAAAGTCTTTCAGAGACGCCGAATCCGCATGTAGGGGGCATTCCGTGCATTAGGGCTTCTACGAAATCTTTGTCGTGTTCGTGGGCTTCTTGGTCTCCGGCTTGTTTGAGTTTTGATTGTTCTATGAATCTTTCTTCTTGGTCTAATGGGTCGTTTAGTTCTGAATATCCATTGCCCATTTCGCTTCCTGCAATTATTACTTGGAATTGTTGGACTTTTCTTGAATCTTCTGGATTTCTTTTTGCTAAAGGTGTAACTTCAACTGGTTGCCCTACTAAGAATCCGGGACCTGCTAATTTCTTTCTTACATATTTCCATAATATGTCTACTAATCTCCATTTGTCTACATTTGGGTCGTATTCAACTTTGAGTTTGTTTAGGGTGTCTTTTATTTCTTTTTCTGTTGTTTTGTAGATGTTTATCTTTGTGTGTTTTTTTATTATTTTTTCGTAATCATAAATTTCCCATTTTTTTCCTAAGTCTACTTTGTATTCTCCTGTTTCGAATTTTAATGTGCCTATTGTTTCTTTTGCTATTTTTTTATACATTTCTTCCACTAGTTTCATTCCGTCTTCGTAATTTGCATAGGACCAGTAGAATTCCATTTGAGTGTAGTCTTGTAAGTGTTCTGCGTCCATTCCTTCGTTTCTGAATTGGCGTCCTATTTCAAAAGTTTTTCCATATCCTGCAACCATTAGTTTTTTTTGCCATAATTCTCCCATGGAGATTCTTAAGTAAACATCTAGGTCTAGGGCGTTATGGTGTGTTTGGAATGGTGTTGCTGATGCTCCTCCTGCTGAAGTTTCTAGAACAGGAGTTTCAACTTCTATGAAATCTTTTTCTAAGAGGAATGTTCTTATTGTGTTCCAGAATTTTGATTTTTTTATGAATAGTTCTTTTATTTCTGGGTTCATTATTATATCTAAATATCTTTTTCTTAATCTTTCTTCATCGTCTTGAATTCCGTGGAATTTTTCTGGTAAAGGTAGGATTGATTTGCTTAGGATTTGTATTTTTTTTGTTAGGACAGATATTTCTCCGGTGTTTGTTTTTGTTATTGTTCCTTCTGCGCCTATGAAATCTCCTGCATCTACATATTTTTTGAAAAGGTTGAAAGATTTATCTTGTGTTTTTTCTTTTTGTAGAATTAATTGTATTTTTCCTTTTGTGTCTTGAATTGTTGCGAAAATTAGTTTTCCTAAATTTCTTTTTGTCATTACTCTTCCTGCGATTGTTACTTTTTGTTTAGAGCTTTGGTTGTTTTTTAGTTTTGCGTGTTGTTGTTTTATGTTTTCTGAGAAATCTTTTTGATTGAATTTGTTTGGGTATGGATCTATTCCTTGTTCTTTTAGTTCTTTTAATTTTCTTTTTCTTTCGTTGATTATTTGTTGTTGTCTTGACATTTTAAAATAAACTCACTTTAAATCCTTTGAATCCTTGATGTTTTAATTCTTGGGTTTCTATGTTTTTTACTTCTGAATGTGGTGAGCCTTTTTTGCATTGTGCTAAGAGTTCATTGACTTTTTCGTCTCTTCCTTCTGCGACTACTTCGACTCGTCCGTCTTCTAGGTTTCGTATGAATCCTCTTATATTTAGTTCATCTGCTTTTTCTTTTATGAATTTTCTAAAGAAAACTCCTTGTACAGCTCCTGTAATATATATTCTTAAGGTTTTCATGGTTGTAAGAATTGTTTATAATATTTAAAGGTTTAGTGTTATTTTCTTAAATCTAATTCGTTGTTAATTATAATCATTGTTTGTGATGCGAAGTATGTTTGTTTTCCTATTGAGATTTTGTTTTTGAATTTTTTTATTTGTTTTTTTGGAAGTCCTTCATGGTCACCGATTATGAATACTGAATTGTCTAGTTCTTTGTTTGTTAGTTCTCTTAAGGGTTTTCCTTTTGGGCTTAGAATTTGGATTGTTTTGTTTTGTTTTTCTAGTTCTTTGATAAGTTGTTGAAATGATTTTTTTTCTATAAAGCATCCTGGAAAGACTTCTGTTTTTGTTTTTGGGTTTGCTTTGTAGAGCATTTTTTTGATTAATCCTGCAACATCTTTTTTTGATATTGGGAGTTCTGGGTTTGAGATTATTTCTAAATGCATTGGAGGATTAGGTTGTCCGTTGAAAATAAGGTGGAGGTGGATGTCATCTCTTATTTTGTTTGAAAGAAAGAATGTTTGGATTATTACGTTGCAAACTATGTCTATTCTTCCTGCTTTCATTAGATCTGTGAAGTTTCCAGATGTTCTTGCTTTTTCAGAGTAGTATATGAAGTGTCTCATTGTTAAATTGAGAATTAAGGGTTTAAAGAGTTTGGGATTTGTTTTTTCTTGAGATTATTCCGATTAGAATTGTTATTAATGCTAAGATTAGGGCTAAGATTTGATATTGGAAAGGCATTTTTCCTAGGTATGCGAATATAAATGCGAATGGTGTTATTCCGATTATTGTTGCTAGTAAATACTCTCGTGTTTTCATTTTGCTGAATAAACCTAAGGCGTAACTTAAAATGTCTACTGGGATTGTTATTCTTAGAAATACGACGCTCCAGAAAATGTTTTCTTTAGGGATTATTTTTTCTAGTTTGTATATTTTGTTTAGAGGTATAAATCTTTTGATTAAATTAATTCCGTATTTTCTTGATATGATGAACGCTATTAATGAGCCGATTGTCCATCCGATTATGCTTAGGATTGCAGCTATAGGAGGATTCCATAAATTTGAAGCTACGGGCATTAGGGGGAGGGCACTTACTGGAGCTATGACAATTGCAATTATTGATATTATAACATAGATTATCATTCCTAAAAAATTATTTGTCATTAAAGATTTTATTAGATTTAGGTTTGTTTGAATAATGTATGAGAAGAGAATGAAAAATATTATAACTACAGATATTTCTAGGATATTTTTTATTTTTTGGTTTAACATTTTAGTTCTTAAAATTTCCTTTAAGAAATTTTTTTCTTTTGTTTTCTTCGAATCTTTCTATTGCATATCTTAATGTTGTTCTTGGGAGTTTGGAGTAGTTTTGTTTTAAGAATTTTTCTAGTAATTGTTGGTCTCTTTTTCCTAATTCTCTTAACATCCATCCAACTGCTTTGTGAATTAAATCATGTGTGTCATTGAGAAGTATTTTTGATATTTTTAGAGTGTCTTGGAATTGATTGTTTCTTATGAATGTTAGTGTTGAAATAATTGCTATTCTTTTTTCCCAGAGGTTTTCTGATTTTGCTAATTTGTATAGGATGTCTTTTGGTTTGTCATTCAGATAGTCGCCGAGTATATTTGGTGCTGAGAGGTCTACTAAATCCCAGTTGTTTATGTTATTTGTGTTGTTTAGATAGAAGTTTACTATTTTTTGTTTTTTTTCGTTGTCTGCTTGATTGTAGTGTTGGATTAGAATTAGAAGTGCTATTAATCTTTTTTCGTGTATTTTTGAGTTTAGAAGTTGTTGGACATCTTTAGGTTCTAGGTTGTTGAATTGTTTTACTAATTTTCTTTGTTCTGGAACTGTTATTCCTAAAAAAATGTCTCCTTCTCCATATTGTCCTGGTTTTGTTTTGAAAAAGCGTTGGAGTTGTTGGGCTTTTTCTGGATTTGCTTTTTGTTTTAGGATGTGGTTTAGTTGGTTTATCATGAAATTTGATGGTTTGAGAGAGTTATAAAATTATCTAATGTTTTTCCAGAAAAACCATCTTCCATTATTTTTTCCGAGTTTTTTTATTTTTTTTGTTTTTCTTAATTCTTTTAGATTTTCGGTTGCTAATTTGAAAGTTGTTTCTGGCATTTGTTTGTGTTTTAATATGAATTTTTTTGCTATTTCTGGTTTGTGTAAACTTATTTCTTTTATTGTTAATCCTATTGCTTTTTGAATTTCTTTGTGGGGTTCTTTTAGGTAGTTTTCTGCTAGATATATTGCGAGTTTTGTTTTTTGTTTTTGTCTTATTGAAGGGAATGTGGACATTATTGCCATTCTTTTTATCCAGAGATTTTTGGATTTTGACATATTTATTATTTCTTTATCTAATGAAGGTATTTTTAGTAAGATGTTTCCTAGAATTTCTTTTCCAAAACTATCTGCATGCCCCCAACTTTTGATGTCTTTTAGTTTTGGTTTTATGAATTTCCAAGTTGTTGAATTAAATTCTTCTTTGTAAAGTTGAAGTGTGTGTATTGCTAAGGATTTTTCTCCTTGATATCCTGATTTCCAGAGCTTGTTGAATATTGGATAGAATTTTTTTAGAGTGTGTTCTTGATGAAGTCTTTTTGCAAGTGTTTTTAATTCTGGAACTTTTTCGCTGTAGAAATCGTGTGAGGATTTGATGAAGGTTTTGATATCTTCTGTGAATTGTTTGTTTCCTAATCTCTTGAATTGCCTCTTTAATTTGTATGCCATGTTACTGTTTTATCTTGATAATGTTTTCCTGTTAATTTTTACGTTTTTGTCGCTAGAGGTTGTTTTTTGTTGTTTATGAGCTTGTTTATCTTCTTTGGGTTTTTCTTGGGGTTTGGGTTTTGGTTTAGATTCAGTTTTTTTGTCTTTTTCTTCTTTTTCTGTTGAGTCTGAATCCTTGTCTTTTGAATCTTCTTCTTTTGTTTCCTTGGGTTCTGGTTTTGTTTCTTGTTTAGTTTCTACTTTCTTTTTTAATTCTTGGCTTTTCTTTTCTTTTCTTAATTGAGCGAATTTGACATGTGCTGGAAGGTTTACTAATTCTACTTTTATTGTATTGTTGTCTAATTTTTTTGCTTTTACTTTTATTTTTGCAGGTGGTTTTTTCATTCCTCTGAATCTTATTTCGTTGTTTAATAGTTGGTCTATTTTTACATTTCTTAGGTCGCTGTCATAGAGTTTCATGTGTTTTGCTATGAATTGTTTTAGGGCTTTGATTGCTTTGCTTGCTCTTTTATATTCTGGAACTTTTAACCATTCTTTTCTAAGTGGAACTATGTATTCTCTTTCAAGAGTTACTTGTGGTTCTGTTGGTTTTTTTGTTGCCATTTTATGCGTCAAATAACCTCATTAATATTCCTTCTACTTTATCTTTTTTAGAAGGTTCTGTTAAAAAGAATATTCCTGATTCTGCATTGTTTCTTTGACCGTTTTCAGAAGCCTTAATCTTAATTTCTTCTCCATCTAAATTTAAAACATAATTATCATCCTCAGAATCACTTTTTAGAATAGTAGTTATTGGAAGTTTTGGGCCTAGCATTCCCATTGTATTTACCATATTTCTAAGATTCATTTTATGATCATATTCTGTATTTCTCCCTTCTGGAGAATACCTTATCCATTGTCTATCTTTGTCGTCCATTTTTTATCCTAATTGTGGTTTATTTTGTTTTCTTGGTTTAATTTTTAGTTTTGTTCTTCTCCAACTTCTTCTGTTTGCAGTTAATGTTGAAGGGTGAACTCTTTTACCTTGTCCGTATTTTTTTATGACTGCCCAAACTGGTGCCCATTTTGTTTTTTTGTTTGCTTTACTAAGTTTGATTTTCTTTTGCTGTTTTCGTTTTTCGTTTCTTTTTACATTCATTTTATGCTGCTCTCTCCAAAGCTTGTTTTGCAACTTCAATGTAAGGTTCATTTAATTCATTAAATCTTCTAACTAAATAATTTTCTGCTTGGATGTTTATAACTCTGTTTTTTCCTTCTATTCTATCTGTTCTTATATTTAGGTAATTTTCAGAGGTTTCATCTGTTGAGTATGGTGCTCCTTGAATTGATAATTCTCCTTCTCTAAGTTCAATTGTTACTACTTCGTCTAAATCTAATGAGGGTGAATGTCCTCTTGGCATTTTGAAGGCAATTAATGGGTCTGCTGGTTTTATTCTTTTAGTTATGTATCTCATTTTATTCCCTCCATTAATTCTTTACCTTTTGGTGTAAGTATTCTTCCTGCTCTTCTTCCTATTTCGTTTGATTTTGCTAATAGTTCTGCTTTTTCAGCTTGTTGTAGAATTGTTCTTATGATTTTTCCTGATGCTTTTTTGAATGCTTCTGGTTTCATTCCTCTGTTTTTTCTTGAACCATATCTTGTTTTTAGTCTGTTTACACCAACTACTTTGTGGACGTAAATTTGTCTTAGAACTGATGCGGCTCTTTTGTGCCAGAAATCTTTTTCCTGAGGCGGTCTTTTTTTTGCTATTCCTGTTTTTACAAAATAGCTCCATTCTGGTTGTTCAAATTCTGGTAATTGCTTTAGGGCTTGTGCTAATTTTTCGTTATATTCATTTGCTTGTAAATTATATACTGCTGATATTTTCATTTTGTTTTAGTAGGTCACTCTTTGCAGAGTTAGGATCGCTTGTGCGATTGGGCCTGTTAATATGTGAGAATTGGGGTTTATAAGGTTTTTGGGTTGATTATCTCATTTCCTTACGCCATTTTTTTATGAAAATACTAAAGCCGATTATTTTTGTAGTGTATTTTGGGCCTAGGCTTGTTTTTATTTTTTCTGAGTATTTTTTTATGTCTTCTCTGGATTCTCTTGCGGATTTTAGGACTGTGACTTTTAGATTTTTTACAGATGATTTTTCAAATCGTTTTTTTAAATCATCTAAGAATTCTTTTGTTAATCCTTTCTTTCCTAATTGCATTTGTGTTTGTGATGTCATGGTTGTTTAAGGAATGAAGGGTTTTTATATTTAATTAGTTGGATTTTTTATAAAATCAAAAAAACAATGGGCCACCCCACCCTGAAGGGGGGGTTTGGAACAGGCCCTTGTTTTTAGGCTCTTCAAAAGCTCATCTCCACACTGCACCAAAGGTGTACTCTTCGAGCAAAGTGCGGAGTTTTCGCTTGATTTTTGAAGATAAAATATGGAGTTTCTTGCCCATATAATCTTATAAATGATTATTCTATAATTTATTATGAAAAAGGGTGAAATGGGTGAATCTTCGGAACCATTAGATATTGCGATTGTGCATCCTAAACATGTGGCTTTTGACACTATGTACAAAGAGATTAAACGTTGTGGTAAATATAATTGTGTTGCTGTAGATCCTTCTAAAAAACCTTATAAGAATTTTTCTATTAAAACTTTGGGAATTTATATTTTGAAATGTGATTCCAAATTGGACCCTGCAAGAGAATATGATCCAAGAACAGATCCTCCAATTTTGCAAGGTGCTGAAACTCGTTCTCTTTTTATTATTCCTCATACTCAAAAGGATTTGGAACTTGCTATTAAATCTGGAGCAGATGGATGTGTAAGTGAGGAAGAGGGTTTAGATAATTTATACGAAGGTATTCATAATCTTTTTTCTGGAGAAACTTATTGTTCTCCAAGTTTAAATCCTTTGCTTTTTAATATTTCTAGTAGAAATCTTGTTGGTAGTTCTTATAAAGAAAATGAATATAATTTATCTCCAAGAGAATTGGAAATAGCTAAATTAATTAGACGAAATTTTTCTAATAAGGAAGTAGCTAAGGAATTGCATTTATCTCCTTTTACTGTAAAAAATCATGTTCATAATCTTCTTGAGAAACTTTGTGTTGCAAGTAGGTATGATATTGGTGAAAGACTTGTTGGGATTTAATTTTGTTATTGAAAATTTGTTGCTTTGTGTTTGATTTTTTAAGTCACTATTTAGTAATAACAAAAGCAAAAGCTTTTAAAGGTTAATTTCTTGTTGTTTTAAAGAAATTAAGAGATATTAAAATGAAATTAACACCTGAACAAACTATTGGAGATGACTATTCTAAGAGAGATAGATTGAACTCTGATAATTTAAAGAGAATTGGAAAACATATTAATAGTAATAATGCTTTATTTCAGGGCTTGGGTGCAGAGGCTTGGTTAGAAACTTCTCCTGCAAGATTATGTTTTAGTTTTAAAAAATCTAGAGATTTGGATGATAGGCTTAAGGGTTTAGAAAAAGTTGCGAAACAAAATTGTTTGGTAAAGATTGGGGAGGAAAGAGAAAGTGTTGGAGGGGTAACTGTAGATTATCAACAGGCAATTAGGCATTCTTATTTATTAGGTCAGGATTTTATTTATGATGAAGAAAAAGGTATTTATTTTGCAAGAGACCATATGAAATATGATAGGGTAAAATCTATTGATGAGAAATATGGAATAAGTTTAGAGGTTGGAGATGATTGTGTTTTGCTAACTCCTAATTTAGTTAACCATAATACTAATGATGCAAAAACTATTTTTGATAGTCTATCTGAATCTAATGAGGAACAAGGTCTTGGGATTTCAAGACCTCCAACTTTTGAGGAATGGAGAAATATTTATTTTTGGACAGAATTGAATGATGGTGATTTAAATAGGCAAATGAAAAATATTCATGGAGATTTAATAATCTCTGAGAAAGGGGATGCTTACTCTTTAGCAGGTATTAGGGATGAGCCTGAAAAAGAACGAATAACTCCTAATGTTAAAGAATTTCCTACTCCTTATATGTTTACTCAGGTTTTAAGGGAAGCTATTGAAGCTGATAAAGAGAAATTATAAATTTTGTCCCTTGATTATTTCCCTATATAAATATCCTCTTAATTTGTTACTTACTTCTATAAGGGTTATTTCAGCTTCTAATAGCACTGGCATGTCTCCAACTTCATTGCTTATTCTTTTTCTTTCTTCTATTGCTACTAAGTCTGTAGGATCTAGGGGATCTAGTTCTTCGTAAATCTCTCTTGGTTCAAGAACTTTCCAGAATTTTCCTTCATGAACAGGGTCTGTTATGTCAAGACCTTCTTCTATCCATTTTCGAGCATGAGCATGATTATTTGCTATCATTGTCTTTATATCCTCAGTTGTTTTATATCCATTAAGATCTTTAAATTCTTTTAATTTTTTTGCAGCCTCAATAGGTTCATATTTTTCACTTATTACTTCTTGGATACTTTTAGCAAGAGTTTGTTTAGGTATTCCTTTATCAGGCTTAGCTTTTTTATTAAGAAGAGATTTATAACCTCTTGCATCCCTTCTCTTAGTAATAACTGTTAGATGATCTAATTTCTCTGCTCCTTCTTTAGTTCCTTTTTCAGCAGTTTTTAAAATAAGTGCAAGAAAATCTGTTCTTTCGGTTGTACCTGTTATTGCTCCAAATCTTCCTCCTTCTATTGAGTTAACTGAAAGAATCTCTTCAACAGAATCTGATAAAGGGCTATTAAAAAAACTTAGAGTGCCTGTAATTTCTCCACTAGGATTAGATTTTATAATTGTTGTTCCATCACAGAGTTTAAATTTTTGTTCTGTTAGTTCTGCAATTAATTTTCTTGCCCTTATTTGATAGAGTTTGTCATTTGTACTTCCTGTTAAATAGCTTTCTTTAACTCTTTGTCCTGCAAGATTAATTTGCGCTCTATCTGCTATTGCAAATTTTGTAGGCCAGTAGGTGTTAACTCTCATCATTTCATCTGCAGTGAAATGTTGAGTGTTTATAACTCTTGAAATAGTATCTTTTAATGTGCTTGTCTTTGTTGCATGTTTTATGTTTAAATTTGGATCAGAGAATACATCTAATGCATTCTTCTCATTATATACTAAATAATCATTTCCTTCAATAGTTAGTTTATTTCCATCTCTGACAAATCCTTTAGTTTCCATTCCATCTAAATATTTTGTAACTTCATCAGCGTTTCTTAATTCTAACCCTGCCATTGTTTTTTGATTTGCATCAAAGAATATCCATTTTTGTTTTGGTTTAATATCTGGGAATCCTGGTGCTCCTACGAGAGTTATTATTTGTCCTATGTCTCTTAATCCTGGAACTAATGAAATTGCATTTCCAACTAATTGGAATGCTATTTCTTCTGACATTCCTTGTACAAAAGTTGTAGCTGTAAATTGACCAATCTCTTGAGTAAATGTTCTGCTTACTCCTGTTCTTAATGCTGTTTCTATGGCAGTATCTAATTCTGCTCCAAGGGTTGTAATTTTTGCAGCTCTTAATGCATCCGTGACTTTATCTGCAGATTTTGCTAATTTTATTAATTTTGCAAATTTTAAAGTTTTTCCATAAATTGATGCTGCAATCATTGGTGTAGCCATTAAAGCAATATCCACCGGTGTAAGAAAATTTATGAAAGTGTCTGACCAAGTATTTGTTACTGTTTGATATTCATAAGTTTCTCCTGTTTTGAATAAGAAGTAATATTTATTTTGATTAGGGTCATCTGCCTCATCAAAGCAACCCTTGTCTCTTTTGAATTGCCATGCCCTATCTGCATCTCCATCTGTAAACATTAATGCTATATCGGGTAGACAAAATGCTTTTTTAACAAGAATGTCATATTGTTTTATTGACTCAAGATTATCTTGATATTGTTTAGGCCTTTTCTTAGTTCCAACTTCTTCTAATGTCATTTTCATCCTTAGTTCTTCACGTATTTGACTAGAACCAGTATCGCTCATTATGTTTGCTGCAATTATTGGAATCCCGTTGTATGGTTCTCCTCTGTTTTGTTCACCTTCTAACCATGTTCTAAGTTCAGCGTCGCTGATTACTGGTTGGAATCTTTTTAACTTGCCTATCATTTTGTATCTTTCTCCTATTTTTGCTTCTAATGCAAACTTTCTTATATCAACCTTCTGATGGTTTTGAAGACTGTCAAGAAGCACGAGTGCACCTTTAACTTCTTCTGCTTTATTTGATGCTGTTTCAAACTCATCTAACAAGGTGTTTAAATTTCTATTCCAGCAAACTACATTAAATACATTTAAATTTGCATTTAAACTTTCTTCTCCTTCCATGAGCATTATTCCGAACCCATGCCTTATATTTGTGAGAATCATTGTCGTCATATTTTTCTGGAAATCTTTTGCTTCAATATTATCTGAATTTCTATCAATTGCTTTCTTAATAAATTCTAAGGAGCTTGCTATATTACGATTATCTTTGGGATAAAAAAATGATCTGTGATATTCAAATGCTGCTAATCTATGATAAGCATCTGATGTGACTTCATCTGAATAACCTGAGATGAATCTCTTATATAATAACCTAACATGTTTAGATATTGTTTCTTTTTCGTATTCTGTTAATTCGGGTCTTAATAGTTTCATGTAAGCTGAAGCAGAAGAATAGCTTGCTTCCCTATATAATTCAATATCTGAATTTTGTAATGCGTTTAATTCTACTGCTTCAAAAGATTTTATTGCATCTCTTAAGAATTTTATTTTTTTTGGATATTCAGAATCTTCATGTATAAAATCTCCTGAATAATCTAGTAGTGCTGTAACCCCTATTCCATCCCTATATTTTTTTAAAGTTATTGCTAGATTGTCTGTTTCTATTAATTCATCGAAAAGAGCATCAAATTGAACAGGGTCTACTCTATATCCTTTAAAGTTATAGGAGTTTTCATCATTAGGAATGGTCTTTGTGTCAAATGAGAACCAATCTGTTCCATCAGGCGACCATCCAGTCACTTTCTCTCTAAACATTTCATCTAATTCTATTTTAAATGAAATTTTATGAAGTCTGTGAGAGATTATTGTTGGATATAATATACTTATGATCGGTTCTCTTCCTGCAGAATGTATTTTAGGTGAAAAGTCTGGACTCATTGCTTGTGCTTCTAATAATCTTCCTAAATCAAGATGGGCTTTTACTATTAAATCATTTGTTAAATCTGTCCTCATTAAATATAAATAAAATTCTTCAATTCCTTGTAAATTTTCTGTTGAGTCGAATTTTTCTTTAGCTATATGTTTTTGTTCTAGATATCTAATATGGTTTGTAGGATTAGTTTTGTCAAAGATTTCATTTACATCTTGAATGAGTATAGGATAAATAGATTCCTCTGGGGGAGAGGGAGCTTCATAAGGTTCTTGGTTACACCTTGTAACTAATTCCTTTTTCATCTTTCCTGATTCACAAAAATATTCTACAAAATCACATCCATAAGGGCAAGCAGTATCTGATTCGCAGCTATCATATTTGCAAGATTCTTGTTTTATTTTATCTTCTACTGCTTTTAAATATTTTGTATATGATTCCTTTAATATTCCTTTGTCTTCTTTATCTAGGCAGTTACAATCTCCAAAAGATGTTAAAAAGTCTAATGGGTCTGTAGATGATTCAGATATAGGTGTAGAGCATGTACTTCCTGAACATCCTCCATCTTCACAACAGAAAGATTTTGTGAATAATTCTGATACTGATATGTCTCCTGCATTTTTTTCAGGAATTGTTAAGATTATTCCATCTGGTTTTGCAACACATTTTCCAAATCCTTCAGAGTCTTCGCAAGTTACGCATTCACCTCTCTCCTTAACACAATCTTTTAGTATTGTTGCAGAAGCATAAGTACAGGTATTTGATGAACATATTCCTTTTTCTTCTTTTATCTTATCTCCATCACAATAAGTTTTATCGGGACAATTTCCGTAAGTTAGTCCACATCCATCAACGCCACATTCTCCAACAGGATTCGGTGTACAAATTCTTTTGTGATTAGGGAAACTAAATGTTTGTGATTCTGGAGATGTACTACAATATGGAATCTGAACAGATTTTTGTTCTACATAACATTTCAT
>JABIDS010000024.1 GCA_018651605.1 archaeon | reverse complement strand
ATAACTTTTTTAGAATTAATATTATTAATTTTTTTAAGCTTGGCTATCTGTGTGTTAATTCTTTTATCAAAATCATATACACGATTTAGACCATCTTCTTTGCTATATACTTTCATATATATTAGAACACTTCCTAGTATATAAATGTTGCATTGTTTAACCTAAGGTTAAATGCCCCCACCGGGATTTGAACCCGGGTCACAGCCTTGAGAAGGCTGGATGCTTGACCACTGCACTACAGGGGCATACCCTATGATAAACCCAACAAAAAACCATTTAAAAAATTAACTAATTACTTTTTCTTCTTAAGAATATAATAAATAATAACTCCGACTACTACCAAACCAAGAATAATTATTACAACCAATCCAACAATACCTTCATCATCTTCATCCATATCTTCTTTTGATTCATCTATGGCTACAGTTTCCTTATCTTGTTCTTCAACCTCACTTTCTTCAGTAACTAATTCTTTAATAGCCTTAGTAGTTAATGTGGCCTTATTATTTGAAATTGAATTGAATTTAACACTCAAATCATAATAATCATCATCAGTAACATCAAATTTTCTTAAGTCTCCAATATTTAAAGTTGCTTGTTGAGGGGTAGAAGAAACATTGATAATCACTATAGAAGAAGTTAAACTTAAAACCCCCATATAATGATTAGCACCATTAATCATAAATTTTATTCTTTCTTTAACTCCAAAATCTCTTGTAAATCCTTGTTCAAAATCTTCATTAGTTACAGAACGAGTTAATTTCCAATAAGAAGGAGTTACACCAGCACTACCCCCACTACTAGTATCATCACTAGTTGTCGTAGCACTTCCCAATGAAAAAGTCCTATAAATAGTAGTTGTATTTCCAGAAGTATCATTCACACTAACATTTACAATATAAGTTCCAATACCTAATCCTATAAAGGTAATATTAGTATTATCAGTTTGACTACTCATAGAATAAGTTGTTAAATTAACATTAGTTCCATTAACATAACTTAAATTAAAAGTTATAAATGAAGGAAATACTTCAACTACTGAAACACCTACATAAACAGAGCTAGAAGTTACATGACTTAAATTTGCAGTAGTTGTAGCATCATATTCAACTACAGGGGCAGTAGTATCATTAACAGTAATATTAACAGTAGCATTGGAATAAGTAAGATTACCTGCAGTTCCATTCAAAATAGTCATATTTAACATATAACTTCCAGGAGTAATTGCACTTACATTAAAACCAAATTCTCCAATAGCACTTTTAGCAGAAGTAGAAGATGCATTAAGAATACCATGAGTAAAATTATACCACCTCAAAACAACACTTGTATTTGTAAAAGCAGAAGAAACATTTGAAGCTTGAGTACTTGCAATATATTTAAAAGAATCAGGAATAGTCACATTAAATTCAGTTACATTATCTGGAGCAGCAACTTCTAAAACTCCAGTATTATTAAAAGTTAAATTAAGAACCTGAGATGCATCATCTTCAAGAATAGAAATATTTACAATACCACTTTCAGTATGACCCACATAATTCTCACCAATAACAAATCCAGAACTCATCAAAACAAAAAGGAAACCACCAATTAACATAATCATTAAAAAATATTTCAGTGCAATCTTCGAAGATTTATTAAATTTTATCATCTTTTTTATATTATGATTAATAATATATATTTCAAATACATTTAACCTTTATAAATATTCCGTAAAAGGGCGTCGATAAAAACAATCTCTCACTTCCACCTAACATCAACCATATCTGTTCTCTCTTTAGAATCAATATCAACTTCATCCAAATCACAAACATCAACAACCAATCCTTTCTCAAACATCAACCAACCCAAATATGCAATCATTCCACCATTATCAACCAAAAATTCCCGACGAGGAACAAAAAACTTACAACCTCTTTCTTCACACATAATTTTACACATTTCTTGCAAACGAGAATTACAACCAACACCTCCACCCAATAACAACTCCTTTTTTCCAGTATGAGCCAAAGCCCTTTCCGAAGCCTCCACCAACATCCCAAAAGCAGTTTCTTGCAAACTAAACGATAAGTCTTCAGCACCAAAACCCTTTTCATACATTTGCTTTAGTTTAGTCAACATCCCAGAAAAAGCAACATCCATTCCCTTAATAGAATAAGGCAATTCAACATACTTCCCTTTCAAAGCCAACTCCTGAACCTTAGGCCCTCCAGGAAAACCTTGCCCAATCACTCTCGCAAAATTATCAATAAAATTACCAATACCAATATCCAAAGTCTCACCAAAAACCCTATACTTTCCACCACTATAAGCAATCACCTGAGTATTCGCCCCAGAAGCATACAACAAAACAGGATCCTTAGCACCAGTCAACCTACCAATCTCCAAATGAGCAACACAATGATTAACACAAACCAAACCAACATTCAACTCTTTACATTTCTTTTTAGCAAATTTCATCCCTTCAATCAAACAAGGAGCCAAACCAGGTGCCTGAGAAATAGCAATACCACTAATTTCTCCTTCACTAACACCAGCCTCATCTAAAGCCTTAACCCAAACATCTTCAGCAATTTCAACATGATGCTTCGCAGCATCCATTGGAATAATCCCTCCACTTTCAGTAGTATAACCATCTCTAACATTACTCAAAACATTTCCATTCTTAACTACACCAACACCAAATGTATGCGCCGTACTTTCAATTCCTATTATAATACTCATAGAAATAAAACAAAAAACTTATTTATAAGATTATCTAAACCTTCTTCTCGCTCGCAGTCCTGCCTCCACTCCTTCGCCCTCCACCCTTCTTATACCTATTATATCTACCCTTAGCTTTCTTATCATTCTTACTCTTTCTCTTACCATCAATTGAATAATCCATTCCAAACTAAGACTATCTAAATTTAAAAACCTACCTAAAAAAATAAAATCCAATTAAGGACAAACAATAGCATCACACTTCAATCCACCTTTTCCAATTAAATCACTACATTTTTGTTCAGATTTCTCACCACCTTCAACAACATTTCTTTTCAAATCACAAAAATCATATTGACTTCCTTCTGCACAAGCTATTTGACAACTTTGAATAACTGTCTGAACATTATCATCACCCCCACCAAAACCCGTCATCTTCTGCCATAAATTCCCCCAGCCAGTTGTAAATCCCATCACAAGAACCACCAACACAACCAAGGCTAAAATTATTATAACAATTGTTCCAACAGTCATTTCTGCTCCTTTTTTATTCATTATAATAAACCTCCTTTCATCTTAAATATAAGAAACCATCCTTTATAAAATTTGGTTTCCATTATTTTAATTCAACACCCTCTTTTCACAAACCCAACCATCTCCTTTTTTATCAGCTTCTTCAAATGCAACCCTGTGAGTCAAATCCTCCACACTACTCAACTCACCACCATCAGCCATCCTTTCATGCTTTTCAAAACTTGGCCTCCCAACCCATTCAACAACACACTTCTCATCTTCTTCATATTGACATTCTTCAAATTCCAAATCACTACATCCACTTTCACAAACAATACTTCCACATTCATCTAAACCAACATTAAATCCACGAGATAATTGTTCACAACTATATCTTCCATTATCAGGATTATCCTTCCCATCAACCTTATCAAAAACAACAGGTTGTTTTTTACAATAATTATAATCATCTCCAATAGGGCAATATACATTTCCACAATTCCGAACTATATCTGCAACATTAGAATCTCCCCCACCAAACCCAGTTATTTTTTGCCATGTATTTTTAAAACCCGTTGTAAATCCTATTGCAAGCACGACTAATACAATCATTGCTAAAATAAATGTAATCAATATCCAAGACATTCCTTCCCCTTTTTTATTTTTCATATTAAACCTACCAAATAATCAAACTTTAAAAGTCTTTTCAAAAATCTGATTATAATTATATTTCAAACTCGCCCCCCTAACTTCACTAATCAACACTACTTCAAACTTCAAAACAACTTTCCCATCAACAATGGAAACACCCTCAATAAACCCATCACCATTAACATACATATCAACTTCTTCAAAACCCTCCAACTTTCTTAAAGCAAACTCCTCCCTAAATTTCTCAACAAACCCCTCCACACCCTCCCCAAAAACAAACCCTTCTTCACCATCAACAACACTTCTCTCAAAAACACTATCCAAATAATAATCCAACTGAACTTTCTTAATATAAATTTCATCAACCCCATTATAAACACCAAGACTCTCATCAATATCTCTATCCCTTAAAGAAAATGATACCAAACTTAATCCCAATAAAACAATACTTGCAACAACAAATACTAAAATAGATAATGAAATTCCTTTTTTATTCATTTTCCCAACACAATACAATCTTCTTATTCAAACTAAATCCAAAAAACAAAAAACCATCTGAATTCTTAAAATCACAAAAAACCTCCTTTTTACTATTAGCCATTGGACTCCAACTACCTCTTCCCTCACGCACACTAACACTTCTACTAACTTCATAATCTTTATACTTCCCATCAAAACTAACTTCAACATCTTCAACAAAATCATAAACTCTTAACCAAACTTTTTTCTCATCCAATTCTTCAACAAATTCAGAACCCAACTTCTTAAACTCTTTCAAACCACCTTCCAAATCAACCAAATCCTTAACCAATACTTCAGACCCTCCAAACTCAACCTCGCTCTCTAAAAAATCTTTAAAACTTTCAACAACAATTAAATTATTTCCAGATTCAACAACAACTTCTCCATCTCCAAAAATAGTTTTATCTCCAAACATTACAAACACTCCTCCAAAATAAATCAAAACAAAAAAACTCAAAACAAAAAGAGTTACAATCCATGTAGGCAAACTATCCTCCAACCCTTTCTTGTTCATACTTTACTCCCAACTTGCCGACTAGCAGTCAAAATTTTAATCTTAGTATCATCAATAAAAAACTCTTTACTAAAACATCTAGGAAAATTTTTTCCTTCCAACTCACACTCAACTTCAAAATCTCTATTACCCTCAACAAAAATCTCAGAACCAACTTCTAATCTAAAAAAATAATCACCATTTTTAAAATTCTCATTCAACTTAGCCTCATCTAAAATATTGAAATTTTTTTCAAAAACTTCTTCCCTAATATTTTCATCAACAACAACCGTCCTAACCAATTTATCAGATAAAATCCCTACTTCCAAACCTCTAACATCAACACTATACCCATAAAAAATAAAAATTCCACTAGCAACTGCACCACCAATTAAAATAAATCCTAAAAAATACATCCCAATATCATCAAGCCTAATATAACCACCCTTATCCATTTTCAACAAACCTCAAAATCAATTTCTTATCATCATCCTTCAAATCCCAAGCAAATTTCACATCATTAAAATATCCATAACTATATCCCTTACCATCGACCAATCTAACAACAACTTCACTACTTTCCTTATTAATATCCACAATCTTTCCTTTAAATCTTTTTTTCTTAGCAAAACTATACAATTCATAAACATCCATTTCAATCTCCATTCCAACATCTCCCTTATCAATCAAAAGTGCAATCTGTTTAGCATAAATCTGTTCATAAAGTGTTGAATTACTTCCAACCCTTGCAATAGCAACAGCTATAACTCCAATAAAAACCACAACTAACAAAATATAAACAACATTCCCCATCAAATTAGTTATTCCTCTTTTATCCATATTAACCTCAAGGTGCAATCTCAAAACTACTAATCCCTAAATCTTTCAAAACTTTAATTTCAAAAGGATAAATAGTAGGCGGAGAATAATAAAATTCATCATCATAAGAATACCATAAAACAGCTCCACCTGAAACCAATGAAACAGTTGTAATAGTCGCAGCACCTGCAATTAAAACAGCTCCCGCAGGAGCACCAACACCTGTAGCAATCAACGCAACACCAACAGGAATAGCAACAGCAGTCGCAACACCCTTACCCCAACTATCCCAAACAGATTCCGGAGCAATCTGCGCAATAATCACATAACCTCCTTCCCTATCCAAATTCATTTTCCAATTATCAAAACCAACATTACTAAACTCACTACCTTCAGATTTAAAAGACTCAAACAAATTAACAGAATTCTTAGATCTCTTCCAACCCGGATACAAATACTCCAAATAACTCTTCCCCTCAGAAGCAACCTTTCCTTCCAAATAAGCATACATATCTCCATGCCCAATACTCTCAATACTATTCTTAACAGAATCATCAAAAACAATTCTTGAACAAATCAAACCATAATTCTTTCTTCCCCAATTATGCGGCATAAAATTCAATTTACCCTCTCCCAACATAGAATGACAATTAACCATTTCTTCTGCAAAGACATCCTTAATCTCCTCAACAGCCTTTTCAACATCTCTACTTAATTTAACCTTACGAACAGGATTTTTCTTTGTATCACTCAACTCTTCACAATCTCCAGACATACTCAAACAAATCTTTTCTGTCTGACATTTCAACTGAATAACACGACTTCCCTCAATAGGTCCTGTCTTAAAAGTACTCCTATAAATAACAGACTGATGACATGTCTCTCTATCAATTGTATCAAACCAATCAATCCTAAACATAAAAATCAGCAAAACCGCAAAACTAACAATTAAGAAAACTAAACCAATAATCATTGCAGTTGAAACCTCGCCTTTTTTTCTACTCATTTTAAATTCCCAACCCCCTAATCAAAAAATAAACACCACCCAAAACCAAAGCAAAAAAAATCATCCATAAAACAATTCTAATAAAATCTTCATGCTCCATTCTCAACCCTCCCAACTTTAACCACTCCTTCTTCCTTAACAATAAAAATCTCCTCACTAGATTCTAATTTCAAACCAGGATATCTTACAACAGCAACACCTGCAGCATTGCCTCCTGCAAATTTTGAAATCTCTCCATCAACCATTACATTAAAATCAAATCCTTCGCATTTCTTAGAATCCTCACACCTAATATCATTACAAACACACAAACAATCACTAGCCTTAAAACATTCACCAATAGGAAAATCATAATCAGAAAAAGTCCTCAAATACCAATTCTCTGGAGGAAAAACAACAATCTTTCCCTCAACACCCTCAACATTAACAACATTAATCTTAGAAACAATCTCCTCCAAAGCCTCTCCAGCTCTCTCTAACTTATTTCCATCACTCCAAATAGTTACCATCTTATAACCTAAATAAACTAAAATAACAACAACCAAAACAGCAATAATAATATTAACAACATGCTCTCCTAAAAACTTAACTCCCCTCTTATCCATTCTTAATTCCTCCTCTTGAAATCTGATTCAATTTATCAATCAACATATCCAAATTCTTAACAATCTTATCATTCTTATCATAAATCTCTCCCCATACACCAGCAACCCGAATACTCAAAGAAGTATCTTCTTTCAACATTCTCTCAATCAACATAATCAACCCCTCTTCAGCAGATTTCCCATTCAACGACCGAACAAAGACAGTATCTTCCCTATTCAATTTATTAAACAAATAATGATTCTCATTTTTCACAGCAAGCCAATCTTTACTCTCAATATTTGGATCATCATCAACAGACCATCTCCACCCCACATTATCATCATGATTATAATATAAATCTCCAATCCCAAAACCTATTATATCACCACTCCATTTACCATCATTATATTGAATAATAATCATTTCAGGATGTTCTAAAAAAACATCTTCATCCCAACTAACAACAACATCCTCCTTACCAAAATCCGGAAACAAATTTCCAATCTTTTCGGGAACACCCAAAAAAACAACACCCAAAAGAACAATCACCAAAACCAAAACCAAAATAACCCACTTAACAACCTTATTTATTCCTCCTTCAACCATTTTAACTCCCAAACCTAAATATATCTTTAATAAAATCCAAAGCACCAATTCCCTTCCCACTCATAATCATAACACTAACCAATCCAATAGCCAAAATTACAGCCCCAATTATCAACCAAATTAAATAATCTCCTTCCATCCCTTTCTTATTAAAACCTCTTCTTTCCATAATCAATAAATAACAAACAACATTAATAAATCTTTAGTAATCTGTTTTAAATTAAAAATTATTCTACCAATCAACCACCAATCCCGCCCAATGCCACCCTAGCCAAACCATACATTGCTAAAATAGAAAGTAAAGCAGTAGCCAAATACAACATTCCTCCACGAATCAAATTCTTTGCAATAATATTTGTCTGCCTTAACTTATCCTCTCCAGCATCAATAGTAACCAATGTTCCAGTCAAAATAAAAACAACTTGAATAATATAAACACCAATCGCAATCTGCAAAAAATAAGGAGGAATCATATTAACCAATTCAAACAATTGAGTAATATTTCCTAATCCTGCCAAACCACCTAAGGCATCTTCACCCCCTCCAAAATCCAACATATATTTCAACTGCCCCAAAATTCCAGTAATCATCGAAGCCAAACCAACAACAATTCCAGCCAACAAAGGCGCCAAAAAAGTCATATTACTTTTCATATCAGAAACAACATCAGCCAACAAATCTCTCAATCTTTCATTAATCTTCTGCATATTTCTAACATATTCTGAAATACTCATCAAACTCTGCGCAGCAACCTTCAAACCTTTCTTAACACTCTCAATCAAAATCCTCATTGAAGTCGCAATCAAATTAGAAGGATAATAAACTAAAGCACCACGACGAGGATTAAAAATAGCATCCTCCAAACTCATCCCCATAGACTGAATATTACTATTAACAATTCTAAAAAAATCCTCAGTCTTCTGCCCACGAACAGACTCGGCAACTTTCGCAAAAACAATCTCTGCAGGCGTCCCATCCCCAAGACGATTCCCCAAAGTAAACAAACTACTATTAAACTCTCCCTCCAAATCCTTAGTATCATTTCTTGATTTAATTAACTCCTTAGTTCTCATAGAAAAACTCAGAGCAAAAAACATGGAAATTGAAAAAGGAATAAACAAACTCATTAACAAAGCAATAAACCCAAAAGGCCCAACCTTCCCATTCTCACCTTGCTCAAACTGAAACAACTCTCCATCACCCAAAAAACCCAAACCAACTTCAGCAAAAGTATAATCACTCTGCATTCCCAACCATTCAGGAACAGGAGTATAACCAAAAACCAACGGAATCAAACCAATCAAGAAAAACGGAACACAAATCAAACCAGCAATAAGATACGGCTTCTTACTTACATATTTATAATAAAGAGGATTTTTCTCCAACAAACTAGACTCTCCATAACCACCTGGCCTTTTCAACATAACTTGCAAAGTCATATAATAAACAAAAAACGGAATAATCAAATTAAACAAAAGAAAAACATGAGTCCATTTAATCAATCCTCCCAGCAACGCAGAAGCCAAAGGTAACAAAGCTAAACCAAGAGTAGGCAAAACAATTCCCAACATATACAAATTAGTCAAAGGTGCTTTAATCGTATGAGTATATTTCAACATCCGTTCATAAACTCCATCCAAAATAACTCTCAAAGCCCTCTCCAAAATAATCACTCGACGATTCTCATCAGGCTCATATAAACTACTTTCAATCAAATGAAAACTTTCAACAAACTCCATATTTGTCTCTTTCCAAAATTCAAGATAACTATCCAAACTATCCCGAATAGAAGAAAACTTTCCAGTCTCTAAATCCCAAAGAACCTTCCTCAAATCCAAAGCAAGAGGCTCTTCAATATGCTGACTAACAAAACTAATCGCCCTCTCCAAATTACTTGTATGCTTCATGTAAATAACAGTATAAAGAATCGCAGGAACCATCTGACTACTTGCCTTCAATCTCCACTTAACAGCCATTCGTTTAGGCATTGAATAAAAATAATAAAACAAAAACATAGAAACAACAAACATCAAACCCAAATACAAAAAAGGGAAAGGAGAATTAGGAAAATCAGAACCAAGCAACCAAAAACCAACACTAGAAAAAATCCCAAAAAAAAGAACCAACATAAAACTAATACCTGCAAAACTAACAGCTTCCGAAGGAGTAACATCAAGATGCGCAGCACTCAAATGTTTAGCAAACTTAACCTCATCTTTCTTAGCTAATTTAATCTTCACAATATTCCCCAAACTCCGCGTCCATTTCTCATAACGCGACATCTCAGGCATCATCTCATTTTTAAATTTATTATAATCAACAGAACTAGATTCCTCAACACCAACACTATCATAATCATTCATCTCGCCTTCTATCCTACGAGAATACTTTGCCAAAACCTCATTTACATCCATTTCATTCACCTTTTATTATAAATAACTAGAAACTCAAGATTATAAAAGTTGTCCTAACAAACTAATTCCACTTTTCCACACAATTACTCAAATCTTCTTCCCTAGAAATATTTTCCGCTTCTTCTCTAAAAACACAGAAACATTCTTCAATCTTTTTCATATCTTAATAACATTTTCTAGAAACATAATTCTCTTCATAACACCTAAGAGAAACTTTAAGACCTTTCTGATTTCCACATTCATCAATATAAGGACAATTTCCCATCAACAAATTATTAATCAAACCTTTTTAAAATTATCTAACGAATCATATCAATTCTTCACTATGTACCGGCATCCACTTTTCTAATGAAACTCTCAAATTTCCATCATCTCCTTCCATGGGCCACCGATAGTCTTTGCAAAATTTTAAAAAACTAATTCCTCTTTCAGTAAATGCCCTTAAAGTTTTATCCCTAATTTCAATTTCATAACCTTCAAATCCTTTTCTCTCATGTTCATAATGAATTTCATCTAGAATATATTTTTCAAATCCTTGGCTCCCAACATAATCCCTATGATTGCCCTGAGGATTATCTAAACAAAATTCAGTATAAATTCTCCATTCTAAATTCCCCATAAAATCCTCTGCAGAAAGATTCAACTTATTAGGACTTCCCTCATAAGCTTTCATAATTCTTTCCCTATATTCAGATTCAATCTTTAAATCTTTAACCATCTTTTTTTAAATCAATAAATCTTTTTAAGTATTTAGATAGTCTAAAATTACAACAATCTCGAGCATATTCTAATGCCTTAACAACATTCATAGAATTTCCACTACCACTAATTCCAATAATAACATCTCCTTCATCCATCAAACTCTCCAACTGCTTAACAAAGATATCCTCATAACTAAAATCATTTGCAAGAGCAGTAACAACAGAAATATTTGTCAAAGAAACAATTCTCAATCCTCCAATCTTCATAAAATCATTAACATCAGAAAAACAATGGGGCATTCTGCATTAAAAGCAGGGTTTAGAACAGGCCCTTGTTTTTATGAGTCAGAGAATTGAAAACAATTCTCTGAATAATGCTCAGCAGTCGACGCACTCTCACCATTACCACAAACATAAACAGTCTTCCTTTCAGACTTACACTTTTTCAAAACATCCAAAACACCATCAACTCGTTCCAAATCCAAACTACTTAAAATTCCAACCAAATCACCATAATACTTTTTCAAACCTTCTCCAACTTCATAATCCATAATCAATCAACCCAAAAACCCTTTATAAAAATTATTAATTTAAACCCTATAAATATCAATAAAAATAAATATCAAAATACCATAATTCTTATAAATTCCAAAACCTACCCTTTAACATGGAATTAGAGGATTCAAAAATAAAAAAATATTTTAATGTATTTAACAAACAATTCGAAACTATTAGAAATAAAGCATGGAGATTAGGAGATAGTGGCCTTCATAAAAAAGGTGCAGAAAAAGATGAATTTACAATTGATACAAGAGGACTTGATACAATAATTGAAAGTCTTGAAAACACACCACATAGTGGTTTAACAATGAAAACCCAACCTCTTGATATCAATGATATGCGTATTTGCATGGGAGGTTACGAACTATGTACTCAAGCATTATTATTTTATTTTGCAATAGGAGAGCCCCCATCTAAAGATGTAAAAGATTTGATACACAAAATAGAAGTTGACAAAAGCAATCCTACATTTCATGTGCTATCTTTATCTAGAGGTATTCAAAAAAGATTAGAAGATTATGCAAAACACTTAGAAAGAGAAAGAAAAGATTATAGAAGTTAAAAACCAAAATCAATCAACATCAATAAGGAAACCCAGAACTAAAAATCAACAACGTACAACCTTCAGAACCAACATAAACAGTATGCTCACTTCCTTTTTTATTAACAATAAATTCTCCTTCTTTATACTCTCCAGTTTCATCTCTCATATTTCCTTTTAAAATATAAACCCATTCATCGTCCTTATGTGAATGAGGTGGTGAAACAAAATTAGGAGAACACTCAGTAATATGACATTCAAGATTCCTTTCCTCATCTCGATATAAAATTTTTCTTCTAAGGCCCTCTCTCAATATTTCCCATACTTCATCTTTTTGTTTTACATGTTCATCTGCCATAAAATTCCAATCAATCAAACCTTTTTAAAATTATCTAATTAAACAAATTATAAACAATTATTAACTACAAAGTAGTAAATAATAGAAAGATTTATAAACTTAGAATCTATACAATAATATGACAAATAAAATAAAAAACCCAGATTTAGAGTTTGCATTGAATAACGGACTACCTGAATGTTTGATAGGTAGTGCTGTTCTAGCATTAGCCTCTTTAGCCTATGTTTTCATACCTGGAGATGGGCATGCACTAAAAACTGAAGTTAAACAGACACAAAATTACAACGTTCAACCACAATATAGTATAGAAGAACAATTTGAACAAGTCTTTGGAAGACACATAGACGACTTTTAATTTTTATAAATATTTCTCAAACCTTCCCAGATTAGTTTCAAGGGACAAAAATTTCTCATACAGAACTTCTAAATTTTAACATTATCAAGAAATTCGGAAATTTCTGGGTTAGCGAAGCTCCCAAAAATTTCATAGAATAATGTGAGCATAGCGAACATATTTTTTAAAACAATCTCTTAACCTTACGTCCTAAACAACCTTCCCACCACGAACCTCTTCCTCTAAAACTTCTTCCCCCGAACCTCAAGAAACATCCACACCCCTTAACCTTTATCCACACCACGTCCCCGAACCTCTTCCATTAACCACTTCTGCCATGCTGAAAAAACTCTATCACCCTCAGGCAACCCAACCTCTTCTGCAACATCTTTAGAAAACTGATGAAACATATTATTACTCACAGAATTAAAACCAGCCTCTAAAATATCCTCACGATTCAATTTCTTAGCAACATCAACAATCTCTTGCTTAACACGACCCCGCAACAAAATATTATCATAAACAGCATCCCAATCTCCAGCCCACCCCTTAACTCCTGAAGCAATAGACTTAATAATTTCAGAATCACCATTCATCAACTCCTCGGTTGCCTCTAACTCATCTTTCTCAACATTATATTTCAACAAATCAACAAAACCTCCTTCCTCCTCAGGGTCCTTAACCCAATGCTTTCTAACTTCTGCTAATTGAATAACTCTTTTCTTAACACTCGAACCATCAGGACTCTTAATTGGATTCGCAACAATCACACAATCAGTCGCCTTAAACGAAGTAACAGGAACTCCCAAATCATTTACAACTCTATCAAAAACACCATAAGGTGATGCACCATGAATAGTTCCAGCAACAACATTTGCCAAAGCCCCAACCCTCATCGCCTCATAAAGAGCTTTCGCTTCCAGCGACCTAACTTCACCAATTATCAAAGAAGAATCCCCAAGACGCAAAGAAGTCCGAATACCTTCATCAGCCCCAATCTCTGAAGAAGTTTTCAACAAACTACTCCGAACTTTCATTCTCAAAATATCATATTTCAATTTACGAAGAGAATCAACAGGCAACTCCAAAGTATCTTCAATAACAATAATCCTATACTTCGGCATAATCTCCAACAAAAGAGAACCAAGCAAAGAAGTCTTTCCAGAACTTCTAGTCCCAGCAATCAACATAGTCCTAGAACCATCAATCAAAAAACTAAACAAACCCGCAGAAAAACTATTTATCATTTTATGTTTAATAAACAACGGCAAAGTCCACGGCTCTTCCCTATGTCGTCTAATTGCATAAGCCAATCCTCGAGGAGACAAAGGTTGCTGAATAATCGCAATTCTCGCCCGAATATTTCCCAACGACAAATCAGTATCCAAAATAGGATTCGCCTCATCCAAAGGACGCCCAGAAACCATCCTAAATTTAGCAGCCCAAGAATCAACATCTTCACGACTCGGAGTAATATTTGTAATACATTCATCAAATTCCTGATGTCTTAAAAAAACAGGGTTCACAGAAATAGGTGCATTCAAAACAATATCCTGCAAATGTGCATCTTGCAACAAAACTTCAATCAACCCAAAACCAATCGTATGCCTAACCAAAATCTTCGCTAACTGATTCAAATCACCATAGCTCAATTTAGTATTCTTACTCTCTCCCAAATCCCTTAACAAATCTTTAGAAATATTAAAAAAAACCTGCCGAGTTTTCTCAGGGTCAGTAAACTCCTCTGCCTTAGGCTGATGCTCAATCAAAACATTCCTCGCCAAATTCAACAACTCCTGCTTATCCTCTTCCAAAGAATACTCTGGAGGCATCAAATGATAAATAAATTTAGCATCTCTCCTCCTCTTCAAAATCGTAACAACCGAACTATCTTCCGCCTCCCCAATATGATATTGTTTAACAATGTCTGCATCCTCAGGCAAATTACTCGCCAACCTAGTAAAAGTAAAATTAGGAATAATATCTGCCCTAAAAAACTTATAATAAATCTCACGATTCCCAACATTATAATCATTCAAATATTTCTTCGCAGCAATTATCAACCGACTATTTTCCAAAAGAGAATTAAACTTCTCCAACAACCGAACATAACTCGACTGATCTGCAATCAACTTATCCGTCGTCCTTTCCAAATTAATCTTCTCATCTTTAATAAACCTATTCAATTCAACATAACACGCAATAGGATCACTCTTTAAAATACCCAAAAGATAATTCACATCATTATACCTCTGTCCCAAATACTGACTATTCATAATAGACAACTTCAAAGGAGACAAAATCTTTTCTTGTTTAGTTAAATAAACATACAAATTCGCAAGCTCTTGCAACATAAAAATCTCATTAGTCCCATAATTATAATTTCTCTGTTGAACAAAAACAACCCGAGTAATATTCGGCGCCTCAATCAACAACTCAACAGTCCGAGCCATAATCTCTGCATCATCAGCAACACTAGGAACAACACTCGCACCAAGATAATTAATATACATCACTTGGTGCCCTTCTTCCCGAACCACCTCATAAGCATAAAGCGGCGTATCTGGTTTAAATAACATCAATTTTCTCCCTTTTTATTTTAATAAAGATACTCCACCATTTAATAATTTATGTATAAAACAATTTAGTTAGAAGGAAGTTGAATCACATATTTAAAAGGGTCTTGCAAATGCATATTCAGATTATTACAAAAATCCTCTACACTAGGACGAAGTTTTTCAGAAGATTCAACACTTGATATATTAGTATAAGGAAAACAAGAACGTACTCTTAAAGTTTTTTTTAATGTCTTTTCATAAGCAAAAACTCCAGGGTCAAGAGATTCAAAACCAAACATTTTAATCTTCCTAGGAACATTCAAATCCAAAGTTAATCCATAATGCCTATAAAACGCAATATCATCAAAATCATAAATATATCCCACTCTCAACCCCTTACCTTCCTCCAAATTAATCATTAAAAAATCAAACAAATCCCTATCTTTCAAAACTTCAGCAACAACAGAATCCAAATCTTCTCCATCTTTAACACTTCCAAAATAATTATCAATATGCCCCTCAAGAACATTTCGAGCTTCACCCCCTATTACAGATTGTTTAGTCCACATAACTTTTACTAAACAATTTACTTTAAAAACATTATTACAAACCAACGCAACAATTTTAAACCCCTTTAACTTAATTATATCATAAAAAAGATAAAATAACTTTATTCAAAAAAATAAAACAAATCTCAAATATAACAAACAATGCCAGAACAAATGCAACAAGACCCGATTAATGCACTTTTATCAGAATTCAGCACAAGACTAAACGAGGTTGAAGAAAAACAAAGACTCATCAAAGACAGAGCACTATTAATCGGGAAAAACCTAATCTCCACAAAAGAAGAAGATGATAAAGAATTCTCAAACATAAAAAAAAGACTATCAAAAACAGAAGAAGAAATAAAATCAATAAAACAACTTGCTCACAGAATCGTCGAAGAGCTAGGAAACCTAGCAAGAAAAACAGAAGTCCAAGCACTACAAAAACAAATGATGATGTTTCAACCATTAAAACTTGCAAGAATCAAAGATGTAAAAGATATTGTGAGAAAAGAACTTAAAAAGAAGTGAAATAAAAAAACACCTACTAAAAAGATTCAAAGATTATCAAAATAGAGAGCTAAAAATTATCCCTTCAGGGAGGGCGAGTTTAAGCGTTATCCATTTAGGGAGGGTGGGCGGGCAATGGAATAAGATGACGCTTGAACGAGTAGGGCGGGCAATGGTATAAGATAATGCTTAAGGAGGAAATAATTGAATCAAAAAACAAAACTATAAAAAAGGGAAAAACTTAATAATAAAATGGCTGCATTAGAACAAGTAATGAAAATGAGGGAACAAGGAATGTCAGAAAGACAAATCATAGATTCATTAAAAGGTCAGGGAATTAATCCCAAAGATATCAACGACGCGCTTTCTCAATCACACATAAAATCTGCAATAGATACATCTAATCCTGAACAAATAAATCCTTCATCAATGTCAGTAAATGCATTTCCAGAACAAAAACTTAACGAAGAATTAGGAATCCCACAACCTGCAGCCCCATTACCTCCAGCAAATAATCAAGAATCTGCAATGAATCAAATGCAACAAAGCATAATGTCTCAAGAACCAATTCCACCACCAACTACTCCTCCAATGTCACCTGCTACTCCCTCAATGCCACCAATACAAACTCAAACACCAACGCAATTTCAACCACCTGAAACTATGCCTCCAGTAGAAACATATCCTCAACCTGCAACAGAATATCAACCAGCAGAATTCTACCAAGAACAAGACCAATATCCTTCCTATGAATATCAACAATCAACAGACGTAGAAACAATAACAGAAATAGCAGAACAAATTGTAGAAGAAAAAATAGATAAAATAAAAAAACAAACCTCCTCACTAACGAAGGTAAAAGAAGAACTATCTACAAAAGTTGAAAAAATAAACCAAAGATTAGAAAAAATAGAAGCCCTATTTAATGAATTACAAATGGCAATCTTAGGAAAAATAAAAAACTATTCACAAGAACTCCAAGGAGTATCAAGCGAACTTCATGCAACACAAGAAGCATTTTCAAAAGTCCTTAATCCAATTATGGACCAACAAAGAGAAAACCCTCCCAAAGAATCACAAATTCAAGAACAACCTCAAGAACAAACCCCAAGACCTAGAGGAAGACCAAGAAAAAACACAGAAGACTTTGAAAAATATTTAAGATAATTCTTACAACATAAAATTTATAAAACATATCTCCTATCACATACTATGAAAAAGAAAGAATTACCAATTGAAGAAGCAAACATGAAAAAGAAAAAACCAATTTCTAAAAAAACAAAAGTCCCTGAAACACTAAACTTTAGTCAAGCTTTCAAATATCCCTTTAACCGAGCAAAAGGAATGCTAAACATCTTATGGATTTTATTACCAATATTTGGTTGGTTTGCATTAGGAGGATACGGCGTTAGAATAATCCAAGAATTCACAAAAGGCCAATTCCAAAAATTACCTACATTCAAATTCTCAAGCGACATGAAACTAGGATTCTTCATGTTCATAAAATCAATTCCATTTATAATCGCATACATGATAGTCCTAGCCCCACTTTATTTAATGAGTCCATGGATATCAACCCCTATAAGAATCTTCGTAGAAATGTTCATGCTCCCAATATTAACTATAAACTTCCTTAACAAAGAAACAGTCAGTTCATTTTTTGAATTTGGCATGGTAAAATATGTCTTTAATAATCTAGGAGATTACATCATAGCAATGTTAAAAAGCATTGGATTAGCAATAATATATTTCTTTATGATTATAATCTTAGTAGGTATCCCTGCAATGGCATTTACACAAAATATCTTCTTAGCAGATTTCTATAGAAGAAATGTAATTGTTTCTAAAGATAAAAAATAAAATTCTTAACAAATTTCAATAACCGAAAACTTTATAAACCAATGTTACATATTTCTAACGTTATATATATCTAACACTACCTAAATCACTAGGAGGTTAAACAAATGAAACAACAAAAAATAGAAAAAGCAAGACTAACAACAATACTAATCATAAGCTTATTTGTAATAATAACTGGAACTCTTTTTGCAATACAATCCTTCAAAAACCAAAAAGTAACAGGAGGAATCTTAGGAATTATAATTGCAATAATAATCCTTATATTCGCAATCATAGTTTATAAAAGAGGAAACTCTGATTTAAAAAACAGATTACCTCTAAAAGATGAAAGAAGCAAAAGAGTCATAGAAAAAGCAACCTCAATGGCATTTTTAGTATCTCTCTATTTATTATTAGCAATAGGATTTTTATCTGAAAACATAATAAAATTCAGAGACATAAGTCAAGCAACAAGCACAGCAGTCGGAGGAATGGCACTCTTATTCTTAATATTTTGGATTTATTACAATCAAAAAACCATGTAATATGAAAACCAACATAAAAGAATTCAGAACAAAACAAAATCTTACACAAGAAGATTTAGCAAGAAAAGTTGGAGTCAGAAGAGAAACAATTGTATTTTTAGAAAAAGGAAAATACAATCCTTCTCTCCAACTTGCTCATGGCGTAGCAAAAGCATTAAAAACAAACATTGATAAATTATTTATTTTTGATTAAAAATAAACTTCAAACCTTAGCAAACAAAATCATATAATTTTTCCCAAACTTCTTCGCACAACCAGGACAATAAGCATAATGAACATAATATTTCAAAGCCTTCTTTCCTTTCCCATCCAAATATTTATCCATCTTTTTAATAAACTTAGGAATAGCATTATAAGGTCCATCAAAAACTTTAGCCATAAAACTACCAGAAATTTTTACATTCACACCACCCTCAACACGCCCATTCGTACTCATATATAATTCAGACTTAAAGGCACTAGGATCATAAAACAAAACCAACCAATCCTTCTTAGCAGGACAAACATCAGCTTTCTCAACAAGTTTCAACATCTTTGTAATCTTCCATCCAATCATTGGAGGAAAAGGAATATGAAAAAATGTAGGAATAAATTCTTTAATAAATGTCTTATCTTTCCAATTAAAAGTTTTCCCATCCCATCTAGAAGGTTCAAATTTCGAACAACATTCTTTTTCTTTCATATCTCACTTACCTTTCGTAATCACCATTGCAACAATTCCTGCAATCACTGCCAACAACAATCCACCAGCAACCTTTGTATCAAGAATATTTCTCAACTGCTCAACAATTCCTGCTTGAGTTCCATCACCAGAAGTCACAATCAAATCAGGATGCAACACAGGATTAAAAACCTTAATAGCAATAATCAAAAATACAACTACAAGAATAGACACCATAACCCAGGCAAAACCAGTAGTCATTACCTTATCTAAATTTTTAGTAGACAAACCTGCAATTAATAAAACCAAAAATACAATCACAAACAAAACAGCAAACCAAGGAATAATCGAACGAACATATAATTCAATAGACGAAAAACTCATAAAAACAATCGCCAAAATAAAACTCACAAAAACACTTATCCAATTCATATCCCCCAAAAGTTTAGTCTTAACCAAAATAGCATAAGTTATCAAAAACACAAACAAAAAGCTAAACACAGGCATAAAGAAAAAAACTCCAGATATATCAAGTACCATTTTATTTTGTTTTATTTATTATTTGTATTCAATTTAATAAATTATCTAACATCTTTACGTTTTTAAACATTTCCCTAAAACCGGCTTTATTAAAATCAGAAAAACAATGGGCCACCCACACTTAAAGGTGTGGGTTTGAACAGGTCCTTGTTTTTTTGAGCTAGAGTAAAAAGCCATCGCAAAGCGATGCTACACCCTAAAGGGTGTAGTTAGTTTTTTGCTCAGATATCAAAAATTCAAAAAGAATAGATTATTATTAAGGAAGTATAGGAATTGGGAGGGCGAGTTTAAGCGTCATCCATTTTATGGGAGGGCGAGTTTAAGCATTATTAATAAAAAGGTGGAGGGATTAAACATCATCCATTTAGGGAGGGTGGGCGGGCAATGGAATAAGATGATGTTTAACAAGAAGGCAGAGATAATGCTTGAACGAGTAGGGCGGGCAATGGAATAAGATAATATTTAAGAAGGAGAAAATAATGCTTAAACTAATAAAACAAACAATAAAAAATCTGTAATGAACATTTCCCTAAGAACTATCTTTACTAAAAATAATAAAAGCCATAACTGCTAACAATAATCCAAAAGCAATAATCGCAGGCATAGCATTAGAAAAACCATAGCCTCCACCCATACTAAACCAAGTAAAATCTCCAAATGAATATATCAATACAAAAATAAATGAAATAAGTCCAATTCCAAACCAAACATATTTAGTCCAAGGAAGTTCAGTACCAGTCAACCCCATTAATATCAAAGCCACTAACAAAACCGCAATAGCCATTCCAGTATATGGAAAAATCATTGCATAAAAATTCGTAACATAACCAGACTGCAAGGCCAATAAACCAACTGCCAAAGCAATAGTCGCATCAACACCCTTATTTTTCCCCAACAAACCACTCTTACTTAAAATCCCATAAACAATTGCAAAAATCATTAAAAACGGCAACAAATATGCAAACACACCAAAGTCAGCCCACATATACAAAATATCTCCAATCGTACTTCCGTATGCCATCTTTTCTTTTATTATTTAATCAACCTCATTTAAATATCTTTTGTTATTTCGCATCCTTACTCTCGCCTTTAATAACTGCAATAATAGCTCCAGCAATAGCAATAATCATAAAAGCATTAACCCAAATCTGAGCATTACCTCTTCCACCAAAAGTAAAATTCCAAACAACACCCCAATAACCAGTTATCATCAATAACACTGTAACCATAGCAATAACTAAGATAGCATTCAAAGCCATCTTCCAAGGTTTACTCAAAACATCTCCATCTGTCTTCCCACCAACAAAAGCATACAACAACATAAACACCAATAAAACAACAGCACTAACAGCCAAAAACGGCATCAATTCAACAACAATAAATCTACTCCATGGCGACGCTATCAATATCAAACCAACAACCATTCCAATAATCGCATTAATTCTTTTAGCATCATCTCCTAACAATTTACTCTTCTGCAAAATCGCAAATATCAAAGTAAAAACTAAAACAAACGGCAAAATATAATTCAAAAAATACGGTGATATTAATATTGGCTCTACCATCTTTTATATCAACTAATAGAAAGTAGATTATTTAAATGTTCTCAAAAAATTAGCCTCATTAAAAAATATCAGAAAAACATTTAAATACTTTTAACAATTTACAACAACATGAAAAACTTTTATAAAATACTTCTAATAATCTCAATACTAATCATTACTTTAATTACCATAAAAATAATTTGGTTGCCTTCCTCCAATATAATCAATACTTCCCCTCTAATAATTAACACAAATATAACATTAGAAGACGCTTATTGGAAATTAAATACTCGAGCAAAAGATAAAGATGAACCTGTAACATTCTCTGAAGAATATTATGAAGAAAAACAAGACAGAGCAGGACTTTATATTGAAAAACATTTTACAAAAGAACAAACCCAAGAACAATATAATCAATATTACAGCCTTAATACTTGCATGACATTATGCTTAAAAGCCTCGCAACAACCAGATAAATCTTATTGGGAAAATGAGACCTTCTTTTGTAAATGTAAAAAATAATCTTCCTTGAATAAAAATAATAAGCTATTACATATAATCTGGCTCAACATAAGAGGGAAGTCTTGAACAAGAAGTAGGTATTTGAAAATTTCCAACATTTCCACAATAACGCCCTTTAACCAAACTACTGCAAGAAAATTCTTCGCCAACATTAATTTTAAGTCTAACTCCTGTCCTAAACTTCCCAAGACAATAACCAACATCTAATTCTTTATCTAATGTATTTTTAACCATTTTAATATCAAAATTCTACCCAACAACTCCGACCATATCATCTCCAGCACTTTCACCAGAACTTAAATCAACAGTCTGCTCAACAGTTTGATCTCCCTCATCTAAAGGCAAACTTGCTCGACTTACAATTATAACATCTCCAACAGCTTTAACAAATTGATGCGGAATTATAACTCCTCTCGCACCACCAAGAAAACTCCCCATTGAACTCGCAACACGAATCCTCCAACTATCTACTTTATTCTCAATTAAATTAGATTCCTCAACCTCACCAAAATAATCTCCAATATCTGTATAAACCCTCTTGCCAATAACCTCTGTCAACTTTTTTACTCTTAACATCCCCTACAAAACAACTTTTACTTTAAATAGTTTTCTATCTTAAAAACAATATGTTACCGAGACATCAAAAAAACATCAGCAACCAACACAACAACTTTAAATATCTCATATCCTTTAACAATCTATGTCAATTGAATTCAACAAAAAAGAGATAACTTGGATAATTATATCAATGATATTATTCGCATTTGTAATAATATTCCCACTACAAGACCCAAACCTATTACTTCTACTTCTACCAATAATAATCATACTAACAAATACAATGGCAAAAAAATATGCAGCAAATCGCTTTAACCTAAAAATAACTTACAATGTCTGGCAATTTCAAAGATATGGGTTAGCAACAAAATTCAAATTCAAAAAACCAATTCCAATAGGTTTAATTCTTCCAATCTTCCTATCTTTCTTTTCACTAGGAATAATAAAAGCAATGACTTTTCTCCAATTTGATTATGAAGACAACAAACAAAAAAGATTATTAAGAAACCGAGGAAGAATAAGAAGAGAAGAATTAAATGAATCAGACCCTGGATATACTGCTGCTTGGGGATTCTATTCTCTCCTAATCCTATCTGTAATCGCAGCAATACTAAACTCTTTAACAGATTTCCAAATATTTACAGAACTTGCAAAATATTCCTTATATTACGGAGCATGGAACCTTCTTCCAATCAGCAACCTCGACGGAACAAAACTCTTTTTCGGCAATTTCTTTAACTGGGCAGTTTTAGTATTAATATTCTTTGTAGCTTTGATGACAACCGCAGGACTATAACAAACTCAATCATAACAATCTTTAAATATATTTCACTAATCAATGCCTTATGACAAAAAAAATTATTCCATTTGATGAAAGATTAGTAGATATTATTAAAAAAGAATTTGGTGATGAAGCTACACCCGAATTTCTCAACATGTTACAATTAGGTAAAGCAGCATATGAACATGGTTATCATAATCTTCTTACAAAAGAAAAAGTGCAAGAATGGGCTGGAGAAATGTATGAAGCAGGACAAAAACAAAGGCAAATTAGCGAAGGAAAAATTCACAGTTGTATCACAATAAACTCCTATGATATGATAAATGCAGGGGCGCATTTAAGCTTATTTGGAAAAAGGCAAGGATTACTTACAGAATAAAAATTAAAATCAAAGATAAAAACAACAAACCTTAAAACTCTCTCATTCTTTAACCAAAAATGCCCCACGAAACTCTCAAAAACCTAACACCAAGAAAATATCAACAAGACATCTACAATAATTGCAAAAACAAAAACTGTTTAGTTGTCTTACCAACTGGAGTTGGAAAAACCCTTATTGCATTAATGTTAGCAATCCACAGACAAAAAGCAGTCCCAGGAACCAAAACATTATTCTTAGCCCCCACTAGACCATTAGCAGAACAACACTTAGAATACTTTAAAAAAAATCTCCCAGAACTTTTCGCAGAACAAACATTATTCACAGGAAAAACCCAAGCACAAAAAAGAAAAGAATTATGGCAAACCTCAGACATAGTTTTCTCAACACCCCAATGCATTTCAAACGATTTAAAAAACAACCTCTACACATTAGAAGATGTTTCATTATTAATAGAAGATGAATGTCACAGATGCCTAAAAAATTATGCATACACTTTCATTGCAAGAGCTTACAAGGAACAAGCAAAAAATCCGCACATCTTAGGATTAACAGCCTCGCCAGGAACAACAAAAGAAATAATAACAGAAATAGCAACAACATTAGGAATAGAATCAATTGAATTAAGAACAAGAGACTCAGACGATGTCAAAGAATATCTACAAGAACTAGAATTCAATGCAATAAGATTAGAATACCCCGAAGAATTCAAACAAGTCTCAAATATAATAAGATCAATCTATGATAAAAGGGTTGAAGAATTAAAAAAAAGAAAACTCTTATTCAAACCAGCCAATAAAATGACACTCTTAGAAGCTCAAGGAACAATAATGATGGCAATAAGAAACGGAAACAAAAATTTCAATTTTCTCGTAGGTTCATCAGTTTGTGCCCAAGCATTAAAACTCGCACATCTAATAGAACTCCTAGAAACCCAAACATTATTCACAGCCCAAAACTACATTAAAAATTTATTTGAACAAACAAAACAAAATCAATCAAAAGCAGTAATAAGAATAACAAAAAACAAAGAATTCAATTATGCATACATTCAACTAAATCAACTAATCGCAAAAAATCTAGAACATCCAAAACTTCTAGAATTAAAGGAAATAATTCAAGATTCAATAAATGAAAACCCGAAAAACAAAACAATTGTCTTTAGTCAATATAGAGACACTACAACAAAAATCGCAGAAGAACTAAATAAAATAAAAGGCATAAAAGCAAAAACATTTGTTGGACAAAACAAAAAACAAGGTTCAGGATTATCACAAAAAGAACAAAAAGAAATAATGGATGAATTCAGAGAAGGAAGTATAAATATCATAGCTGCAACATCAATCGCCGAAGAAGGACTTGACATTCCAGAAGTTAACTCTGTAATATTCTACGAACCAATACCTTCAGCAATAAGACAAATACAACGAAGAGGAAGAACAGCAAGACTAATGAAAGGAAAACTCGTCATTCTAATCACCAACGACACATTAGATGAAATATTTTATTACAGTTCAAGGGCAAAAGAAAAAAGAATGCACAATGCAATAGCATCAATCCAAAAAGATTTAGAAAGTGGGAAACCCTTAAAACAAAAGCCTAAGCAGGAGACCTTGTTTGGGTGAAAAAAACTTCTCTTTTCATACCACTATAGCACGCCAGACGAACTTTTATTCGTCTAGCGTTATGTTAGTTCCAATTTTTTGGGGCAAAAAGGGTATGGGCAAGACAATTAACTACTTATGAGAGGCTACAAAATAAAAAGATTTAAATACAGTATAATTTATTGAATTAATATGAGTTCAAAAATAATTCCTAAAACACGAATTGAAGATTATGTTTCATTTAGGGATGAGCTTGACGTTCTTGAAAGAGAGGTAGTTAATAAAAAAGTATCGGCTGAGACATTTTGTCAAAAAAGAGATGCTTTAGTTTCGCATTATCATGGAAGAGTCCATTTTGAAGATAAGCATTTATTTAATAACGAAACTCAATATCGTGATTTTTTAGAAAAAGTTAGTTTACCTCCCCAAACAATTGACGAAATAATTGATCATGAGAGAAGTCATTTCGATTCTGCAAAACAATTAAGGTTTAAGACTCAATATGGCATTTGGTGGTGCGTCGATGGGTACGGGCCTTTTGTGAGGATTACTGAAATACCAAATTCAAATGAAAGAAGACAAATTGCAACTTCTGTTGACAATCCTTCTATTCTTGATTATTAACTTCTTGCCCTTTCTTCTTTTTAATTAATGGCACTTCGTGATAGATGTAATTTTGCCCAAAAAAACTCTAAAATTTTGCCTTCAGCATAGTTGCACTAAATTTTAGGTTTTTCAATTTGTCAGACGAAACTAACAGGAATTTAACGGTTCCGAAACCTTGCAAGTTTCTCCGCCCAAATCACTTCATTTGGTAGTGACTTCATTAAATCCCGATGTTCAAAAAAATATTCTTTTTTCTTATCTCATATACTTAACAACACCTCTTCAATCTTCAAACCTCCCCGCACAAATAAAATACAAACACTACTAAAAAAATTAGAAGATTGGATTGGCGAAGCCTCCCAATCTGACATAAAATAAGCTGTTCGCGAAGCGAACCAATCCTCAATCCCTTAAACCCCTCCAAATCAAAACAATATTAAACCCATTTTTCCTCAATACATCATGCCCTTCCACAACATATTCAAAAGAAAATCCAAAACCTCCAAACCAAAACAACTCCCAACAATAATCATAGATATCCACGAAAAAAACTCATTAGTTCTTTCACAACTTAAATCTTCAAAAGAAATACAATCAGAAATAAAATCCTTAAAAATAGGAGATTACCTAATCAACAACACAGTATTTGAAAGAAAGACTGTCTCAGATTTAATCTCCTCAATGATAAACAAAAGACTAATCCAACAATTAAATCAAATGCAAAAATATTCTCAAAAAATATTAATCATAGAAGGAAACCTTCAAGAAATCTACAAAGAAAACAACAACATCTCAAAAGCACTAAGAGGTTTTATCATTTCAATAATCACAAATCATCAAACACCAATAATCCAAACAAAAGATTACAAAGACACTTCAAATTACCTAATAACATTTGCAAAACAACAACTCAAACCAAATCTACCAATATCTTTTCATTCAAGAATCCCAAAAACAATCAAAGAACAAAAACAATATATCTTAGAATCATTTCCAAACATTGGCCCAAAAAAAGCAGAACTTCTTTTAAAAAAATTTAAAACAATAAAAAACACAATAAACGCAGAAGAAAACGAACTTCAAGAAATATTAAAAAAGAACACAGTGGCCTTCAAGAACATTTTAGATTCTTGACCGGCCAATACTCACAAATCCACCTCAAACCGAGATAACAAAGCTTTCCTTATCCTAATATCTACATGTTCTCCAACTTTTCCTTCTAAAAATTTATCAGTTAATTCGTTTATTCCATCTTCATCCAATCCATTTCTTAAATAAATTCTAGAGGCTTCCCCAGGTTCCTTACCCTGAACATATTCAAGAGGATGACCATTACTATTACCTACTAAACCCCAATACAATGGCCTCTCTATTTTCTGAATATCTGAATCCAACACTTCTCCAATAGATACTAAACCAACTTCATCAAGACTCAAAATTCCTTGCCCCAAAAAACAACCATACTTAAAAGTATCTGACACTCTTTTCCTAATTTCTTCATCATATTTTTCAACAGTCAAATTTTGACCTGCAACAAAAACAGAAGACTCAATATAATTCTTAATAAAATTTCTCAACGTAAATCTACCCTTAGTAGTTACATACTCTGCATTTTTAATAGATTTTCTATCTTCCATTAAAATATAATTTACATTTAAACATATATAAATAAAATGGTATTACAAAACATTCAAACAAAACCAATAGTCATTTAAAGCCTGATTTACTTTCCAAGTTATATTTTCAATTTTAATACTTAATCTAAGACAAATCTATATTCAATACTTCTTCTTCAATCAATTCCAACCTAGAAACAACCTCGCCGTCTGAATCTTTAACCTCTACATATTTTATAGAACCATCCTCAATCTTTTCAAACTCTTCAGGAGATAAAAGTACACCCCCCAACTCTTCAGAAAAACAATCAACTCCCTTAACACAAGAAACATTAATTTTTTCAGCAACTACCAAAGATACTATTTTGCATTCCTTTTTTTCTACTTTTTTAGAAAAACAATTATTCTTATCAACACAAATCCTGATTTGCTCACCATCCAAAAAAATCTCCTCTTCAATAAAATTATTCAAACTATAATCTATCTTACATTCTCCCCACCCTTCACATTCCAAATCCACTTCACAGCCATCTTTCAAATTATCTTTCTCAGCAACAGATAAAATAAATCTCTCTTCAAAAGATTTTTCAGCAATACCGCACTTCTCACTATAAGACTTATAACCATAATCACTTTCATCATGACAAACTCTTATCCCCTTTTCACATAAACCACAATTCCAAATTGGTTCGTCACTAATCTCATCAGAAAATAAAACTTTTTCAGAAAATCTATCCCAAACACTAAAAGCAACAAAACCCAAAACAATAAACAAAATCCCAAAAATAATCAACTTCTTATCAAAAACATTTTTCTTCACAATTTTAACATCCTTAGGATTTTCAGTCCCAATATACTTCTTCCTCACCTTCCCATTTTTATCCCTATAACTTTCATAATAATAAGGTCCAAACTTTTTCCCATCCCGATAAATATATTTCTTATATGCCATACTAGTTAATAATCCTCAAGTAAAACATCTTTAAATAAGTTACCCCACACAAACTTATACTATTTCACCCAACAACCTCGCACCTAACCTAACAGTCATCCCATTAACATCTTTCAAAGGATTAATTTCAACAATATCTCCCCCTCTAAAATTTTTCAATAATCTCAATCTCTTAATAAAATAAATTAAATCCAAACTACTCAAACCACCTGGCTCCAAATCATTACAACCAGGAGCAAAAGCACAATCAACAGAATCAATATCAATGCTAACATAAAATCCTCCAGAACCCCTCGTCCTTTCCATAACTAAATCACAAACTCCGGATAAATCCTCTTGTAAAACATTCATCTTAATCAATGTAACTTTATTCTTTTTCAAAAATTCAATTTCTTCCTCAAAAAAATTCCTACCTGAAATCAAAATAACCTTAGAACCATCAAATCCAGAATCAATCAATCTTCTCAACCATTTTCTATTTCCACTTCCATCTTCCAAACAATCCCCATGAGCATCAAAAACAATTAACAAAGGATTATTCTCAACTTTTCCAAAAGCTCGCACAATAGGGTAACTAATACTATGATCTCCTCCAACAAAAAAAGCCTTAAAATTTCTCTCAAAAATCTCCTTACTATTTTCAAAAATCAAATGCTCACTTTCTTCTATAGAGCTGCCCTCAAAGGGTACCTCCTCAGAGGTTCTCGCCTCATCAGAGGTTCTCGTGCCAGGAGGTATGCCGGGAGCCACGCGAGACGGTACGCCTTCAGGTGCCAAATCAACATGAATCTCCTCAAATCTCAAATCCTCAAAACCAATAACTCTCCCATCAATATCACTTCCAATATCTTTCAAAGCTTTCAAAATTTCCGAAGGTGCATTTTCACACCCATTTTCACCATCAACAAATCGAACCCTTACAATCTCCATTTAAAATACAATCTAACTTATTATTTAAATCTTTCAAAAACAAAATCAAAAAAACAAACATTATTAAACTCCTTTTGCATAGTAAAATAAAAGGTGATGAAAGGAGGTTAAAATGAACACAGAACAAATTGGTAAATGGGCACTAATTGCAGGTTTATTAGTAGCAATTCTAGCAGCATTTGTAACATATTTTAAACCCTCAACAATCTTAGTAACTCTTTTCATAATCGGACTAATAATCGGATTCCTTAATATCAGTCAAAGAGAAACAACAAGTTTCCTAATAGCAGCAATAGCATTGTTAGCAGTTTCAGGAAGTTTAGGAGCTCTAGCTACCTTACACCAAACTACTACAAATTATCTTGTTGACATCTTAAGTAATTTCACTGCAATAATAAGCGCAGCAGCATTAGTAGTTTCAATAAAAGTAGTCTTCAAAGCAAGCAAGGATTAATCTTTTTTTTATCTTCAAAACTTTAGACGAATCACATAAAATGTGATGAGTGGTTTTGAAGAGCCAAAAATTCTTTAGTGAAGAATTTTTGGATTTTTTTATTTTTTTTCTCTATATCAAAACATATTTAAACAACTTTTTCTTAGTATATCTAACAATCTAAAAACAAAAAGGAGGTTAAAATGAGAGGTTTAAACAAAACAGCAAAAGTAATCGCAGCACTTGGAGCAATAGACCTAGGACTTATGACATTTGATTATGAGTTAGTAGGCTCTTTAATCGGCGCTGGAATATTTGCACAGATAATTTACGCAATCGTAGGACTTGCAGGAATCTGGGCACTTGTAAAAATATTCAAATAATTTATTTTATTTTTTTTATTTTTTTCTATATTATTCTAAAAAACTATTCAGGAACAAGCGAAACAAAACTATATCCATTCAACTTACTTAAATTCTGAACATCCTTCAACCGAACTCGACTAATTTCTTCCTCATATTTATAATAATTTTCAGCATTACCTCCAAGCTCCTCTTGCAACAATTCAATCATTGTCAAATCAGATTTCTCCTTACTAATCCCTCTCAAACCAATCAACCTTTCTTTAATTTCCTCAAAATCAGATTTTTTCAACTCACCCAACTTTTTAATCTCTTTCAAAATCAACTCACGAATCTCCTTAACTTTTTCCTTAACAGTTCCAGCATAAATCATTTCATAAGAATAATCTTTTGATTGCTCAAGATGCCCTTTAATCGTATAGCACAATCCCCTCTTCTCTCTAACTTCCTGAAATAACCTACTACTCATTCCCCCACCTAAAACACTATCAAAAATCTCTGCAGCATATCTATTTTTATCTCCCAACTTCGGCATATGAAATCCAAAAACCAAATGCGCTTGATCAATCCCCTTTCTCTTCTCAACCATTTCTCCATTTTTCTCAACAATAGGAATTTTATTAATCTTCTTATTCATCTTAGGAAATTTATTCGCTTCATTCAAAACCTCCTCCCATTCAACATCACCAACAACACTAAAAATCATGTTATTAGTAGAATAAATAGAATCAAACAACTCAACAACTTTCTCTCTCGTCAAACCAGCAACAGTCTTCAAAGTTCCTGCAATAGACATATTAAATGGCTTCTTATACAACATCTCCTTAATTTTTTCCAAAACATGAGTTGAAGGATTATCATGATACATTTTAATTTCCTCCAAGATAACTTTCCTTTCTCTTTCCAATGCTTCTTTTTCAAACAAAGGATTCAAAACCAAATCACGAGGAATATCTGCACTCAAACTAAAATATTTGCTCGGCATTTTATTCCAAAAACAAGTAACCTCTTCAGCAGTAAATGCATTAAGTATTCCCCCCTTATTTTCCACCTCTCGAGGGATATCTGTAACACTTCTATTTTTAGTTCCCTTAAAAACCAGATGTTCCATAAAATGACTTATTCCCTTAATATCTTCATTCTCATATTGCGCACCAAATTTAACACTACTTGCAACCGCAACAATAGGAATATTCCGTTTTTCAAAAATAACTGTTAACCCACTATCTAACTTTCGTCGTTTAAACTCAACTTTTTTCATATTAATATAATAAAACAAAATCACTTAATAAAACTTCTTATCATTTACTTTCCAACAACTCTAGGAAAAACCATTTCCTCTAAACCACAACTACTACATTTCCACCTAGGAATTATACCAAAAAAAGTCCTCAAACTAAAAACTTTCGAAACATTTTTACTCTTACACTTAGGACAAAGATATTTCAAATCAGATTTTTTATTAGAAACATTTTTCTTACTTTTAGAAACTTTTTTAGCATTCTTCTTACCACCACTTTTCTTTTTCATCTTAAATAAACAAATAACTCAAACTTTATAAATTTTTCGAAAACAAAACTTTTTTATAATCTCACAGATTCTTAATTTAATGACCTTCAAAAAAAACATTAGAATTCTAATCACTTTCTTAACAATAATGTTTCTACTCCTAATATTTTTTATAACCCAGCCCCTTTTAACAGGAAAAACGATTCAAAATTTACCTCCAAACGATTATACATATACTCGGGCCATTTGCAACAAAACAAATTTTTGTCAAGATAATATTATAGCCTGCAAGGGAAACGAATTAATTTCAATAACTCCAATAATTAATGCAACAATCCAGCATTCAGAAAATTGGAAAGACCCAAGAAACAAAACAGATTTCTGCGAATAATTTTTAACACAACATTTTAAAACTAGAAAGATTATACATAATAATGAAAAAGAGAGAGCATGCACTAATAGTCGTAGAATTAATTCTTTTAACCAGCGTATTTTCATTCCTCATATTTATTCAAAACCCTGAGATAACAGGATTTACAATTTATGAATCAGCATCAGATGGCTCAACAATAAATGATACCTACCTCAGACAAAGCTCTCCAACAAATAATTATGGAGATTCAGACACATTAAGAATAGGAAATATTTCTTTAAACACTGAATTTAGAGCCTTAATAAATGATAGCAATATTGGTTCAATAGACTCAGAAAATACAATATTAAACGCAAATTTACAAGTTTATGTAACAAGCGCATCAAACACGATAAACATGTCAATAAAAGTTTATAGAATAACTGCTGGATGGAATGAAAATGAAGCAACATGGAACAATAGATTAACTGGAAATACTTGGTCTTCTGCAGGAGGAGATTACCTCCAAGAAATAGATGAAATAACATTCACAAATGAATCAGATAAATACTATAATTTTACAATCACAGAAGCTGTAAAAGGATGGGTAAATAAAACCTATATCCCTTACGGATTAATTTTACTTTCAACAAATGCCTCAGCAGGAAATTTCACATATTTCTCATCATCAGAAGATACAAATTCTTCAAGAAGACCTAGGATAATAATTGATTATACTATCAATGCAAAACCAACGATTGATGCAACATCTACAGATTCTTCATTAACAAATCCCAAACAAGTAGGAGATACAGTAAACTTCACAATAAACTGGACAGACACAGAATCTAATCAAGCACAAACTTTTATTTGTAATTCTTCAAATATTAATCAGTCAGGATGCCAAGACTCAACTTTTTGTAACACCTCAATGGAAGCCTTAGGCCCCTCTTCTTGTTTATACACCGTCCAATCAACAGACAATCGTTCAACAAATTTTACAGTTGCTGTTTGTGATGCCTCTAATTGTTCAACAACAAGTTCAAACTTTTTTTATATCAATCACCAACCAACAGCACTTGTAACTCAACCAAATGGGGGAGAAACAGCAAATCAATCTCAAGGAAACTATTCAATATTATTCAATGTCACCGATGCCGATGAAGACAGTTTAACCGCAACCATTTATTACGGAACAATTGCAAACTCAACATCAAATACAATAACTACAAACATAAATCTAACAAACCATTGTACAGACCCAGACTCAGATACTTCTACAACAAATAATTGTAACTATTCCTGGAACTCTACTGGAATTTACGGAACTTTTTTTATAACTATAAATATAAATGATTCGTTTACAATTGCAAATGATACTTCAGACGCAAGTTTTGATGTAAGAAGTTTAATAGATAACATAGAACCAAACATAACAAGTCAATGGATTGATTCAGATATTTATTCAGGACAACCTATACAAATATATGCAAATGTTTCAGATCCTAACATAAATACTGTTTGGGTCTCAATAAATACAACTCCTGAAACAAATATAACTATGACAAATACTTCTGGAATAATGTACAACACAACTTGGACAGCCACATCAATAGGAACTTACAAATTCAAGGTTTATGCAAATGATACCGTCGGAAACACAAACAATTCTATGTCTTGGCAAGAATTTACAATAAGAGCCCCAAACGCAACAACTCAAAATGAAACAGCACCTTCAACAGCACTTCCCTATCACACAATAAAAATAACAGGAGAATTAAATTCAACAGATTCACTTACCAACGTAAATGCAACATTAAATATTCCAGAAGGTTTCACATTCTTAACAGATTATCCTCAAATGACTTCTATGGGAAATTTCACAGCAAATCAAACAAAAAACATAACCTGGTTTGTCTCACTACCAATAACAGAAGCAACTTATACTCTTAATATAACTTATACAGACCAATATTCAAACACATGGCAATCTTCAAATTTTAATATTCAAGTAACTTCTGCAATCGGCGGAGGAAATATGATAACCCTCGCAGGTTCACCCGAAGTTGTAACTCAAACAGATTATTATGTTGAATCTTATTTCACCTCCTCTGGAACATATACTTCTGCAGATTCCATGCAAATCCATATTATAGATGCAGGAGGCAGTACAATTGTGGGACCTTCCGCAGATATGACTCCTGAAGCAACAACAGGAATCTACAATTACACTTATTCAGTAGGAGCTTCAGCAACAGAAGGAATTTGGGAAACAATCGTAAATGCAACAAAATCTTCAACATCATATTATGCTCATGAATTCTGGCAAGTAACTGGGGGACCTTTTGATGTAAGAACCATATCAGTTTTAAGCTCAGACATATCAAATCTAAATATCTCAGTAATAAGTGAAAATACTGGGGGCGCAAATAAGGATATGACAATGAACTGGAACTTAACAAGAGAAGATACAGGTGCAGTCCTTGATACAGGATCAGAAACAAGAATGGTACCTTCAGGTTCAACATTAACCTGGTACACAGCTCCAACAACAACTTACATAGGACAAGTAAGAATAACATTTTTAGGATATTATGGACCATCCTTCTCAGAAAAAGCAGGAGCATACTCAATATTTTCAACCGTAGACGGTTCAACATGTGGAGACGCGGTTTGCAATGGCACTGAAACATGTTCAACTTGTTCTACAGATTGCGGAGCTTGCCCTGCCCCTCCGGGAGGCGGAGGAGGAGGCGGTGGCGGTGGCGGAGGAGGCACTAGTAAAACAACTACTGAAAATATAACCGAAAAATCAGACCTAGAAATTTCAATTGAAACTCCAATCTATTTAACAAAGAACATAGAAAAAACAATAATTCTTAAAATAGAGAACACAGGTGAAGAAAAACTAACCAATATAACCTTAGACCTAGAAGGACTTGATAAAAACATCTACACAATAACTCCATTAAAAATAAACACTCTAAAATCAGGAGAAATAAAAGAATTCCAAATAAGTTTCTTAGTAAGAAATTTCTTAGGAGAATACGACTTCAACTACCTAATAAAAACAAATCAAATAGAAAAACAAAAACCAGGAAAATTAATAGTTCTAACCATGAGAGATTATTTCTTAAAAGAATTAGAAAGAATTAGAAATAAAATAAAAGGACTAAAAGAAGAAATAGATGAAGAAAAAATACTAGAAAAATTATCTATCTGTGAAAACATAACAAACAACTTAGAATTAAACATAGAAAAAGAAGAATTTATTAATGCTGAAGACAATATTAAAAAAGCAGATGATTGCCTAGATAAAATAAAACCAACAATAAAAAAACAAATCAGCTCAAAAATAATGGAAAACCTTATGATTATGATATTAATAATATTACTTATAATACTAATTGTAATTATATCTTTTGGAATTTATATGCTCTACAAAAAATTTAATGTAATAAATTTTATAAGATCTAGACAAATTCCATCTACAATTCCAGGTGCCGTGGAAAAAACAAGTAAAGGATTATTCAAAAAAAGATTAGAAAAAATAGAAGAAGAATTAAATAATTAAAATAAATTCATTTCTTTTTAGATTTAGCTTTTTTACTTAATTTACGCTTCTTTTTAGATTTAGCTTCTCTCAATTTCTTTTTCACTGCTCTTGCCTTTTTAAGATTTCTAATTCTTGTAGCATTCAATTTATCTTTTTTACTTAATTTACGCTTCTTAAGCTTATTTTTATCTACTTTTTTCTTTTCATTTTCAACAATATTTTCTTCTTCAAGTTTATTTATTTCAGAAGAGACTTTTTCAACACCTGGAACCTTGAAAGTTTCCTTCATACCTTTTAATTCATTTTCAATATCTCCAATTTGAGTCTTTAATTCATTTTCAGTATCCTCTCTTTGAGCCTTATTTTTTCCAAAAACTTTCTTAGATTTAACTCTCTTCGGAGATTTAGCAATTTTCTTAGCAACAGTAGATTTCAAAGGTTTTATTTTTTTAATAGACATTTTAGCAGATTCCCTTATCTCCTCTAAACTTCTCACCTCTGAAGGTTTACCAATTTTAGTTGGTTTAACAATTTCCTTTTTCACAGCAAGAGATTTAACTTTTGAATTAATTTTAGAATCTTCTTTAACTCCAATTTTTTTCAAATTTTGTCTTTTCATTTCCTTAACTTCCCCTGCAATTTTCTCCATAACTTCTAACAAATTAAAAAGCTTATTATCATAATCATCCACTTTTTTAATCCCCTTCTTCCCAATATTCATTCCAAGATTTCCAATATCCTTTTTATTTTTCTTAACAACTGAAAAAATATCTTCAATAACTCTACTTAATCTTTCATTTTCATCTTTAACTCTCTCAACTTCTTCTACATTAGTATCCATGCCCAAAAATTTATTGTTAACATTTTTCTGAAAAGTTCCAAAATCTTTTTGCTTTATAATTTGACTATGATCTAATTTTAATTTATCTATTTCTTCTTTTAAATCTGAAGCAAAACTATCCAGATTCGTAACCATTGCACCTAATTTTTGACTATCTGCAAACCCTTTTCTCGATTCAACAAACAATTGCTCAGATTTATCTGCATTCATCCTAACTCTAGAACTTAATTTTTGCAATTCAATTAAATCCTTTTTAACATCATCATTCAATTGCAACAATGCATCAGTTCCAAGAAAAACTCCAGCCTTATGCCTCAAACCTTTAACTTCATTCATAACTGTTTTTGCATATTGATTATTTGCCATTATTTTTTCTGAAAGAGTTGCCATTTTCATATCCAATTTCTGATAATCCAATCTTAATTTATCTGGTTTTACTTCTTTAACAATATCTGAAGCCTTAGCAGATTCCAAATTAGATCGAGACATAGCTTTTTCTGTAGCAAGATTCATTGCCCTCACTTCACCAATTTGTTGTCCAACAACAGAAAATCTTTCATTAAATCCCTTAAGCAAAGATTGCAATGCTTCAACTCTTGCATTAAGTCTATCTACTTCAACCTTACTAACTCCCCCTACGGCGCCCCTAACAGAAACTTTAGAAATTTTTCCAGCTTCAATATCTGAAACTTCTAAATCTTTCTTAGTTCTAATTACAGGTTTAGAAATTTTTTTAGTTTTTTTAACCTTCTTCTTAGTAGAGCCCTTTACCTTTTTCAAGGCAGGTTTTTTCTTTTCCTGGATTGCATCAAACGCATCTTCTTGCCCAACATCAGGAGGTGCATCACCACTATCTTTTTTTAAAAAATCAAACATCTTAAAATATAAAGGTTTCTATTGTTTTTAAATTTATTTAAAAAATATAATAAAAATAACAAGCAATTACATCCTCAATAAAGAGTTTTTTATTCAAATTTAAACATCAAATAAACAACTCACAATCCCTTAATTAATTTTTTCAACTCTTCAACTTCCATCTTCAAACCTGCCGCATCATTAGCAGGAACCTTTCCTTTGTAAGGTTTAAGTCTCTTTTTCAAATCCTCAAACTTCATTTCAATTTTAGAAGTCTGTTTCCCCTTTCTCTTTTGTTCCTCAATTAATTTCTTTAAACTAAGTATTTCGCTTTCAAAAGATTGAATCTTTTTAGGATTTTTTGCAACATACTTTTTTCTAGCAGCTTTTGCCTTCAAAATTCCTTCGGAAACAACTTCTCTACGGATTTTCTTTCTAACCAAATGCATTGGTTTCTTACCTAAGCTCTTCCAATTTTCCTCAAACCTAGGCCTTAGAGATTCCAAATACATTTCAGCCATTCTAAACTGCCCAGACCTAATTTTTTGCTTTGCAAGTTTCAACTCTAATTTCAAATCAAGAGTATCAACCCCTAATTTTTTCAACATAAAAGATTGATGATCCAAATCCTCTGTTTCTTGGAAATATTTCTCATAACTCTTCAATTCTGCTTTTGACAATCTCTTAGTACTATGCATCAAAGGTCTAAATGAAACAAAATATGGTCTTCCTGAATTATATTCTGCGTTTGTAACCATTCCAGTTCCAACTGGTTCTTTAACAACTGATTTCAAAACATCTTCACCATATTTCATACTTACTCTCTCTAAATCTCCCTCATACCTTGTTCCCATTTGTATTTCAGTTCCAATATTTGCCTTAACCTCTCCAACAAAGTCACTCAAAACTTGTGAAATCAAAACCAATCCAATACCCCATTTTCTAAACTCTCTTGCCCCTCTCTCTAATTGAATAAATCCTTGACCACTTCCACCAAACTTAGGCAACAATCTATGAACCTCATCATAAACTATCAACGTCTTCAAAACTGCAGACTCCGTAGGCTCTGATTTAAACACTTGCTCAATTGTACTAGCAACAACCACATCAATCTGTTTAGGAGTCAAGTGACTCACATTAAATATCGTAATCTCTCCAGGCCTATTCAAATACTTCTTCATATTTATCAATTCATAAGGATCACTAATAGTTTTAATACTTCCATTAAACGCCTTAATATCTGTTTTCTTCATATCAAAATATTTATATCTTTTAAGCATAACTTTATCTTGGTTCTTTCTCAAAAATCCAGTCCATTGAGCAGTTGGATCAAATATAATAACTCCTTTCTTATGTAACAAAGCTTCCTCAATTATTCCTTGAGCAGCAACGGTTTTTCCACTACCAGTTGAACCTGCAACAAGAGTATGAGTTTGTAATTTATTCATATCCAGAAATGCCCTTATTCCTGTTTCTGCAACTTTTCCAACAAATCCCGAATGCACACTAGCCTTAGGAAGTTTGCCTGCATCAACTTTTGTTTTAAATCTTTTCTTTCTAAACTGCAACCATTTAATATAGAACCAAGCCCCTACCAACAAACCAATAATTAAAAACACAAGGAAATAAGTCCAAAAAGGAATTCCAAATATCTTCTTAGCAAAAAGAGAATAATCTACACGAACATAAGCAATAGAACTCGCCTGCATACTTTGCTCAATATTAGAATAATAAGCAGTTGCTTTAATCATATACCTTCCAGTTTTTGTATCGTCAGGAATAGTCAAATTCTTAATAGTGCTAATACTTGTTTCAACTGCAAAAGCCTCTTCAGTCCGAGTAATAATCTCTCCGGTTTCTACATCCAACAATTGCAAATCAAACTGAACATCAACCAATTTAGTTTTTCCAAGATTTAATATATCTGTCTGTAATCTCAAGGTTTCTCCAGGAGCAACTCTCTGAGTTAAAGGTTGTATTTTAACATCTAATAATTTCCCCTCAGGAACTAAAATTCTAACAGTAACAGGAATTGAACCTTCTTCTTCGCCAGAATTCAAAATCAAATCACCATCATAATTCCCAGGCTCAGCAGTCCTAGGGGCAACAACCTTAATCAAAACATCTCTCTCCTCCTTAGGAGCTAAAGTTATTACACTTGATTCAAAAAACAATAAAGGAATTATATCTCCAGCAGTAGACAAAACAATAGTCTTTTCAATAGTTAAAGTATTTCTTAATTTAATTCTAAATGTGGCACTATCTCCTGCAAACAATTCTTTATAGATTGAAGTTGTTTCTAACTTAATTCCTCCTATATTCAAAAAACTTTTAACCATTTCCTCTATTCTTGCTAAATCTCCAGATCTTAAACCTCCACCACCTCCACCACCTCCCCCAGAAATAATAGTAGTTGTACCTCCTGTACTCGCACTACAATCTGCAGAGCAAGTTGAAGTTGTCTCTCCATAAGTTCCCTCACATAATCCATTACCACATTTATTCTCAGATAAAAAGTAGGCGCTAAAACCACTTGAATTTCCAGTAACCTCTAATAAATCCTTATCAATTGAAGAATCTAAATCACTCCAACTACCTTCACAAACTCTTTCACTATAATTCCAATTTTCACACTTCACAATTTCCAATTCATTAGAATTATCATAAGACAATCCAGAATAATTAAATACTGCTGAAACATCATTTGTCAAATTGCTTGAGTTAGAAGCAAACCCTTGGAAAACCTTATGCAACGCAACACCTTCAACCAATTCATCAACAATCATTCTATGCAAATTAAAACTAATATTATTCTCAGTCAAATTTGTAAAATTAACATTCCTAACAATAACTTTATCTTTAGAAATTTCAGCATGTAAATCATAATTCCTCTTATTAACATTCAAAACCACATCACCACTTGCATTAGTAACATTGTTCATTAAATAAATTGAACTAGGCCTATACAAACTCACATTAACATCGCTAATTGCATCATTATCATAATTAAGTAATCTAAAAAACCAGTTATACTTATCATTAACTTCAAACCAATCAAGACTTGAATTAAAGTTCCCCATACTATCGTTCGCAGAATAATTAACCAAATATTCTCCCGCATCATTTAAAGTCAAACCAGTAAACACATAATTTATTCCAGACAAAGACATATTTGTGGCAGTATCATTTGTCCAATTATAAACACTTCCATTAGGATAAATTAATTCAAACCAAACAATATCCACATCCCCATTATCTGTCACATTTACACTTAAATCAATATTCCCTCCAAGATCTACATGATTACGAGTAATATTAAAAGACGGAGGGCTATTATCTCTATAAATAATCGAACTAGGGGAGATTTGACTTGTCTCTCCATAACTACTATGTGATATCGTAGCTGTCAAATTATAGGTAATTGCATCATCCAAAGAAGGAGCATTACAACTAAGATTCCAATAACCCAAAACAGCACTATAATTATAACTAGTATTCAAACACTCACTTCCTCCAATGCTCACATTCCAAACAGAACTATTTGTAATTATTTCTTCACCATAAGTAGCATTAATATTTACACTAATTAAATCACCAAAACTAATATTACTAATGTTATTTGCACTAGTAGGACTCAAAATAGTTATATTAATTCTAGTAACAGTCAAATTAACACTCACATTTAATTCAACAGGATTATAACTAGCATTAGTAATTTTAATTTTTTCAAAATAACTTCCCTCAGATGAAGGAGCAGTATAATTTATATTAAAACTTCCATTGCTCGAAACAGGAACAATAATTGAACTCACATTAGGTTGCAAAATTGAATTATTTGTACTAGATAGATTAAATTGCAAAATCATATTTCCAGTATTTTGTATTTGAACTACTTGTAAAATACCAATCTGTGAGGTTCCTTTAGTTTTATTTATCAATAAAGGACTAGCACTCCAAGTATAAGTTTCAGGAACTGTAGATTGAATATTCACTGTGTCTGTAATATCTGTTCCACTTACATTAATTGTTCCAACATAAACTCCGCCAGTCAAACCCTGTGGAGCAATCAAAGTTATATTCACAGATTTAGAACTATTAGCAGAAATATTAAAATTAGATTCATTAGCTAAAAAAGTAAAGTCATTACATAAACTAACAGTATAACAATCTAAATCCATAAATGTTAAAACATCATTACCAGTATTATTAATAATTAGAACAGTAGAATTTTGACCATTACTAGAAACACTCATATTTAATGTGCTAGGATAATAATTAAACGATTTATTGGAAGCAACAATAACACTCAAAATTTCAGAATCACTCCCAATGCTATTATCAGGATTTCTCCACAAAGAGGTTGTAGTAATATTATAAGTCCCAGAAGGAGTTAAAGCACTTACATTAATTTCAAAAACATAACTACTCTTACTTCCATTAGACATATTTCCAAAGGAATAATTAACAGGGTTAATATTAATATAACTATCATTTTTACTAAAAGTAATATTTGGGTCATAAGCATAAGCAAATCCAGTATTATTCAAAGTATAATTAACATGGAAAACTTGAGAGCTATCTAAATTAACATCAGTAACATTATAACTTGAAATATTTTGACTTAATTGGACACTTGTAGTAGCATAAGAAGTAAAATTAAAAGTAGAGGAAATATTCATTTTATCAGTTTGGTCATAAACTGTAGCAACAACATAATGTATTCCAGAAACTGAAGGTGTGAAATTACCTGTAAAATTAATAATTGTCCAACCATCATATTCTCCACCAGTTAATCTCAAACTAGTTGCATTCAAAACATCTGTAGTTCCCCCATAAGTTACATTAATAGTTGTCCTACTATCATTTAAACTAACATCATCAGTTGCCCTTAATTTAATTGTGACATTCTTATTCACTTCTGCCTTATTCCCATAAACACCATCCAATTCAAACCACATCCCACTAATTTCCGGAGCAGCCTCATAAATATAAAATCTATCTCTAACTCCATCAGAACTTGGAACTGCAGAAGCATTGCTAAACAAAATAGAAATTCCAACATCATCAACCTCACTAGAATATCCTTTATGATAAATAGGAACAATCAAACTACTTCCCTTACTAATATTTGCAGTAGTAGGATTAGTTAACAAACCTGAAACATCATTATTTTCTGCAAACAAATCACTTCCAAATGCAGTATAATCAGTTGTTCCCACAGGAGAATAAGCAACAACAAGAGTCAAATTAACATTTCCAGTATTATTAATTGTATAATTTCCAACCCCTCCGGCAGTATTCAATGGATAAGAATAATTATAACTATCATTTGTAATAGGACTAAAATACCAAGAAGCATTGGTAGGAATAGTCAAAAACAAATTCAGAGATTTATCTCCACCATTAGATGAATTAATATTAACAACTCCTGAATAATTTCCAGGTGCAGTTTGTAATGGAACACTTACATTCAATGAAATTTCAACATTGTTTCCAGCAGCAAGATCATTTGGACTTGAAGGATTTATACTAATCCAAGAACCAGAAATATTGTTACCATCACTAATATTTCCCTCGCTAAAGCTTATATTAATCTCAGAAACAACATCAGTTCCAACAGACTCAACTAAAAACTTAGAATCATTAGTAACTCCATGCTCTGCACTTAAATTAATTGTTGTCTGATTTATATTTAGACTAGAATTCAAAGAAATAATAACATACATATCTGGATAAGCAATATAATTACCACCCTCTGCAGGCCCAATATTTCCATCATTATTAGTCCAATTAGTCCTCAAAGAAATCCTATGATTTCCACTACTTGCCCCTCCCTCTAAAGTAATATTCATCAAAACATTACAACTTTCATTTGGAAAAATCCGATTACATGAAGTATATTCAATAGCTTCAACAGAAGTAGAAGTTGGAGGAGTTACAGAATAAACATAAGGATTTAATATAGAAGCATTACCACTATTATTAATTGAAACATTCCACAAAAAGCTATAATCAGTTCCAGCTGAAAAATCAGCCAAAGTTTTATTCGCAGCATACATTGCACCAGTTGTATTTTTCTCTTCTAACCAATCCCCAAAACTATTTGAAGAATTAATATAATATGCAGATACATTTGAACCAGTTATATTAATTGTATAATTTCCATAAGTCAAATCATTAGGCACTAACCATGATGCAATGCATTGTGAAACCCCTGAACATAAAGAACTCCAAGAACTTCCATTTCCAATACTAATATTAATATCTCCATAAACCAAATCTCCAGTATCTGTTCGAGTAAAATTAACATGCACAGAATAATTACTCTCAGAACTAGAATAATTCTTTTCAATATAATAACTAACATTTGTTCTTGCCCAGACAGTAAGATTAGTATTATTTGATCCAACAATTCCACTTAGAGGATTATTATTAACAGAAACCTCTAAAGCTTGAACACCTAAAGTATCTGTAGGTATAGTAATATTATAATTATAACCTCCTGTTGAATTAGTTATCGCATTAAAATAACTAATATTAATCTCAGACAAAACAGGCGTCCTACTTACATTAGATGTTTCCAACCAAGCCCTATATTGAATAAAATCTTTATTAAAACTAGAAATATCATTTGTTAAAGGATTTGTATAATTACTACTCCATCCATCCCAACTCGTTCCATTATCACTTCCCCTAATCTGAACATTAATATCTCCTCCATTCAAACTCTCTGCCCAACTAAAAACAGTATAAGTTACATCAGACAAATTAACCCCATCTGAAACAAAGTTACCAATATTATCATAATCATAATTACTATAATTAATACTTAAATTTACAACAGGATTTTCATTAGAACCAGAATTAGTGTCGGATTGTATCATCAAATAAATACTATCATTATTCTTAACAGGAACATTCCCTCCCATCAAAGCACCCAAACTAATACTAGAATAAAGATTATTCCAACTAACATTATCATAACTATACCAAATACTTGTATTCCCTCCAGAATCATCCGAACTTGTAATAGTCCCAACATAAATACTCATATTATAAAATTGAGTAACACTTGAAAATTTATAAGTTATGTTCCCAATACCTGTCATGTGATTATAAGAAAACACTGCATCCCTAATTTCATCATAGCCAACATTATAACTAGAAACATTATCTTCCAAATATTTTTGGCTTGTAAAATCATCATAATAACCTTCAACATTACTAGCAGAACTTAAATTCAATTGAACAACATTTGAAACATTAATTCCACTCCAACTTCCACTAAAATTACTATCATTATAAACATCACTTGAAACACTAACATTATTTATCTTAATCAAAAACAAATTATTTCCAATTCCCCAACTATCTGAAGAATTACTTCTATTTATCCATCCCCAAACATTAATAGAATCAGTTGTATTCACAACAAGGCTCTCCGGAACAATTCCAATAGAAGTATTTTGCACACTAAAATTACTTTCAACACTTCGAACCATTTCAAATCCATTTGTCAAATTAGCAAAATAAGTTACAATATAATTTCCAATCAAACCAGGATTAACAAAACTCGCATTCCAAATTTCTCCATCTGCCCCATCCCCATCCAAACCACTCAAACTAACATTAACACTACTTGAATCCGGCTTATCAATTTGCACCCAAACATTACTAACATTATAACCACTATTACTTACATCAATATCAGAACTCAAATTCACACTTAGATTAATATCCTCATTATAATTAACCCAAATCAAATCATTATTCAAACCAAGACTACTCTGATTAAATAATGAAATTCTAATCCTAACATCTCCTTCAACACTTTCATTTGATTGAACTTCATAACCACTATTATCACAACTCACATTATAAGAATAATTTCCAGGATAATCAAAAGTTCGGTTGTAATAATAAATCAAGGCACTACTATTATAACTCATATTAGACCAATCTCCATTCTCGCTTCCTCCTTCAAAACTAATATTACAAATGCTTCCAGTAATTAATGAACCATCCACTACAGAACTATAATTAGCAAAAAACCAAGTCATTACTTTTGGTAAAGGTTCATCTTCACTTGCAAACCATCCAGAATAATCCTCATCATCATCTTCCAAATCATAAACAATCAAATTAGTATTAACAAGATTTTGTATCCAAAGAATTTCAGAAGTTGTATTCACATTTCCAGCATAATCCTGACTATACCCCTTAAAACTATGCCATACTGCACCCATATTAGTATAATTTCCACTAACATACTTAGTTGATTGGTTTGCATAAAGTCCTGCAATTTCCCAATCATTCAATGACCTATTGAAAATCATAACATCATCAATTGAACCATTGAAATCATTTGAACCATTAACACCAATTTTAAAATTATTTCCACTAATATTCAAAGGATATTCTCCCAACACCCCTATAACTCCATTAACAAAATAATTACTACCATTAAAAACAACATGATCCCATAATAATGAAGTTGAATTTCTAAACCATATTGAAATTGAAGTTTTATCTTCGCTAACACTCATCTCAACATAATCATTATCACCATCAAACTCCATCGCCTTTCCAAATTTACCATTAACAATCTGACTAGCATCACCAAAAACACTCCCATTATTTTTTCCCATGTAATCCACCAAATCCCCTGAACCATTCAAATCATCCATTCTCCACCAAGAAACCAAACTATCATCATAATCAATAAACACACTAACATTACTTGTTGCATCAATAGATGAAACATTCATAAAAACCCAACTAAAAGGAGTCTGAGAACCATTACTCAAAACACCTGCACCAAACTCAACAGAAGGAAAAACACTATCAATAACAAATTCTACAAACCCGCTTTTTATATCTCCAAAAGTATTTTCACAAAAAGCACTTGCATTATAAAATCCATCATCAATACTAGAATTAGTATAATTAAATCCATTATTAGAAGCATTTACACTCATACTTTGATTAGCAGCCCCATTAATTGAAACACTACAAGAATTAGAATATAAATTAGTTGAAACATTAAACTCCACAGAAGAAGAATTAAAATAACTATTATTCAAAGGATAATCAAAATTAACATTATAATTTCCAGAACAATCAACACATCCACTAGCTTTAACAAAATCAGGAGAAAAACTCCCACTCAAAACACTCGAACAATCTGTGTAATTCATAGTAAATGTTCCATTTTGAGTAATAGATGCAGTAGCATCGTAATTACCAGAAAGATTCATATAAGGTGAACTAATATTAATCCAAGCAGTTGTTCCAGTATAACCTGTTGCCGTTATATTTCCACTAGAAGTTATAGACGAAGAAGCATTAATATAAATTGTTCCTGCAGAACCATCTACTCCACCTCCTACAGTTGCCCCATTGTTTTCAATCGCCCCTGAAGAAATCAATGTATTCGCATACAATGCAATTCTTCCTCCAGCACCAGGTTCTTGACTATCCCCACTTCCCCCATTAACTCGAAGTAAAGAATCTTCAGAAATATTTAAAACATCTGAAACAACATAAATACTTCCACCAGCCCCACCACCACTATATCCATAACGCCCCCTACTAGAAATATCTCCCAATAAAGTAACATTGCCTGTAACATTTAAAAAAAGAGCACTGCCTCCTTGAGCTGCTGAACGTACACTAGTTCCACCACTTCCCAAAGATAAAGGTTGAGTTTCAGAACCATAAATATATGCAATTGTTGAACCTCCCCCAATACCACCATGAGAACCTCCTGAATTAGATTTGTAACCAGGACCTTCCTGTTCATGAAAACCTAATCCTGTTCCATACATAGATGCACCAGAATCTAAGAAAACATTAACACTATTTATTATAACTCCTGCACCATTATCACTTGCATACGCATTAACCGCCTGAAATTCTAATTGAGCATTATTAGTAATATTCAAATAAGGAATACTATAATTTCCACCAGCCAAAGCCATATCTCCCTTAACAGTTAAATTATTTCCATCAGGAAAACTATAAGTTCCAGAAGTCCCACCACTATCATCTCCAGATTTCAATGAAATAATTCCATTAAAATTATCAATATTAAAAGTATTTCTAATTCTACCTCCTCCAGCATCTCTTTCACCATAAGTTCCTTCCCCACCTCTTGCATTAATAGTCCCATTTCCAGAAACATTATTACTAATCAACCAAACACTACCTCCAGAACCACCACCATAATATCCTGTTGCCCCATTTGAAGCAATATTACCCATTATAATTAAATCATTTGTTGCATTAATAAAAATAACTCCTCCCCCACTAGTACTCCCCCCACCACTACCAAAATCAACAGGAGCACTTGCATTTCCATAAATACGATTCCAACCACAATTAGAATGTGCACAAAACCCTCCATAACTTCCACCATCATCACTTGTTCCAGGACCCTGGTCTACTCTCCACCCCAACCCATAAGTACTAATTGTCCCACCACTCTGCACATCCACACTCTCCGCAACAATAGAAACATTTCCAGCATTAATTGTTCCACCATCCTCAACAGTCAAATTCCCACTCAAAACCAACCTAAAACCACAACCATGATTACCAACACAATTAGAAGTATCATTCACCAAACTACCTCCATTCTTAATAATAACATTATTCAAATAATATTCAGTATCCTCATCAATATTATGGGTGGTGGTAATATTACAAGTCGTCAACATATCTCCTTCATCACACAAATTACAATTAGGATTAACATTAATCAGATCTGGAAGAAATGTCCCATCTCTGACATCATAACCAATACATCCGCCAACAGGAGTTAAAGTTATTGTTCCATTGGGTGCGACAGTGGAGGTTGCATCATAAACTCCACTCAAAGTCATTGAAGAAGAAGTTAAATTAATCATCGCAGTAGCCCCAGTATAACCTGTTGCAGTTATATTTCCACTAGAAGTTATAGATGAAGAAGCATTAATATAAACTGTTCCAGCTGAACCTTGTATATAACCATAGCCCCCAATATTATTAATAGAATTTAAATTAATTGTATTTGCATGCAATGCGATTCTTCCCCCACCTCCCCCCCCACCATAATATCCACTATAATAATATCCCTTACCTCCAGTTGCAGTTAAATTTCCTAACCCATTAATTAAATCTGCAATTAATAATATACTTCCAGCACTTCCTCCACCACCAGAATCACTAACATCTACTTTCTGCCCATCAACAGTTATCTCTCCATCTATGGTAATATTCCCAGACATATTTAACTCTATTGCCCCTCCACCTGCAGTTCCTTGCAAGCCACTATATCCACCACCACTACCTAGTTCAATAGGATATTTTTCAGACCCATAAGGAACCATATTCCCTCCACCTCCAGAAGAATGATTTCCCCCATAACCTCCATGGCTTGCTCCCCCACCTTTAGTACTAGTTCCACCACCTTTACCTGGACCTCGATAAGGGAGAAATCCTAATGAATTTCCAGAAATTGTTGAACCCTCATCAATATTAACATTTACACCAGTTATCACTACTCCAAAACCATTGGTTGTAGAATTATCTCCTTGAACTTCCAAAGTTGCACTATTAGTAACATTAAGATAAGGAATAGTATAATTCCCAGGAGCTAATGCCATATCACTATTAACAGTTAAATTATTACCCTCTGGGAAAGAATATGTTCCTGCAAACCCATTACTAACCCCATTACCTCCTGCTAAGAGAATACCCCCATTAAAATAAGATTCATCCTGGGAGACTGCAATTCTTCCACCACTTCCCCCTCCACCATGATATCCACTATAATAATACGAATTACCTCCTATAGCATTTAATGTTCCTAAACCTGAAAAATTGCTAGATATAATCCAAATACTTCCTCCTGCACCTCCTCCAGAAGCACTAACTCCACCACTACTTCCAGAAGAATTCAGATTACCATTAATAGTAACATTATTTGTAGCATTTATAAAAATAATCCCACCTCCAGGACCTCCAGTATATCCCCCCCCACTACCAAAATTAACAGGAGCACTTGCATTCCCATAAGGTACAGAACATCCAAGTTTTGATACTGTTGAGGTTCCACCTTTTCCACCATAACCCCCACCACCACCTTTAGTTGAACTAGTTGCACCAGGACAAGGTCCATTCTTCGCCTTCCACCCCAACCCACCAGTCACAATCTTCCCACCACTCTGCACATCAACATTTTCTGCAGTTATAGAAACATTACCTGCAGTTATATCTCCTCCTGATTCGATTGTCAAATTCCCACTCAACACCAAACCAAACCCACAACCATGACTTGTCCCTAAACAATTCGCAGTATTATTCAACAAACTACCTCCATTCTTAATTATCAAATTATTTGCCCTGAATCTCACACCATCATCCAAATTATGAACACCAGTAATATTACAAGTCGTCGCCATATCTCCTTCATCACAAATTGAACAAACACTTCCATTAATATAATCAGGATCAAAAGTAGCTTCATCAATTGTCAAACTCATTAAACAATCATCTCCTGAAAAAGAAGCCAAAGTTATTGTTCCGTTGGGTGCGACAGTTGAGGTTGCATTATAAACTCCACTCAAAGTCATTGAAGAAGAAGTTAAATTAATCATCGCAGTAGTCCCATTATAACCTGTTGCAGTTATGTTTCCAATAGAGGTTAAACTAGAACTAGCATTTATGTAAATTGTTCCAGCAGAACCATCCTCATCATCACCTGGTCCTGGTAAAGCTTCTACTAAACCTAACAAATTAATTACATCAACATGTAAAGCTACTCTCCCTCCTCCACCTTCTGCAGCTCCATTAATAGACGGAGCATTACTTGGGCCACCATTAGCCATAATATTTCCCTCTCCAGAAATATTATTAGCAACAATTAATATACTCCCTCCAGAACCTGCTCCAGCACTTGATCCTGCTTGTCGTCCAAAAGAAGTTATATTTCCATCTAAAATTAAATTATTTGAAACATTAAGTCTCACCATTCCTCCCCCAGCACCACCATTATTCCTAGGAGTTGGATTATTATCTTCCCCTCCTGCACTTCCCAAAGATATTGGCCATGTAAAAGAACCATAGATTTTAGAAATATTTGAAACATCTCCTCCAAAGCCTCCATAACTTCCTCCATCCCCCGTAATTCCTGGAAGTCCTGCTCCAGGACCATTATTGCTTTTAAATCCATGATGGTCTGAAGAAATAATAGCATTAGATTCAATATACATATCTACTGAATTAATCATTGCCCCATATCCCTCACTATCTGAAGTATTTACTGCCTGACAATCAAGAGTAAATCCACTTGTTACATTTAAATAAGGTATAGAATAATTTCCAGGAGCAAGAGCCATATCTCCTTTTACAGTAAGATTGTTCCCATCAGGAAATGAATAAGTTCCTGGATGTGGAAATCCACCTGCAGAACTTAAAGTCGCACCCCTTCCACCTATTAAAGATATAATCCCATTAAAATTATTACTATCATAAGTTGTCCTTATCCTTCCACCAGAGCCATCACCACAGGAACCATCTGAAACCTCGCCCCCACTAGCATCCAAATATCCTCCACCATTAAATGAATCAGAGATTATCCAAATACTACCTCCAGAACCTGCTCCAGAATCTGAACGAGTAGTAGGACCTCCATTTGAAGAAATATTTCCATCTATTGTAAAATTATTAGTTACATTTATAAAAATAATTCCTCCTCCAAAACCTCCACCATCACCAAAATCAGTATCATCCCCACCTCCACTTCCAAAATCAACAGGAGCACTTGCATTTCCATAAATATCTGGTCCATCATTAGCATATCTTGCTAATCCTCCTACCCCTCCATAACTTCCACCACCTGAATAATACTCAGCACTATCTCCTGCACCAAGGCCATTCGCACTCATCCACCCCAACCCATCCACACTCACCAAACCACCACTTTGCACATCCACACCCTCCGCACTAATCGACAAATTCCCAACAGTAATATTTCCCCCACTTTCAATTGTCAAATTTCCAGTCAAAGCCAAACTAAAACCACAACCATGATTACTAAACCCAGTTGCATTAGTACAATTCGCAGTATTATTCAACAAACTTCCACCATTCTTAATAATCACATTATTATAATTCAAAACACTTCCATCATCAATATTATGCGCAGAGGTAATATTACATGTAGTTAAATTATCTCCTTCATCACAAGTTGTATTTGCTTCTGTTGGATCAACAATCCAATCAAACTCAACATCTCCTCCAACAACTTTCAAATCAAAAACACTTGCACTCAAATTCCCTAAACCAACCCCGCTTGATCCATCCAAATACGATCTATACATTCCTTCACTACTAATATTTTCAATAACTGCAATACTTTCATTGCCATTTCCTAAATAAACCTCTACATTCGCAGACATATTAGATTCATTACTCCAATTCACAATCCTTGCATAAACACTCACATCTTTTGAAAAATCCAAAACTTGTTCAAAAGTTGCACGAACAAATTCTCCCTCACCAATAATTTCACTCCAATTCCCATCCTGCTCACTAACTTCTTCATAAATATTACTCACAAAATTCCTATTAACATCCAAATGCTCTGCATCACTAATTGGAATAATAATCAAACTCGGATCCAAAAACACAACATCTCCAACCTCAACTCCACTCCCTTCAAAATCCCTCTCAATATAAACAACAACCTTATTCACATACTCCAAATCCTCAACCTCTGCATTCTCCAAACTCTCATTCAAAACTTCCTCAACAATCTCACTAACACCTTCATCAACAACCACTCCAACCACTCCATCAATCCCAACAACTCTTCCAATCAACCCAAAAAAACCTAAAACCAAACCCTCTTCAACAACCCCATAACCACTCTCAACTTCTTCTTCAACTTCTTCAACCTCACTCTCATTCACAACAACCTCAACCTCATCCACCTCAACCTCCTCCTCTAAACTCTCATTCACAACAACCTCATCCACCAAAGAAACATTCCCTTCTTCAACTTCACTCTCATTAACTTCAACCTCCCCACCTTCAACAACCTCAACCTCACTCTCATTAACTTCAACCTCCTCCTCTAAACTCTCATTAACTTCAACCTCCTCCTCTAAACTCTCATTCACAACAACCTCAACCTCCTCTTCAACCTTAACCTCAACCTCCTCCAAACCCATTCCCAACTCAGGAACATCAAACCTAATACTATAACCTTCCTCAACCAAATCTTCAAACGACAACAAATTCCTACCAATCAACAAACTACTCTCATCATAAACAACAACACCTTCATCAGAACTAACCTCAATCTTAGCCATAAAATTCAAATCCTTCAATGTAACATTATAACCCCACTTATACTCAACTTCAGAAGCATTATCTTCAACAACAACATCAAACTCATCATCATCCAACTCAACAACAGCCTCATCAGAAACAACCTCCAACTCATCCTCACTCAACTCCTCAACAATTTTTTTAACTTCAGAAATATTCGCAACCTCTTCTTCTCTCTCATCAACAACCCTTCCAGTCAAACTAATAACACTATTAAACAACTTAACAAAAAAACCAGTAAACCCATATCCACTTTCCAAACTACCATAACCTGATTCCTCAACACTTTCTAATGCTTCACTATCTCCAGACAAAGAAACACTTTCAACAAACTCAGAATAATTCAACAAATCAAAATACAATCTAACATTCTTAGAACCATAACCACTATCACTCAACAAAAACTCCATCCTATCATTCTTATTCTTACCAACTTTTTCATCACCCAACTTCGGAGATTCCTTAATCTCCAAATCAATCTCTTTATCAAAACTCTCCAAAACAACTTCCTCATCAGCAAATTCAGAAACCGCAAAACCAGTTAATTTGTAAACAGGATTAACAGAACTAGAAACACTTACAACATTTCCAGAAATAGAATTAGAAATCTCAAACAAACCATCATCATTAGAACCTAAATTAACAAATCCAATTAATAAAAACAAACCAAGAAATAAAATAAGAAAAATCTTAAAAAACTTTAGAGTATTAATTCCTGAAAAAACATTTCTACCCACAAAATTAGACAAAACTTTAGAAGCCTTATTTTTATTAAAATCTTTTTTTGAAGAAGATTTAGAAGGATCAACAGTTCCAACATATTTCTTCCTAACAATCCCTTTCTCATCTCTATAAGATTCATAATAATAAGGTCCATACCTCTTGCCATTTCTATAGTGATATTTCTTATAAGCCATGCTAACACTCTTTTTCAATTAATCAAAGAAAAATTCATTTATAAACATTTTCTATAAGAAAATTCGTGGGGGGAAACAAACTAAAACATCGACGACAAATAAATCCTAAAATAAAACACCCAACTAAAAAAATAAATAAAATTCCCAACAAAAAAGAGAAAAACAAATGTTTTTCACCCTACAACTAAACCTTACTAATTCCTGAAAGATACTTCTCTAAATCTTTATAATCCTTTTTTCTATCTAAAAGACAAACTAAAACCAAATTTGGTTCAATAATCACATAAATCAGCCGAACTTCTTTTCCAAAAATATTAAATCTTATCCTAAAAACTCGAGAATACTTTTTAGAATGAATTTTTTTATACCTATAAGGGTTTTGTTTTATTAATTGAATCTTATCATAAATCAACTTCCTAGATTTAGAATCTAATTTCTTAATTTGCTTCTTAAAAAAATTTAAAGATTTAATATTATAACTCATTTTGAGATTCTGTGTCTAAAAGTAATTGATTTAATTCTTCTTCAGAAACAAAATCTTTTTTTTTCACAGAAGCCTCAATCAAACCATCAATTAATCTTATTTCTTGCTTACTAAAAGTTTCATCAAATTCATTCTTTTCAAAAATTTTCTCACGAATACTTTCTGCAGCTAATTCCTGAATATTTCTAAACCCAAAATTTTGAACGTAACTTTCAGCTGCCTCAACAAGATTTTCAGGTAACTTAAGATTTATTTGTCTAACTTCCATAATACTTATAGATACCTATGGATATTTAAACATTTCTATTCCAACTCCAAATCCCTTCTCCAACTATTTTTAGAGCCAAAATCCTCAAACCCTTCAACTTTCAATTCATTACTAAACAATGGGCAATTCAAAACAAAACTTTCAAATTCTCCCCCCTCTCCTGATGGTGCAATCCCATACTTTCTCTCCAATTCAATAACTTCTTCAATAAATTTCTCATCAATTTTACGCCCCAACCATTCCTGCCCTAAAGGATATGCAAAAACTCCCACAATAATCACTTCAAACTTCTCCCTAATCAATTCATTTAAAATATCAATCTGATTTCGTTTCCATAAAGGATTAAAACATTCCAAACCCAACTTATCACAAATTTTTTGAATCCTTTCAGCCTGATAAACACTCATAACAGCACCTGTAACAATTCCCTCAATTCCATGCTTCTCAACACCTTCAACAATTGCCTTTTCCAAATCTTCCAACTCTTTTTCTTTCACTCCCTTACTTTTAACAACAATCAAATCAATATCCATAACCTTCGCCTGCTCCTTAACCCTTTCAACAGAAGGCGTATGAAACATATAACTCTCCTTATTCTCAGAAACAATATTTATCAGACAAGCTAACTCTTTCCCAGATTTCTCAGCCAAATACGCTGCATAACAACTATCTTTCCCGCCACTAAATAAAACTCCGACTTTCATTACAAAATTAGGAAATCATGCTTTTAAAAGATAACTATTTTCACAAGTATCTCATTTAATATTTTACAAAAAAATAACAAAGAATAAGGGATTATTATTATTATTATTATTATTATTATTATTATTATTATTATTATTATTATTATTATTATTATTAAACTAAAGGCATTAAATATTATCT
>JABIDS010000023.1 GCA_018651605.1 archaeon | reverse complement strand
GTGATTTAAAGAAAGAATTATTTGGTAGAACTGATTACGGAGGACGTGCGTTTAAACGAAAGTTAGTGAAAGTCTTTAATCTTAAGTTTAAGAAAGAAGGTGGAAAGATTTACATGACTAAGAAATGAGTGGTGAAATGATGCAAGAAATAAGTAGAGAGTTGAGAGATATGTATGCATATCTGTGCGGTTCATTATTAGAACCTATCAGACAACATTATAGTGAGCCCGTTGTTAAGTTAGCCAACAAAACGTTTGTGGAATTAGATGTATTAATAGACCTTTATTTAGGAAAGGTTTCACTTGAAAAACTTAAGGAGCTTAATTTTATTGATTAGGTCACCAATCTTATTTTTTTTACAAAATTGAAAATGATTAAACATAGTGGAAACGAGAAAGATGAATTAAAGATGTCAAATAGTATTCACTAGGAGATGTTTTAGATAGCGTTTTGATATCTTTAATATAAACGATGTCAAAAGTTTTCTGTTGGGTTGGGTCAAAAATTTCACGAAGACACGACATAACTAAATGAATACTAAAGATAGCGACAACTTGTGATATAAAACGTTAAAATTTAACTTAAAATATCGCGTGTGTTATTTACTTAGTGTGGTGTGCGTTATTATTATATAGATGTGTGTGAGCCAGTTGAGAGAGTATCGTTCCTAAAAGTTAAGTTTAATTGATATATAGAATAGCTAAGGAATAGAAATGTTTAGATATCGATTAAAATTTTGTTTAGATATCTAAACCAAGTCAACCTTTTTATATTAAGTAAGGGTACCTAATAAATAAAATGGCGACGGAAAAAACAAAACAACGTGTAACAGGACTTCGGAAGATTAAAGGAAATAGATTCACAGTTTATTACAATGACGATTTCATAGAAACAATTAATGACTTTAACACAGCCATCAATCATGGCGAACAATCACCTATTTTTACACGAGCAGTTATCATAGGTAAGAATAGATTTGGACCAGCGATTAAAGAACTAATGAGAGGTTATGTTAAGCTGTTTTGGAAGAGAAATAAAGAAGAAGAAGCTAAGGAGAAACAAGATGAAGAATAAAGAACAAACTAAACATAAAAAGAAAATAAAGAAGTTACAACGAGAAGTAGATGCCTCTCATAAAAAGAAATATACTAAACAGAAAGCTTGTACTCGTTGTAAGAAAGACATGTCTGATAAAGATAAGGATTGGATAAAGTATTTAAGTCATGGATATTGTAAAAAATGTTATCTCAAATATTTTAAACCACTTGAAGATATATTCTAAGGTGAAGAAAACTTTTTCTTTTTGAGGTCACCACCATGGCATGGAGTGTAGTAGAGGGAGAAAAAGTAAAACCTCTACTTTGTGCTTCTTCTTCACCGATTTAAATGCCTAAATCATTTAATATTAAAAGAAAAAGATTCTAGTTTAAATTGTTTGACTTGATGTAATAAGAATTTGTAAGAAATATCATAATTTTAACACATTTTATCGTCGATACTTTGAATTTTTAATTTTATGTATTTTATATTAACTATTTTTTCTTTTTTTAAACAAAAATATTATTAATATTAATTTACGATAGCTTTTTATAATAGTTTTTTCTTATTATCATAAGATGAAAAAGAGAGGAGGAACGTTAGCAGTTGTATTAATTATTTTAGGAGTGGTCTTATTGATTGGACTTATTATTGGAATAGTCATATATTCTAACAATTCTAATGGTTCTTCACAAGATATTGAACTTAATGAAAACCAACTTTCTATAGGAAAAACAGTTGAACTGGATAAATCAAAAGATATTAATTTTGAAATTGATGGTGATGAACATAAGATTCTTATTGATTCTGTTGATGAAAATTCAGTTAGCATAATTATAAGAAGTAAAATAATAAGATTAGATTTATTGATTGGAGAGACTAAAAATGTTGACCTTGATGAAGATGGCTATTATGATTTAAGAATTAAATTGAGAGGAATTGATAATGAAGATGTTAGGCTTTTTATTAAAGAAATTGACGAAAAAATAAATGGAGGTAATGGTGGAGATATTGATGAATGTGTTCAATCAGGAGAACTTGCTTTTGACGAAAGCACAGGAGAAACACTTGGAGAATGTTGTGAAGGTTTAGAAGAAATAGGGGACGTATTTTATGATGATGAAAAAACATGTGAAGAAATTTTTATGATTGTAGGATATGGTTCAATTTGTTCTGATTGTGGTAATGATGTTTGTGAAGATTGGGAAAATAGATGTAACTGTGCAGAAGATTGTGAGGTTCAAAACATTTCTGAATGTGCTAAACAAGGAGAACAATTCTCAAAGGTTCATACAACAGAATTTCCTACAAGTTGTTGTGAGGGATTAACAGAATGGGATTCTGGCTTTGACACAAGCATCTCAATAGGAAACAAATGTTATGATACTATGATGGCAAGTGGTTATCCTGTTGGAACATGTATCAAATCGGGAGATGGAGTTTGTGGAGATATTGAAGATGTTTGCAATTCTCCAACTGATTGTAGTAGTGGGACAAATTCAAACTATGCTTCTGTAACAGAATTTTGTAATACTGCTTATGATTCTTATTGTGAAGATAATCCTTTTAAGGATGAATTAGATATGTGTAATTTATGTCCAGGAGATTTGCCTACTCCTGAATGTGCTAAACAAGGAGAATGGTATGATTTTACAGACCCAACTAATTCAAATGAATGTTGTGAGGGAATTGATGACGTTCATTCAACAGATAGTCTCTCAGTAGCAGATGAATGTTATTGGACAGGAACAGCAAGTGGTTATCCGGGAGGAGTATGTTCTAATTGTGGAAATGGAATTTGTGAAAGTGTAGAAAGTGTTTGTGGTTGTGCTGAAGATTGTATTGAGAAAGAAAAGTCATCATACCAAACAGTTGAAGAATTTTGTAGTGATGGATACAATTCTTATTGTGACAATGAATATACTCAATATTTAGAGTTATGTGAACTATGTAGCCAAGTGGAATGTTCTGATACGGACGGTGGAGCTAATTATTATGTGAAAGGTGTGACAGAAGGATTTAATTCAGACATACAAGAATATGTTGTTTATGGTGATTTTTGCAAAGGAGATAAATTGCAAGAACATAAGTGTTCACAAAATCTTTGGGGAGATGCAATTGTACCTGCGATTATATTTAGTTATAATTGTCCAAATGGTTGTGAAGATGGAGCTTGTACTGGCGCTGGAAATGTTGAATTGCCTTGTGTAGATTCAGATAATACAAATTCATATACTACTGATACTGGAACAAATACTCCTTATGGAGATGACAGATATGAAACAGGATATGTTGAATTCAAAGGAAAAAAATATTTTGATTATTGTTATAATGAAGTTGAGTTTACTGATAGAAGTGGAAATGATGTTACAAAACCAGTGAAAGATAGTAACGGAGAATATCTACAAGAATTTGCATGTATAAATGGTAATTCTGTTTATATGGCTCCAGGAATGAACTGTCCAAATGGTTGTAGTTACGGAGAGTGCATATAAAAATGGTAACTTCAAATAAGATTGAAGTCTAAAAAGCATTTAAAAAGGAGGTAATATTGAAAAAAATATGAAAACACAAATTATTGTTGGATTGATGATAGCACTTTTGGTTTTTCCATTAGTAAGTGCAGACGTAATAATTCCAACGGTCACCAAAGTTTATTTTGAACAAAATGGACAACCTTATGAAGGAAAAATAGACTTTACTGTAAAAGGATATGGATACTCAACAGGTATGCCTGGGAGTCCTAATTTTAATCCAGATAGAGAGCCAGGAACATATACTCCTGAAGTAGTTTTTTCATTCTCTTCAACATATGATGGATATGGGGGAGAAATTTATGAAAACTATTATAGAAATTATGTTCATATTGACTACTATGAATTAGAAGGAAAAACTACAGATGGTAGAACTTTTATTATTAGGGATATAGATTCAATTCCTACAAGTTGTATTGATGCTAATCCAGAAGAGAATGAAGAATATCAATCTTGTATAGCTAATTTAGTAAAACCTAATTTTGTTAATGCTGAAGACCAACCGATTGGAACAACAAGAGAGGATTATATGGGAAGAATTTGGACTAAAGGAAGTGATGGATGGACTTCACCAGATGCTCAAGGAACTGTATGGGGAGATATTATTTGGGCAGAAACAGATAAAGAAGTTTATGCTTACACTGAAGCAAAGAAAAAGTGTGAAGAAATCTTAGATAACATTTACTCTAGCGAAGATTATTATGAACAAGAATGCGAATTAAGATTCAACTTAGATGATGCTGATTGGGATTTTACTCCACCAGAACCGAATAAAGGATTTTGGGGTACAATAAAATGCTTCTTCAAAAGATTATTTGGCGGAAGCTGTTAAAATGTTATTTGAAACCAGATTTGTATTATCTTTTGTTTTAACATTGATTATAGAGATACCTATTCTTTTTGTTTTTTATAAAACTATTTTCAAATTAAAAAAACAATCTTTCCTAAATTTATTTGGAATTGGATTTTTAGCATCAGCTTTAACGTTGCCTTATTTATGGTTTGTTTTACCTCTTTACATTAATACAATCTATTACATTTATCTTGGAGAATTATTAGTATTTTTAATTGAAGCCTTAATTTATTATTGGTTAATTGATATTAAACTAAGTAAGGCATTAATTATTTCTTTTGTGGCTAATTTAATCTCTTTTGGAATTGGCGTCCTAATTTTTATTTATTAATTTTTAATACTTTAACTAACACCTTCAAAATCAACCCATCCTTATTTGTGATTTTGATATAATCTTATAGATGGTTAAAATTTACATCCAAGGCGGGTCATAGGGAGTCCATAGGTGATACTTTTTCTATTAACTAAGGATTTTATAAGGGTAACTTATCACATTAAAAATAAGGGTATATAGGATAATTCACTCAATTATTTTCAATATCATCAAAAGAAGAAGTATAAGATAATTTTTGAAAATTTAAGTAAGAAAATTAAAGGTATATTAGATAATTCATTTGAGCTGTGAATTATCTTTAGATAATTTACTACTTTGGCTAAACTATCAATCAACAATTATGTGTGGAGTTACTACGTAACACATAATTTTGATGTTTAGAAAAAATAACATATACACAGATAATTCATAATTTTTAATAATTCATTACTATATATAATATAGTTTAAATTGAATTATCTTTTGTTGTTTAATTATATTAGATATATGGAAAACTTTTTAATTGGATAAGCTTTAAATAGTTAAGACAGCGCGTAAAAATATAGCAAAGGTCCTATAGTCCAGTGGTTAAGACTCCTCGTTTACACCGAGGGAACAGCAGTTCGATTCTGCTTAGGACCATCATAATCAATGGTTAAAACTGATGTAACAAAAAGTATCATAAAACAACTATTAAAAAAAGTAACTTTTATGGTCAATTAGTTTACACCGAGTATTCCGAAGTTCGATTCTTCGTGGGCCCATATTTTGAAAATGGAAGATAAAATAATTCCTCCAAAACTTAAGGAAGGAGATGAAATAAGAATTATTGCTCCATCTAGGAGTATGTCAATCATATCTGAAGATATAAAAAATATTGCGCAAGAAAAATTAGAAGGGTTGGGTTTTAAAGTATCATTTGGAAAAAATGTTAATGAATCAGATGATTTTAATTCTTCTTCTATAAAAACAAGAATAGACGATTTGAATGATGCTTTTAATGATGAAAATGTGAAGGCTATTTTAACAGTAATTGGTGGCTTTAATTCTAATCAACTTTTAAGTTCTATTGATTGGGATTTAATCAAAAATAATCCTAAAATATTATGTGGTTATTCAGACATAACAGCATTACAAAACGCTATATTTAAAAAAACAGGGTTAATCACTTACTCTGGTCCACATTTTTCTTCATTTGGAATGAAGAAAGGTTTTGAATATATTGAAGAGTATTTTAAGAAATGTTTAATGGAAGAAGAACCATTTGAAATTGAAGCTTCTAAAGAATGGAGTGACGATGCTTGGTATAAAGAACAAGATAATAGAAATTATGAAAAGAATGAAGGATATTTAGTTATCAATGAAGGAAAGGCTAAAGGAACAATAATTGGAGCAAATCTTTGCACATTTAACCTATTGCATGGAACTGAATTCTTGCCTAATTTTAAAGACACAATTCTATTTATTGAAGATTGTGTTGAAGGAGAAGATGAATTTATTGTTAATTTTGATAGAGATTTACAATCAATTATACATCAGCCAGGATTTGAAGGTGTGAAGGGAATTGTTATAGGGAGATTTGAACATAATTCTAGTATGACTAAAGACAAAATTACTAAAATAATTAAAAATAAGAAAGAATTAGATAATCTTCCTGTTATTGCTTATGCAGACTTCGGACATACATTTCCAATGACTGTGTTTCCAATAGGTGGAGAAGCAGAAATAGAAGCAAATAAAAATAAAGCTAAAATATTAATAAATAAACACTAAATGGGTCTCAAGCTCGTGTAACAAAACATATCATAAAACAACTATTAAAAAAAGTAACTTTTATGGTCAATTAGTTTACACCGAGTAGTCCGAAGTTCGATTCTTCGATGGCCCATCAATCGAAGAATCTCACTTTACAAAAATAATAATCAAATTTTTGTAAATCCTAAAAAATTTCTATAAGAAATTTTTGGGAACTTCAACTCTTACGAGATTGAAGTCTTCGATTCTTCGATGGCCCATATTTATTTTTTAAGATTTTATATTTTGATGTCACTAAGATTTACGACATCCCGCAAACTTTAAATAGGTTAATTTTATCTTTTAATTAGATAATTTGTAAAAATGACAGAAGAAAATAATGCACCGCAAAGTTTAGATGATAAGAGATATCAGAATTCTAATTTACCTAAGAATGCTGCTCCGAGTCAACCAAGTCCTGAACAAGAGAAAGAGATGAAGAAGGTTCGGCAAGAGTTGGATTCTTTGAAAAAATGGATTCGTTCTAAGTATAAATTTGTTGAGGCTATGGGAATAATTCCTCCTCAAGCTTCTGAACTTTTTGATGAGGAAAATGAGCTTAGTGAGGAAGAGAAAAAGGATAAGCCGATGCATTTGCTTGTTGTTTTGCCTGATGATAAAGAGAAAGAGTATAATCAAGTGAAGGGAGAGATTCTTAAAAAGATTAAGGAATCAAAGCAGAAGATTTGGTTGAATTTATTTTTGGATAAGGATTTGTGGGAGATTTGCATGGATAGTAAGTTTGAAGTTATTGAGGCGATTGGGATGGCGTTTCCACTTTATGATAAGGGAATTCTTGGGGCGATAAGAGTTGCGCAAATTCACAAGTCTTTGGTTTTGAAGAAGTTTGAAAAGTATGTTTATAGTTATGTTGTTGGTGGGAGTGTTGTTCGTGGTGAGGCTGTTAAAACTTCGGATGTAGATGTTTATGTTATTATTGATGATACTGATGTTAAGAGAATGCCTCGTCTTGAGTTGAAAGAGAAGTTGAGGAATATTATTTATTCTTATGTTACGCAAGCAGGAGAGTTGGCAGGTGTTAAGAATAAGTTAAGTCCGCAGATTTATTTATTGACTGAGTTTTGGGAAGGTGTGAAAGATGCTAATCCTATTTTTTATACTTTTTTGAGGGATGGTTCGCCGTTTTATGATAGAGGAGGATTTTTGCCTTGGAAGTTATTATTAAAGATGGGGAAGATAAAACCTTCGCCAGAGTCTATTGATATGTTTATGTCGATGGGTGATAAGACTAAAGATATGGCTGATAGAAGGTTAATGGATATTGTGATGGGAGATATTTATTATGGGGCTTTGACTCCGACGCAGGGGCTTTTGATGTTGTATGGTGTGCCTCCGACTAGTCCTAAGGAAACTGTTGCTGAAGTTAAGAAGATTTTTGTTGATAAGGAAAAATTATTAGAGAAGAAGTATTGGGATATTTTGGAAGAAATTGTTATTAAATATTTTAAAGGTTATGAACATGGAAAGGTTAAGTCTGTTACTGGAAAGGAAGTTGATAAATTATTGAAAAATTCTGGAGAATATCTTAAGAGATTGAAAGAGCTTAGAGAAGAGTTAGAGAAGAGAATGATGGAAAAGAATTTCCATGAGATTTATGACAATGTTTTTGAGATTATGAAGTCTATGTTTGGTAAGAAAGCTGAGAGTGTTTTGATTAAGAGTTATGAGAAAGAGTTGATTAATAAGGGTAAGGCGAATCCTAAATATTTGCATACTTTGAATAAATTAGTTGCTATGAATAAGGAATATAAAAATAAGAAGATTCCTGGTAAGTATGAGTTTGAGAATTTGAGAAAGGATTCTGTTTATTTGGTTGAGTCTTTGATTGAGTATTCGCAGAGAAAGGAGCTTGGTTTGATTGAGAAGTCAAAGGTTGTGTTGTCTTTTGATGATAAGCATGCTGATTTGTTTTTGACTAATCCTGTTTTTTTGGTTGAGGGAGATAAGGTTCGGAAAGTTGAAGGTAAGAAGTTGGTTGAAGGAACTCAGAATGAATTTAATCAAGTTATTGCCAATCATAAGGGTGTTAAGGGTAGATTGTCTGGGGAGTTGTTGGGAGTTTTAGAGGATGAGTTGGGTGAATTTGATATTAGTTTTTAGTATAGTAATATTTTTAAAGAGAGGTTTTGTTGTTTTTTTATGGGTAAGTTAAAACATAACCTATGTAAAGTTATAGAGGTTTTAGCTATTGGAATATCTTTTGTTGCTCTTAAGGATTATTCAGAAAGAAGATATGAATCTAGGCAGAATGATTTGGGTTTGGTTTATTCAAGATATGAAACTAGTTCTGATAATGCTGCGATTCAGTTTGAGAGAGTTAGGAAGATTGAGGAAGGAAAGTTTTTGGCAGAATATTCTAATGAAGCTTATTTGTATAATTTTGATGAAAAGAATGCTCAGATGTCTGTTGAGAGGTTGAGGTTGAAGGAGAAGAGGATGCCTGTTTCTCGTAGTGATAATGGGTTGTTGGCGAAGAGTTCAAATAGTTATTTAGAACAATAATCTTTTTAAAGTAATTAATGATTATTGGAAGATGTTACAAAGATTTTGTGAAAAGTTAGCAGTTAGGAATCATCGAAGAAAAATAAGAAATTATTTTAAAGAATTAGAGAGAAATATTGGAAGTTATGGGTGTAAGGGGAATGTTGAATGGTTAGAAAGAAGGAAGGAAGATCGTATTGAATGGATTGAAGAAAATTCATGTTTGGTAAACTCTGTTGCTGATGAGTATGAAGGTTTAGCACATCTTTCATTTCAATTAGGAAATTTATTTGATTCTATGAAATTTTTTGCAGCGGCTGGTAAATCCTTACCAATATTGGAGGGTAATTCTTATTATAGTAAATCTCAAAGAAAAATTTATAGAAATAATTCTCGGGCAATAAGGCAAAAACTTAGTGATAGAAATTTTCAATTGATTTAGGAAGCTTTAAAAACCCTTTTTATTATGGGTTATCATAGACTCTTAAAAATTTGATCTCTAGAAGAAATGCTCTGGAGAGGGGATTAGATTTCTTAAGGTTATAATAATAATATGAAAGCAAAAGTAGTTCAATTTCGTAGGGGATTGAAAAGGATTCATGAACGGCATTATATTTTGAATGTTGGTAGTAAGAACAGAGAGGATGCTGAGAAATTTGTTGGTAAGGAAGTTGTTTGGACTTCTCCTGCTGGTAAAGATATTAAGGGAAAGATTTCGTCTGCTCATGGGAACAAGGGTTTGGTTCGAGGAATTTTTGAAAAGGGTTTGCCTGGACAGGCTCGGAACACAGAGGTGGAGGTTAAGTAAGATGGATGCAAAATTAAATAATTCATTTCAGGAAAAAAATTTGCCTTTTAGTTATCTTTACTCAAGAGATTCAGAATACTTTAGGGATGATGCTCCTGAGGATTTAGCATATCTTTTTCAAACTAGTGAGGATAATTTATCTTTTGTGAGGTGTAGTTTATAAGATGGTAGCAAAAAGAAAAGCAGCAGCATATTCAAAAAGAAAACCTATTAAGAATACTCGTAGGTCTAAGAAACAACAGCTGAGTTATATTAAGACGATTCCTCCTCAGAAAATTGTGAAGTTTAATATGGGGGATTATCAAGGTTGGGAATCTGGAAAATATAAGATTAAGGTTGTGCTTTCGACGCAGGAAAATATTCAGATTAGGGATTTTGCTTTGGAGGCGATTAGACAGTCTATTCATAAAGATATGACAAAGCTTTTGACGCAGAAACATTATTTTTTAAGAGTTAATGTTTATCCACATAATATTTTAAGAAATAATAGAATTTTTTCAGGTGGAAGTAAGGGGGAGAGAGTGCAGACTGGGATGAAGAAATCTTTTGGAAGTTCTGAAGGAAGAGCTGCGACTATTAAGAAAGGTGGTCCTATTTTTACTCTTTATTTTAATGGTGAAGAACATTTACCTATGGTTCGTAAGTTTTTTAAGAAGGTTACTCCTAAGTTGGCTTGTAGTGCAAAGGTTAAGGTTGAGATTAGTAAGTAAAGTTGTTCTTGAGAATATAATTATTTAAAAATAGATAAAGATATAATTAATTATGTTTGAAAGAGTTGAATGTCCAAATCCTGCATATTCTCAATTAATTAAAACTGGATTGGCTGAAAGAATCTTGAAAAAAAGAGAAGTTGTTAAAGGTATTTTATCTGGGTATATTTATGGTGATGAAGATTCTTCGGGTTTTGAGTGGTTATTTGAAAAGGCAGAAAAGACTTATTTTGATGTAAATAGAAAAATATCTGACGAAAGTGAACAAGCAAGAGAGATATTAGAATTTCAAGTAGATTTGGATGAAAAAAATTATGGAGCATTTTCAGAAAAAATTAAGGACCTATGTTTAAAGTATCCTGGTTTTCTTACTCAAGCAGTTTTAGGTTCTCAATCTTTAGATTATGAAAGATTTGGTTTTTCTTCAAGAAAAAGTTTAGAAGAAGCGGTTGTTAGTTTTTGTTATAGTGAAAAATTGGAATTTTCAGAGACACTTAAAAGTGAGTGGATATGGAGGAGAGGTAATTGGAAAAATGAAATTGCACAAAATATTCATGGAGATTTATATGTATCGCAAATGGATATTTCTGGAAAAGAATATTCTGAAAAAGGTTTGTTTGAAGATATGAAATTTTTTGATGTTATTAAACAAGGACCAGATTCGAGAGGATTGAGTGCATATCAGGATTGGAGTCAGTTTTTATTAGCTACATTAAGATATGCAAGAGAAATTGGGCAGGAAAAATGTTCAGATATTGTTGAATGGAAAGATGTTTTAGCGTCGATTGGAGGTGGTGTTGGGACTAATACTGCTGAATGTGAATTTGGAAGTTCAGATTTTGGTTTTGAAACTATATTTTTTCCAGAGTTATGGAGTGATAGAAATGAACCAAAATTATTCCCTTTAGCAGTTTATGCTAGTGGAGAAACTTCTTATGTTCCATATGTACAAGGAGAAAATTTGATTTATTTATTAGAAAATGAAAAAGGGGATTTTGAATTTGATAATGAATTTTTTAAGAAGAAGAAATTTAAAAAGGTTTTAGAATATACTCCTGAAGATTTACCTGATGTTTTAAGGGGGACTTATAAATATTTTGCAAGAGATAGGGGTAGGTTGCCTAAAATAATTGAAGGTTTTTTGTCTAGGAGATTTGATTCTCACGAAGTTTTATCTAATCTTAATCTCCCTTAAACCCATTTATCCAAGTCCCACAAAATTTAAATACAAAGTTGGGCTTGTGATTTCATGGATATACAAAAAGAGATGAATCCCTTTGTTAAATCAGCGATAGAAAGTATGAATCCGAATTCAAGTCAGAAGGCTGATAATTCTCCTGTAAGTGCTAGTGATAATGATTATTCTGATAGATATATTAAATGGTTCTCTGAGGCGAGTAATAAGGATATTGCTATTGTTGGTGGAAAGGGTGCGAGTTTGGCTGAAATGTTTAATGCTAAGTTTCCTGTTCCTCCTGGATATTCAATAACAACATCTGCGTTTGATTTTTTTATGGGTGGTAGTGGGTTAAATGAAAAGATTGGTGAGATTTTGAGTTCTGTTGGAATGGAAGATACTGAAGATTTGCAGAAAGCATCTAAAGAGATTAGGGCTTTGATAGAAAGTCAGGAGATACCTAAAGAATTGGAAAAAGAAATTTTGGAAGCGTATCATATTTTAGGTGATGAAAAAATAGAAACTAAAGGTATATCTCAGGATGCTTTGAATATTTTGAAAAATTCTCAGGAGCCTGCGTTTGTTTCTGTTCGTTCTTCTGCAACAACTGAAGATTTAGCTACAGCTAGTTTTGCAGGACAGCAAGATAGTTTTTTGAATGTTAAGGGTGATAGAAATTTAATCGTGTATGTGAAAAAATGTATTTCCTCTCTTTATACTGCTCGTGCGATTTATTATAGGAATAAGCAGGGGTTTAAGGAGGGAGAAGCGAAACTTTCTGTTGTTGTTCAGAAGATGGTTGATTCTGAAAAGTCAGGAGTTATTTTTTCAAAGGATCCTACTAATAGGACTGAGAATATAATTGTCGAGGCTGTTTATGGTTTGGGTGAGGGAATTGTTTCTGGGAAAATTAGTCCAGACCATTATTTAGTTACAGAGGATTTAGAAATAAAAAATATAAAAACTTCTGAGAAGAAGATTGCTATTGTTCGAAATAGTTCTGGGAAAAATGAGATTGTTAGGTTGAGTCCTGAAAGAAGTAAGAGTCAAGTTTTAACTAATGGAGAGATTTTGGAGGCTGCTGATTTTGCTATGAAACTTGAGAAACATTATAATAAACCTCAGGATATTGAGTTTGCAATTGAGAATAAAAAATTGTATATTATTCAATCTCGTCCTGTTACGACTTTGAAAAAAGTTGAAGGAGAAAGTGGAGAGATTTCTGGTAATGAGATTTTGTCAGGATTGGGTTCTAGTCCTGGGATTGGTGTTGGTGTTGTTAGAGTTGTTGAATCTATGGAAGATTTATCTAAGATTAAGAAAGGAGATGTTTTGGTTACTGAGATGACAAATCCGGATATGGTTGTTGCTATGGAGAAATCTGTTGCGATTGTTACTAATGAGGGAGGGATGACTAGTCATGCTTCAATTGTTTCTCGTGAGATTGGGATACCTTGTGTCGTTGGAACTAGTGAGGCTACAAGTGTTTTGAAAGATGGGATGAAGATTACTGTTGATGGTTCTAGTGGGAAGGTTTACGAGGGTGCTGTTGCGAAAACAACTAGTGTTGAGATTAAACCTGCTTTGGAAACTAAGAGAATTAATTTAAAGTTGATTGTTGATTTGCCGAAGTTTGCGGAGAGGGCTGCGGAAGCAAAATTGAAAGGTATTGGATTAACAAGGATTGAAGGTATGATTGCAAGAATGGGTAAACATCCTTTGCTTTATGAAAAAGAAGGAAAACTTGATGAATATAGTGATATTTTGAAAAAGGGGCTTAGTGAAATTCTTAAACCGTTTAATCAGATTTGGGTTCGTTCGAGTGATATAAGGACTGATGAATATGCTTCTTTGAAGGGTGCGCCTGAGAGGGAGATTAATCCAATGTTGGGAATGCATGGTATTAGGTTTAGTTTGAAGCATCCTGAAATATTTGAGGCAGAGTTGAAAGCTATTGAAAGTGTTGCTAGAGATAATCTTGATAAGAAAGTTGGAATAATGTTTCCGCAGATAATTTCTATTGAGGAAGTTAAGGGGGCAAAGAAACATTTTGATAAATTTAAGACAGAGAATATGCAGTTTGGTGTGATGATTGAGACTCCTGCGTCTGTTCAGATTATTGACGATATTTGTGAAGAGGGTGTGGATTTTGTTTCTTTTGGAACTAATGATTTGACACAGTTTACATTGGGTGTTGATAGAGGAGAGGACGAGGTTCAGCATCTTTATAATGAATTGCATCCTGCTGTGCTTTCTCAGATAAAGAGAGTTATTGGTTCTTGTAAAAGGCATAAAGTTGAGGTGAGTATTTGTGGACAGGCTGGTTCTAATAAAGAGATGTTGAAGTTTTTATTTAAGAAAGGGATTGATTCTGTTTCTGTAAATGCTGATGCTGCTTATGATTCTTCAAAGTTGATCCAGGAGTTGGAGGCTGAGAGGGATAAGGAGGAAGAGGCCCGTAGGGTTGAAGAGGAAGCTAGACTTGAGAAGGAGAGATTGAAGAAGAAAGAGGAGGAGAGATTGAAGAGAGAGGCAGCTGAAAAGGTTCGACAAGAGGAGGAAAGAATTAGGCTTGAAG
>JABIDS010000022.1 GCA_018651605.1 archaeon | reverse complement strand
TTTCCCGCGCGTAGATTCAGAGATCTTCCTCCTTATCTCTTCAGAATGATTTTTCCCAAAATTAGGATTACTTTCTCCAGAAGTAGCTTTAGATATTCTTCTCCTTGTCTCTTCAGAAAGAACTTTTCCACGCTGAGATTCAGACATTTTCCTTCTTGTTTCTTCAGGAAAAATTCTTCCAATAAGGGGTTCAGATATTCTCCTCCTTGCCTCTTCAGATTTTGAAATCAAAAGCACCCTATATTCTGCATCTTCTTTTGATATTGATGATGCTCGAAGATACTTATTTATGGTTGACGCATCAGTATCGTACATTTCAGATAGTTCAAAAGTAGGGGTAAACATATCTATCTCTCCAGCCCTATGCAACTCAATCTCTCTAGCAACATAATCTACAACGGATTGTTTATTTTTCCCCGTTCTCTTTTGCGAGGTTATCTTATACCTTCTATATTTCCGATCTTCTGCTATTATTGATAATCCAAGATAATCTTTTATAGAACTAACAGAAATATTAAATCTCTCCCCTAACTCACTAAGATCCGTAAACCTCTCAATCTCTCCCGTCCTATGCAACTCAATCTCTCTAACAACATAATCTACAATTTCCTGCCTTCTTGGATTCGCTCTAGACATCCTAAGCCACCTTCCTCTCAACCTTGCAACCCTTAACATATTTCACTTTCTGTCTAAACTCTCTTTTTAAATCATCTCGAGAAGGCAAATCCCCTCCAAATCTTTCAATAAAATCATATAATTCACAAATATTCTCTGCATGAATCACACGACAACCAGAATAACCTGAATCATCAACAGCCTTCTGACGAGTATTTCTATAATTCATTCCAAGAACTCTCTTATAATCTTCTTGAAATTCTTTTTTCTCTTCATCATCTAAAGACCCTTTAATTCTTTTATATGAATCAAATTCTTCTTTTGGGATACTTCCCATTTTTGAAGAATTTGAATAAAGAAGAATTGGATGCCATTCTAAAAATTCATCATTTATAAGAAAGTCTAACCCCCCATTATTAATTCCCCTATCTTTTACTTGAAAATTTACTTCTTCTTTTGTTTTTCCATAAATTTTAGTGAGATATTTTTCAAGTATTAAAGCAACAGCACCTTCTTGTTGAGAATCAACGTAGAAACGCGATTCAACATAATATCTTGTATTACGTCTTGCTTTTGAAGATTCTAACCCTGCTTTTGCGTGCCATTTTTGTTTTTCTTCTTCAGATGCATCGCCTATGTTTTTTCTCCAGGTTTCTCGCATTTCTTCTTTTGAACGTTGATTAAGACCTTTTCTACATATTTCTCTTCTTTGTTCAGGAGTATATGATGATATCCTTGAAGCGTTGTATGCTTTGATTGCATTATTTCTTTTTTCTTCAGAAGTTAATTTTGCTAGAGGACTTCCATGTTTGGCAATGGTTGCACTAGTTATTTTTGCTCTTTCTTCAGTTGTTAATTTGCCTATACCTGCCTCGTATCCTATACGAGCGTTTGCCGATCTCTCTTCTTTTGTCAAAAAATGAAGAGGATTATCTCTGGCTTCAATCTCTTCTATTTGAAACCAATTATGAACCGTAGATTTTGAAACATCGTAGTGTTCACCTATTTGTTTAAGTGTATTGGTTTTGTATAGATTTTCGAGTTCTGTTCTGTCAGGTCTTCTTTGAGCTGCTTGATCTGCAATTGTATCTGCCGCCGATTTAGAAGGTATTTGCAATTTTTTTATTAGTCCTCTAAATGTTCCCTTGTCTATTCCTAATTGACGTGCAAGACTTGCCATAGTTCTCCCATTAACCTGATGCTCATATAAAATGAATTGAGGAAGACTCTCAGCAACACCCTCATCTATTAATTTTCTTTCAATTTCAAAATATCTATTGTATGCTTTTGGAGTTCTACAATTTTTAGAAATTTCTTCTAAACTTTTTATTTTCGTCATCCTACTTCACCCTCCAATCAAAACCCTTATACACCCCATCCCTTGTAGGATCCCAATAAGCAAAATCATCATGCCCAAAATGTCCAATCGCACGCCCCAATAAAATAGACTTTTCAGCCAAATGCAATTTTCTCAATTTATTCTTAGAACTCAAAGTAGGATCAAAAGTCAAAACATTATTACACAACTTCTTATAAAACTCTGCTTGATGTCTTGAAGGTAATGCAAAAGGATTAAACATCAAAGGAGTCATATTATGATTATCAACCAATTGATTCTTAATAATTCCCAAATAACCTGCAATATCTTGAGGAGTAAATCTTATAACTTGACTTTGCTCTCGAGCATCTGCAAATTTATATTGGATATCATAAACAGCATGAGGCGTCCGCCCAACAGGAGTTTCATCTAATTCCTCTTCCCTTAACAAAGACGGTTGCAAACTCAAAACAGTTGCCAAATTATAATTAGTTTCATGCTCAGGATTATTCGGAATAAAAGGAACATGTGTTAAACCAAATTTATATTTAGATTTCTTTTCAGTTCTTGAAGGAACATCAACGACAACTGAAGCTCCCTCTTTCCTAACTCTCTCAGCATCAGGATAAGCTTCTACTTTAATTCCCATTTTTTCCTCTATATTTTGAGTATGAGGATTTCTTTGTTTAAACTTAGAATAATTTTCAGCATAACTAAATATTCTTGCCCCTTCAGCAAGCCAAACAAACGGAACAACTCTTTTAGTTTTATTCCTACCAAAAACCGGCTGAAAAGAGTATCCCATAAAATTAATTTCCTCAGGACTCCTATCTTGCAACTTAGAAAAAGCTTGCATTCTCAAATCCAAAGGAACTTCATCTAAACCATAACATTCATTCAAACCTTTTGGTTGAGGCAACGCAATTAAATCTCCATGCTTATAACATTTCCTTGAAGCAACATTACCCGAATTTCCCCTCCTAAATTTTCCAGGAATCAAAGAAGTTCTTATTTCTAAAGCATCTTCACTTGGATTCAAATCCTCTATCTTTTCAACTAAATCCCTCTGTGCATATGCCTGGCTAACATTAAGTGATTTTATATCACTGAGAGTATTCTCTCTAAAATAAGACTTTTTTGCCATTTTATTCACCATCCTCCAGAACATATTTCTTTAAAGCAACTTCAACTAAATGAGATTTATTTCTAAATTCTTCTTTTTGCATGATCTCATCTAGTTTTGATATTAATTCATCTTCAACCGTTACACTTAATCTTTCTTTCATTTTTAGTGATTTATGCCACCATGTGGTATAAAATGTGAGAATTTTGTGTATTTAAATCTTTCTATTATGTTATTACTTAGAAATGACATAATTAATTATTTTATTTCTCTAAAACAATCTGTGTTCCATCACAATAAACATCACCACCAATTATCTTACCACCTAACTTCAACCCAATCTTCATAACCTCATCACAAGTCTTATCAATCTCACATTCCTTTGATTTCTTACCTTTGCCAGTCCTAACAATAATCTCAATAATCATTTTTATTATTAATATTTATACAAATTAATGTTTAAAAAGAAATCACATTTTTCTTAAAAGATATGATATTTCTTATAAATTCTTAATTCATCAAGTCAAACAATTTAAACTAAAATCTTTTTCTTTTAATATTAAATGGTTTAGGCATTTAAGCTGGTGAAGAAGAAGCATAAGGTAGAGGTTTTACTTTTTCTCCCTCTACACACCTTGCCATGGTGGTGTACTAAAAAGAAAAAGTGTCTTCACCCTAATATTCAATTCCAGTTATCCATTTATCAAATAAATTATAACATTTCTTACAGCTACCTACTTGAACATATCTATCCCACTTTTTATCTTTCTTAAGTATTTTCTTGCTACAATGTTCACATGCCTTTCTCTTAATATTCTCTTCTCTATATTCCTTTTGTCTATCTTCATTCCATTTCATTAATTTATTATAGCATCGTTTACACATTCCTGTCGCAGACTCTTTACATTTCTCATATTTACCACAATCGGAACATAATTTCTTCTTTTGTTTCTCCCTAGTCATCTTCATCTCCATATTGTTTTTTATCTAGCTCTATTATTTCTTCTTTTAATTTCTTTTCTCTAACGCTTAATTCTTCTGCTGCATTAGCTTCTTTCTCTCTCCTCTTTTTATTTCTCTCCCAATAAGCATTAACATACATTTTAATTAATGCTCTAATGGTTGGGCTAAATCTATTCTTACTAGTGATAGTGTCTTCCACCAAAGGCACTTCTGCTTCAAGCCGAATAATTCTATTAAAGTCTTTCATCACTTCTATAAAATCATCACCATAATAAATAGTAAACCTATTTGTAGAAAATTTTCTAAGACCTGTTATTTGTTCATGCAATCTTTTTCTTACCATTGTATAAATTAAGCATCTCTACTAAGTTTAAAATGGTTGTTCCGGTGTGGATATCTAATAGTAAAAATATATTGGATATCCAATAAAATTAACTCCTATTGTTTTACTATATATCAATTAACTATGAAATTTAGGACCGATATTGTCCACAAACGCTCATACCGAACTATGTAATAATAACCAGCATCATATTAAACTAATTTTTCACATTCACTTTTAAGATAAAAAATAACGTAGCACGACTTGATATGTCGCTATGTTTGATACTTCAGAAATTACATCGTGAGTACGTTAAATTTTTGACCAGTTCTAACAGAAAGGTTTTGACATCGTTTATATTAAAGATAGCAAAACCATATCTAAGACAGCTCCTAGTGAATCTTATTTGACATCGTTAATTCTACTTTCTCCATTATCTTTCTTAAAATTATTTTTTAAAATCCACACCAAAATAAAGATGATAATAAATTCAAACACCGCTATAATAAATAAAGCTATGACTATGTTTCCAAATCCACCTTGCATACATTCAATGAAGTTCATTCTTTCTTGTTTCTACTATGTTTAATCATTTGCAGTGTTGTAAAAAAATAATACTTAGTCATTAAGTTGATGATGAATCTTTAATACATCTTCAATCCATTTAGTAAAACATACATCACTACAAAATTCACAATAAGTAACATCTCCTTTGAGAGTTCTCATTACTAAACTAATAATTGGGTTTGTGATAATCTCACTACAATTTTGACATCTAGCTTGACCACACATACCACATTCACTAGCTAACACATCACATACTTGTTCTTGCATCATTTTCTAGCCATGTAAATCTTTCCACCTTCTTTCTTAAACTTAAGATTAAAGACTTTCACTAACTTTCGTTTAAACGCACGTCCTCCGTAATCAGTTCTACCAAATAATTCTTTCTTTAAATCACTCATTAAGAACCAATCTTTTTGTTTGTTGATATATGTCTTTAGGTCTTTATGTAAGTCATCAGTAAACTTAGGTATTTTTTTCTCCATTTTTTACAGCACCTCCTTTCAATTGTGTTAAATAGAATTCTTTTAGAAAATTTTCAACCTCTTCTTTAGTGTATCTCTCATCACTTAATTCAATAAAATTAATTGGAATATCAACTTCCTCACTATCAATTATTGTAGTAGCTAAAAACAATCTTCTAAAAAATTTACTTCCATATTCTTCTTGAGCAAAGAATGGATGACCACATAACATTCTTTCAATAATTTTTGGTGTTAATTTAATCGCATAGTCATCATCTCCAACCTTAACTGCTTTAAACTCCTTACTTATTGCTGTCATCTTCTACATCTCCTAATTTAGTTTGTATCTTCTCCTCTTCCTGCCTTAGCATCTCAATTAGTGCTGGATGATTCCAATCAACAGAATAAGTGCCTTTCTTACCATCCATCTTAACTAATACTTT
>JABIDS010000021.1 GCA_018651605.1 archaeon | reverse complement strand
GAATGAAATGACCTCGCGAGTTTAAATCTGAAGGGGGGAGAAAATTCGTTAGTAGTAGTTAGTTAAAAGCATGTTAAGAATAATTTAAAAGTTAATAAATAGATTAGTAGTTCAAGTAGTAAGATGACATTAAAAGATATATTGGAGTTTGCAGGAGAACATCCTTTTTTGACAGGATTTCTAGCATTGACAATATTTGGTGCAGGGGCAGAATCTGTTCGGTATATTTCTCAATACAAACCAGAAATTCAGCATGAGCAAATTATTGGAGGACCCGCTGAAGAGAAATTCATAGAATATGGTGGACAAAAATATTTCTCAAAAATAGATGGGATCCCTGTCGAAGAAAATTATCAAACACGTGAATAATATTTCATTTTTAATTCTAAGGGGGTGGACAGATTTAAATTTAGCGACTGAAAGGAGCGGCTTTGAACTCCCTATATACGAACTTTTTTATACTTTGTGGGATTATATTCCTTATGGGCGAACTTCTTTCATTCTTCTTCAATCCCATCTGCCTTTTTATCACCAATTAAAATATTTGCAACCTCTTCGGAGATGTTTGCAATGTCTCCTTTTGTATAAGGCCCTAGTTTGTTTCCTTCTAAATCTAAGAATTCATCTGTGTTTTCTATGAATACAATCATTTTGTTTGATTGTTTGTTTTGTTCGTCGTCTTCTACACCTCTAAGCATTTCATCTACTTTTTTATCTGTTTTTTCTAGTGATTTCATTATTCCATCAAAGCATTCTTTTTCAATTAGTAACATGTTTTCGAAATCTCTTTTGCTTATTCCTGTTTCTGCTGCGATGAATGCAAGTTCTAGTATTTTCTTTTTTCTCCTTAGCATGAATTCTTTAAAGATTGCTATTGAGTTTTCAAATTGTTTTTTTGTTTTTTGTATTGTGTCTGAGAAATCATCGGATTTTTTGTTTGCTATTTCTTTTTTATCTTTTAAATATGCTGCAACTTCTTTGATAAAGTTTTTTGGTATGGGTTGAAGTTGTTCACTGTATCTTTCTTTTCTTAATGCTTCATAGAGTTCGTTGTAGGTTATCATTTTATCTTATTGAGAGAAATAATGGTTTGTTTATAATGTTTGTTGTGGGCGATTATTTTCTTTGTTTTGAAAGTAATCTGGAATTTTAAATTGAGAGTATTCTTCTAATAGATTTTTGTTATAGATTAATCTTGAGAAGCATTCGGCGGTTAGTTTTGCGTCTTCTAATGCGTTGTGGGCATTTCGGTTGTCTGACATTCCTACAAATTCTAATATGTTTGAGAGTCCCATATCACTTTTGTTGTCTAGGATTTTGAATTTTTGTTTTGTTTTGAATTGTATTGTTTGGGCTACTGAGTGGAGGTCTAATGATCTATGATGAAATGGATAAGTTAGATTGTATTTTTTTGCTTTTATTTTTATGAAGGATAAGTCAAATGCTGGGTTTTGACAAATAGACATTTTAATGTTTATTTTGTTTACCCATTCGAAAAAATTTATTAGAAGCTGTTTTTGAGATTGTTTGTTTGAGTCTCTTAATTGTTCTTCTGTTTTGTTTGTTATTTCTAGGGCTCCTGGTTGTGTTAAGTCTTTATTGTCTATTTTGGCTTCTTCAAGGAATTGGTTTTTAGGATTTTCTAATTCTATTGCACCTATTTGCCAGATTCCGTTTTCTTGAGGGTCTAGTCCGCTTGTTTCAATGTCAAGTATTATCATGTTGTTAGAGAATTATTTGGAGGTTATAATGTTTGTTGTTGTTAGATGTTTATACTATATTCAAAATAATCTTCATAGGGGATAACCCATTGGATTGTTTTTTCTTTTGAGGTTTTTTCCATTATTTTTCTGAATAATCTTATTGAATTTCCATGGGCAGATATGGCAACATTGACTTTTTCTTTTTTCATGAATTTTTTTAAATCTTTTATGAATTTTTGGACCCTTTTTTCTACCATTGCAAAGGATTCTCCTTTTGGTGGAGGAGTATTATATCCTCGATGAACTGCATCATATGCAACTTTTCCAAGGATTTTTTTAGCTTTTTTTCTTGTTTCTGGGTCAAGGTTTTCAATGGCATCTCCTTGTTTCATTAGATTGAATTTTTGTTTTCCCATAGATTCTATAAATTTTTTATGAGACATTCCAGATAATGTTCCGTAACTTCTTTCAATCATTTTATCATCTTTTATTAATTTTTTACATTCTGGATGATATTTTAAAACTTCTTTTAATGTGTCTTTAGATCTGCTTAATCTTGTGTAGAATGCAACTTGGAATTTTTTGTTTTTTAATTTTTTAGCTATTATTTTTGCTTGTTTTATTCCAGTAGGTGTTAGTTTAGAATCTTTCCATCCTGTAAATATTTTATTTTTGTTATAATATGTTTGTCCATGTCTGAAAAGATATATTTTTAATTTTGTCATTTGTATCACCTGGTTTAGTTAATGAATTGAGGTATAAAAGATTATTTGTTTTTTTGAGATTTGATTTCTTAAATTTTCCACCTTTATTTAAACATCCTTTTATTTTGGTTATACCCTCCCACCCTTCCTCCTAGAAGGATGTTTAAATCCTCCCCTTTTAATAATAATCTCTTTATTTTAATTTATAATCTTGTTTACTATTCTATTTATAAAATATTCTTTTTCAGTTAATTTAATAAAACCTTTTCCTTCCTTTTTAATATGTTTAAACATATTCCTGTTTTGCCTGAAGAAGTTTTAAAGAATTTTGAGAGTTTGGATAAGGGAGAGATAATTGTAGATGGGACTTTGGGACGTGGTGGGCATTCTAAGATTCTTTTGGATAAGGGATTTAAGGTTATTGGGATTGATAGGGATGAGGATGCGATAGTGGAGGTTGAAAGGAGTTTGAGTGGGGAGAATGGATTGAAGATTGTTCATAGTAATTTTTTTTGTATTAAAGAGGTTTTGTTTGGTTTGAAGGTTGAGAAGGTTGGGGGGATTTTGTTGGATTTGGGTGTTTCAACTCCTCAATTAGAGAATGATGAGAGGGGGTTTGGTTTTGTTGGAGAATTAGATATGAGAATGGATAGGAGTCAAGAATTGACTGCTAAAATGGTTGTTAATGAATATTCTGAGGAAGAATTAGAAAGAGTTTTATATAAAAATGGAGAAAGAGTAAATGCTAAGAATATTGCGAGGAGTATTGTTGAGTTTAGAGCTGATGGGGAGATTGAGAGCGGTGAGCGACTTTTGGAGATAGTTGAGAAGAGTATTGGAGAGAGTTATAGGAAGTCTCGGAGACATCATTGGGCAACTCCTACATTTAGGGCTTTGAGGATTGAGGTGAATAAGGATTATGAAAATATTGAAAAGTTTTTTGATCTTTTTGTGAATTGTTTGAGAAAGGGAGGAATTTTACAGATAATTACTTTTCATTCAATAGAAGATAAGATTGTTAGAAAGAGATTAAGGGAGTTGAAGCAGAAGAAGATTATGAAGTTAATTACTAAAAAACCTATTGAGGCAACTTTGAAAGAGATTATGAAAAATTCTAAGGCGAAGAGGGCGAAACTTTGGGTTGCTGAGATGAGGTAAGGGTTTAGAATTCTAGTTTGTCTAAGAGGGTTTTGTTTTTAGTTCTAGCTAGTTCTAATACTGAGGGTTTGAATTCTTTTTCTAATTCTGGGGGTATATTTCCTCCTTTGATTACTTGAATCCCTCTTTTTTCAAATTCTTCTGGGCATTCTGAAATTTTATTGTAAAGGTTTTCTCCTAAATTTGTATCTCTTATTTGAATGGGGGTTGTTATTTGTGGAGTAAGTAAATTTCTTTCAAAGTAAGAATTATTTACTTGGAATGTTGCTGAGCCATTGTTAAATCTTATTAACATTAATGGGCCGATTTCTTTTTCTAAATCTTTGCTTGCGTCGTTGATTTCTGGATTTGCATAATCTACTGTTTTTAATGGTGCTGAGTCTAGATTATAAAATGTCATTGCATCTTGAGGGCCTGTGAAGACTTTTTCTCCAGGTTTTAATAGATGGAGATTTGTTCTTTCAGTGTTTCTTAAAATCATTACCCCATATCCTTGGAATTCATAAAGTTCTTGAAACAATCTTTTGTCTATTTCTTTTTTGTTAATGTGTTGGTGCCCCATTGTTGAGCCGAGAATTATTTCTTTTGCAATTGTTTGTAGGTTTGGAAGAACTGTAAGATTTGGAAATTTGGGGAGTTGTTGATATTCTGCCCCTGTATATGCTATAAAATCTTTATCATAGGGGAATTCTAATTCTCCATAATCTCCTTTAAAAAAATCCCTTTCTAAATCTCCGAACTTTCTAGGGTTAGGTTTGTATCCTATTGATTCCCACATTAATTCATTTATTGTTTTATCCATTTTAAATTTCTGTTGCTTCCACTAATGCCTGAGCTGCGTCAGCATCAGTGTAATTTAATAATTTGCAGGATAGGTTGAAGAGTTTATTGTTGAATTTGTTTGTTAGTTCTTTTAGATTAACTAATGTTTCTAATGGAAGGATATCTTTTGCAAAAAGTATTCTGTGGACTTCGCTGTTGCTTCCACTTGGATCTACAGAGAAAGAATCTATTCCTAAAAGATTTAGATTTGGGAATTTTTCTGTTATGTATTTTGCAGAGTTTTCAGTTAAGAATGGGAATTTTTTTTCAAAGTTTGTTTTTTCTTTTCCTTTTAATTGTCCTTCATGCCTTTGCATTTCGTCACAAAAACCTGTATAGATTATTAGTGCTCCTATTTTTTCAGGATTTTTTATATTTGAATTTTGTGCAAGGAGTCTTGAATAAATTCTTTCTTTTGTTCTATATACATTTGATAAGTCTATTATTCCTGCAAGGTTGTTGAATTTTTCTTGAGGATATTGGTTTATTGTTTTTCCGTCTGGAAGTTTATGTGATGGAGCATCTATATGTGTTCCGTGGTGGTTTCTGATTGTTATTGTTGCGTTTCCTGAATGATATTTTTCTTCTGAATATCCTGCTCCGCTTTCTAATCCACTTTCATCTATTAGATTTGTTTTATTAATTGGTTCAATCTTTGCTCTTTGAATTGTTATTTCTACTTCTGGATCTGAAGGATATTTGAACATTCCTGGATGTATTTGGTAAGTTAAGTTTATGGTCATTTTTTATAAATGCTTAATAAATTTTTATGCATAGGAAAAGATTCATAAACTCTATGAATCGCATCTAAGTTTTGAATGGATCTTCTAAAACTAGTTCTTGGTTCTTGTTTTCTAATTATTGAGTTATAAAATTGCTTTAAAATATTTTCATATTCATTAGTTGCAGGATCGCTATCACTGTACCATGTTTTATTGTTACTATCTGTTACGGTTCCTTTATTAAAATCAATAGTAACTTTGGTTTCTAAGATATTCTTTTTATCATTCCTATTTTCAAAAATAATATTAAACTGTTTATTATCTTCTTCAATTGGTTTTTTTAATTTATCTATAAATTTAGCAAAAGTAAAATTAGCTTTGGCGTTTTCATGGAATAAATTGCCTTGAACATTGAAAGAAGTATCTACATAGGTTTCTACATCATATCCTTTATGGGATCCATAGGTTGCATTATTTATTTCTGTAACTTCTCCCCCAATATTGCTAATAACTCCAAATAAATGAACACCCATATCCAAAAGCAATCCTGTTTGGTTTTTTCTTGAAAGCAGGGTTTTGGTTCTTTCCTTTTTAGGATCATCTTTTTCATAAGTATAGGCTTCAATTCCTGCAATCCTGCCATAGTCTGCAACCATCTCTCCTAGTTTTTCATAAAATGTGATTGTTGCTTTTTTAGCAGAATAATGTTCTGCATCCATTAAAACTAATTCTGGATTTTCTTCAACTAATTTTTCCAATCTATCTAATTGTGTTCTATCTGCTTCATGATGTTTATTAGTAACTGTAACAATTGGTTTTTCACAAAGGATATGTTTACCTTTATTTACCAAGGTTTCAATATATTTTAAATGAACTGGATTGTTAACAAATAAAATAGCTGCCCCATAATCGTCTGGAATATTATCTAATTTTTTAGATGCGTCTGAATATTCTACCTTATCATCAACTAATAAATCTATAAGGTCTGCGCAAGAATGTCTTTCTGTACGAGTATTTTTTGCTCTCCAATTTTTGCCTTTTAATAAGTCATTGCATCTTCGGATTATTCCATGTGTTAATCTTTCAATAACTCTTTCCTTAGTTGGTTCCCTTCCACAAATTCTTTTTAGGTTAAAATATTCTGAAAATCCATTTCTTAATACTGCTGGGAAAAATTTTGCTAAAGCCCATTCAGAAGTATATCCGAATTGGCATATGTTTATTTTTCTGCTATCTCCTTTTTCTTCCATGGATGTATATAATTTTTTTTAGAATTTATTGGTTGTCAATATTTTTTATAGATTATATGGGTTAGATAGTTGGAATATTTTGGGATAGGGGGAATATTTTTGTTTGGTTTTATTGAGTTTTAGCATTACTAATCCCTATTAACCCTCCCACCCTCCCTTAATGGGAGTAATGCTGAAACCTTCCCTAAATAAACTTATAAAGAGGGGTTTCTTATCGAGAATATGTTTGGAAAATTAAAAGAAAAGTTGAAAAGCTGGATTAAAAGTTCAAGTGAGAAGATTGAGGAAGAGGCAGAAGTAGTTGAAAAACCTGTTAAGACATCTAAGGGCAAAAAAGAAGGTAAAAAAAAGGAAGTTAAGGAAGTTAAGGAGAAAAAAGAGAAATCTAAAAAGGTTGAGAAAAAGGAAGATTCTAATAAAAAAGTTAAGGCGTCTAAAAAGGATGCTGTTGAGATTTTGAGTGAGAAATCTGGTGAGGAAATTGTTGAGGTTTTGGAGGAAGATAAATCTCCTAGTGAGGTTGTTGAGAAATTAAAAGAAGTTAAAGAGGAAGAAGTTGAAAAAGAGTCAAGGGAATTTGATAAGGCTGTTGAAAGTGCAAAGAGTGAAGAGGGTAAGGAAGTTCCTAGTAAGTTTAATGTAGGTACTCAAAAATATGAACCTGATATTGAGGAGATACGGGAGGAAGTTGAAGTTGATAAAGAGGAGCCTAAAAATAAGGGTGGTTTTTTCTCGAGGGTTAAATCCCAATTTTCTTATAAGATTGGTGGGGAGGAGTTTGAGGAAATTTTTGATGATTTAGAAATGCTTTTGCTTGAGAATAATGTTGCGTTGGAAGTTGTTGAGGATTTGAGGAAAAAATTATCTGAGAAATTAGTTGGTAAGGAGATTAATAAGAAAAGTTTGGAAGATGAGATTAAAGAGGAGTTGAAGAATTCTTTGAATGAGATTTTGATTGAGCCTGATAACCCTTTGGATTTTGTTAAGATGAAAAAAGAAAAGCCGTTTGTTATTTTGTTTTTTGGGATTAATGGGACTGGTAAGACGACTTCAATTGCTAAGATGACTCATTTTTTGAAAAAGGCAGGGATGTCTGTTGTTTTGGCTGCAGGGGATACTTTTAGGGCTGCGTCAATTGAGCAAATTTCTGAGCATGCCAAGAAATTGGAAGTTCCTTTAATTAAACATGGTTATGAATCTGATCCTGCGGCTGTTGGTTTTGATGCAATTAAATATGCAAAGGCTCATGGGGTTGATGTTGTTTTAATTGATACTGCTGGGAGGATGCATACTAAGTCTAATTTGATGTCTGAGATGGAGAAGATTGTTAGAGTTACTAATCCTGATTTGAAGATTTTTGTTGCGGAATCTATTGCAGGAAATGATGCAGTTGAACAGGCCAGGAGTTTTTCTGATTCTGTTGGAATGGATGGAAGTATTTTGAGTAAGGCGGATGTGGATGAGAAAGGTGGGACTGTGATTAGTGTTAGTCATGCTACAGGTAAACCTATTTTTTATTTAGGTGTTGGGCAAGAATATGAAGATTTGAGGTTGTTTAATAAAGTTGAGTTTATAGAGAATTTGGGTTTGTAGATTGCCTTTGCATTAAAAACCAACAATAAGTTTTATCTAAACCTTCGTCAATATTTGTTAAAGGTTCCCATCCCAAGTTTTTTTTGATTTTTTCATAACTTAAACAACTTATTTTTTGCTCACCTTTTTTTAGTCCTTCGTAATGGGGTGCGAATTTATTATTAAAATATTTGTTTATTTTTGAAAATATTTCTATGACGTCAGTTTGTTTTGAGGTTGAGATGTTGTAAGTGTTTGATGTTGGGTCGTTTAATGCTAAGAGATTTGCTCTTACTACGTCGTGGACATAGACGAAATCTCTGGTTTGAATCCCTCCGAATATTGTTGGAGTTTGGTTGTTGAAAAGTTTGTTTAGGAAAATTGCTATAACTCCTGCTTCTCCTTTTGCGTTTTGTCTTGGGCCGTAGACATTACTATATCTTAAACAGGTGTATTTTAAATTGTGAACTTTGCTGTAAGAATGGAGGTATTTTTCTATTGTTAGTTTTGAACATCCATAAGGAGAAGAAGGTTGTTCTTTGTGAGTTTCTATTGTTGGAATTTGTTTGGTGTCTCCATAAATTGCTCCGCCTGTTGATGAGAATATAAAATGTTTTATATTATTTTTTGCTGAAAGTTCTAAGAGGTTTATTGTTGAAAGTATATTTATTTTTGCGTCTTCTATTGGTTCTTTAATTGATTTTCTTAAATCAATTTGTGCTGCTAAATGATAAACAATTTCTGGTTTGTGTTTTTCAAATATTTCTTTTATTTTTTCATGGTTTTGTAAATCTTGATTATAGAATGTTGCTTTTAGGTTTATGTTTTCTGTTTTTCCTGTTAAAAGATTATCTATGATTATTACTTCATGATTTTCATTTATTAGTGCGTCTACGAGGTGACTTCCTATGAAACCTGCTCCGCCTGTAACTATTGCTCTCATTTTTGATATATTTTATAGAAGAAGTATATCCATATATTGATTATCAATATTTTTCTTAGATGATATATTTAACAATAGGTAATTTTTTTGGAATATTTTAGTATATTTTTTTGTGTTAAGTCATTAAATAACCGCCATTTACATCTATTGTTGCGCCAGTTATGTAACTTGATTTTTCAGATGCTAGGAAAAGAGTTGTTTCTGCTATTTCATTTGTTGTTCCGAATCTTTTTAATGGGATGAGTTTTTTGTAATCTAGTTTTTTGTCTTCTGGTAATTCCGTTGTCATACCACAATCAATAAATCCTGGGGCAATACAATTAACCCTTATTTGTGGTGCAAATGCTTTTGCAAAATCTCTTGTTAATTTTATTACTCCTGCTTTTGATGCTCCATAACCTGGACTGCTTGTTGCTTCTTTTCCTTTTATTGAGCTAATATTGATTATGCTTCCTTCTTGCAGGTATTTTGTTATGACATAAGAACAAATATAGACTCCTGTAAGATTTGTTTTTAATTCTTTTTCCCATCCTGAAAATTTTTGTTCAAAATCTTTTAGCCATTCTTGTTTAGTTAAATTTTCTTTTGTGGAGAGAGTTTGCCTTGAATTTATTCCTGCGTTGTTGACAAGAACTTCTAGATTTCCTAATTTTTTATTTATTTTGGAAAAGGTTTTTATTACTTGATTTTTCTCTCCAATATCGCATTTGAAACCTAAGCAAGTTGTATTATATTGGGCTTTGAGTTTTTCTGCAATTCTTTTTATTTCTTCTTTGTCTCTTGAGATTAATGCTAAATTATATCCATGAAGGGCTAATTTCTCTGCGATTGCTTTTCCTATTCCCTTTGATGCTCCAGTTATTATTGCTGTTGGTTTCATTATACTCTTACCTCTTTTCCTAAAAATTCAAAATATTCATTAAATGCTTGTTTAAATCTTGGATCAATTTCGCAACTTCTTTTCATTCTTTTTAGATATTCTGGAGATTCGTAAAAGTCTGAGTGCATTTGTTTTTGTAGTTGTTTTATTTTTTTATTTGTTAGTGTGGGATGATTATAGATTAAAGTATTTCTGTCGTGGTGTGATAAATCAGGTTCTAGTTTGTGCCCATTTTTTAGCATTTCTTTATAGAATTTGCTTAAAGGTATTGGCGTGAAAATTCCTATGTTGAATTGGTGTAGGGGTAAGTTTTTTAAATTTTTAGTGTCTTCAAGAAGTGATTCTTCGGTTTCCCAAGGAAAGCCAATAATATAGTATCCTTGATTTAATATTCCTGATTCTAAAGATTCTTGTAAAACCCTAATTGTTTGATTATTTGTAGTTAATTTGCCTTCTACTTTTTTATTCATTTTTTCTAATGCTCTATCATTTGTTGATTCAACTCCCCAGGCTATTTTATAACATCCGGCTTGTTTCATTAATTTGAGAATATCTCCTTCGCCATCCACTGTTGCAGTATTGCTCATAGCATACCATGATGCATCTAATTTTTGTTCAATCATTTCTTGACATAATTCTCTTGTTCTTTCTGGAAATGCTGTAAAATTTAAATCCATAAAATAAAAAATATCTGTCCCTTTTTCTTTTAATTCAAACATTTCTTTAACTACTTTTTTAGGAGATCTAAATGAAACTCTGTTTCCCCAAAAACCTGCGTTATCGCAAAACTTGCAGCCATTATAGCAACATCTGCTGGATTCAATAATTGCATAATGAGGATTTTTAGAAAGAGGGGGGAGGGAAATTCCTTGGTAAGTTTGGTTTAAAATAACTGGAAATCTTAGTGCGTCTGGGAGGGAATCTAAATGAAAGTTTCTTTTCCTTACTCCTGTAAAAATTCCTTTTTTATTTTTTCTAAATGCTAGTCCTTTAACTGATTCATAATTTTGTCCATTTGTTATTTCTTTTAATAATTCTTGAAATGTTTCTTCACCTTCTTTAATAACAAAAAAATCAAATGGCTCTTTTATTTTTTCTTTTAGGAAACTAGGGTATCTGTTTCCTGCTATATTAATTATTTTTGGAAGTTTTTCTTTAAGTTTTGTTGCGATTCTTTCTCCTGCAGGATATTGACAAGTGTATAACGAAAATGCTGCAATGTCTGGATTAAAATTAAAAATTTTTTCTGTTAATTCTTGTTCCGGAAGGTTTGTGAATAAATCAACTTCGTGTCCTTGTTCTTTTGCAATAGCGAGAATTTTTTCTAAACCATAAGGTTCACTTACGGCGTGTTGTATCTTGGAGTCTGTTTCGATTTGATTTGGATAGATTCCAGCGATTTTCATGGAATAAATATGATTTTTAAAATTATATCTTTAGTCAATATGTTTTAGGTTATAGATATCCTTATATAGTGGGTGATATTTGCACTAGTGAATATATTGGGAGAGTTTTAAATATATTTATTATATAAATTATAAGGTGGTTTAATTATGAAAAAAAATCTTGGATTTTTTGCCTATTATTTTTCAGGAGATAAAAAATAACATGAAAAGAAAAATCATTAAACAGGGACACAACACTTTGACGATGACTTTGCCTGCAGAGTGGTCGAAAAAATTAAATCTTAAGGCTGGGGATGAAGTGGATTTGGTGGAGGATTCTGGTTCTTTAATTATTAATGGTAAGCAAAATAATGGTTTTAAGAGCACGACTATTGATATAACTGGGCTTAGTGTTCCTATGTTGTGGAGGTTTTTTCAGTCTGCTTATCGTGAAGGTTATGATGAGATCAAGTTGAAATATGATCCTAATATAAATGATTATGATGGGGTTTATAATTTTTATGTGAATCGTTTTGGATATTCTCAAGAGAAGGAAGGGCAAACAAAAAAGTCGGTTTTGGATATGATTAGTGAGCTTGTGAATAGGTTTATTGGGATGGAGGTAATTGATTGTGGTGAAGGGTATTGTGTTATAAGGGAGATGGGAGATATTTCAAGTAAGGAGTTTGATAATTCTTTGAGAAGGATTTTTCTTTTGATATTGGATTTATTTGATAAGATGATTGATTTGATTGGAAAAAATAAAATTGGAGATATGGGTATTTGTAAGACTCTTTATACTATGGATATTAATGTAGATAGGTTTATTGATTATTGTTGTAGAATTAATAATAAAATAAGGGATTCTAGTTTTCAGAAAAATAAACCTGTGATGTTTTCTACTTTGTATATTATGGAGTTGCTTGGTGATGAATTTAAGTATATGGGAACGCATTTGGCTAGGTCAAAGAAGAAGGTTGACGAGATTCTTGATTTTGCTGAAAAAGTTAAGGATCATTTTGAAATGTATTATCATTTATTTTATAAGTTTGATAGAGAGAAAGTTATTAAATTTGGTGAAAATGATTTTAATATTTATAATGATCATTCTAAAAGAAATGTGTCGAAAAATAAAGATGTTCAAAGTTTGAGAAGTCATTTGATGCAAGTTAGTAAGTTTACTTTTGTTTTGATGGAATTGAGGATAGAGATGGAGTTTTAGATTTTTTAATAAAATATTAAGAACCCAAAACCCTATAAATGTTGATTTTTTATAGTTTTCATGGTACTCGGAGGATTAGGTTCTGCTTTGAAGAAAGGATTTGATAAGATAGCAGGGGCTGTGTTTGTTGATAAGAAGACGATTTTGGGAGTTGTTAAGGATTTGCAAAGGGCGTTGATTCAGGCTGATGTTAATGTTCATTTAGTTAAAGAGTTGGGTGATAAGATTAAGAAAGAGGCAGAGAATGAGAGTATTAAAGGAATTGAGAAGAAAGAGCATTTGACTAAGTTGTTGCATGATGAAGTTATTGGTTTGTTGGGTGGTGAGAAGCAAGAGTTGAAGTTGGAGAAGGGAAAGGGGGCGAAGATTTTGTTGGTTGGGTTGTATGGTGCTGGGAAGACGACTAGTGCTTCTAAGTTGGCTCTTTATTATTCTAAGAGGGGTTTTAAGGTTGCGATGGTGGGACTTGATATTCATCGTCCTGCGGCTGCGCATCAGTTGGAACAATTGGGGGAGAAGATTAATGTTCCTGTTTTTGTAGATAAGGAGGGGAAGGATGCTGTTAAAGTTTATGAGAAATTTAAAGACGAGTTGAGTGGTTTTGATTTAGTGATTATTGATAGTGCTGGGCGGCATAATTTGGATAAGGATTTGGTTAAGGAGATTAAGGATTTAGGTAAGGTAACTGGTTCTGATTATAGGTTGTTGGTTATTCAGGCAGATATTGGGCAGACAGCGAAGGGGCAGGCAGAGGAGTTTCAGAAGGCTGTTGATATTAATGGGGTTATTGTTACTCGGATGGATTCTACTGCTAAGGCAGGTGGTGCTTTGACTGCTTGTAAGGAAACTAATGCTCCTGTTTTTTTTATTGGAACTGGAGAGAAATCTAATGAATTTGAAAGTTTTAATCCTAAGTCTTTTGTTTCAAGGTTGTTGGGTTTGGGAGATTTAGAAGGTTTGTTAGAGAAAGTTCAGAGTGCTGTTGATGAAAAGTCGCAGAAGAAATTAGGCAAGAAATTGGAAAAAGGAGAATTGGATTTGAGGGATTTTCAAGAGCAGTTGAAACAGATGCAGGGTTTTGGAAGTTTGTCTAAGATTACTGAAATGATTCCTGGTTTGAGTGGTGCGAAGATTCCTGAGGGAATGTTGGGTGGGCAGGAAGAGAAGTTGAAGAAATGGCCTCATATAATTAATTCTATGACTGAAGAAGAG
>JABIDS010000002.1 GCA_018651605.1 archaeon | reverse complement strand
TACGGAAATTGTCCCGATAAAACTTATTGTGATGGAGATAAGATAAAAGAAGAAAAAGGAATATGTTCATCAAATACCTGTACTTATGCTTCTGCAACAATACTAAAAGATTGTGTTAAAGAGAGGGGTGAATGCGTAACTTGCGAAGATTCTGAAGGATTTGGAAAATGTGTTGCAAAACCAGATGGGACAGTATTATCAATTCCTGAAAAAAGTATACAAAACATCTTATGGGAAGATGAATTATCAAAAAAATTCGAAGACCCTTTCTGTTGTTCAGATTCAGGATGTTCAGGAAGTACTTGTGTCGTCCCAATACCTGGACTTCCTACAAGCCCTTTTAGTCCTCCAACCATTCCAACCTCTTTTGCAGATTGCAACTGCATAGATAAAGAAGAACAAGGACAATTAACTCAGGCTTCAGTTGAAAATTCAGAAAATCTAAAAATTAAAACCAAATCAGAACTTTATCCAAATAACAATTACAAGTCCGAAACAAAATTTCCTTACGGAACAAATTTTGTAGAATATTATTGTGAGAATGGAAAAGCAAAGAAGAAGCAAACCCCCAAGAGCTTTCAACAAACCTACGAAGAATTACCAGTTCCAGAAGAATCACTCAATCCAATAGTCATCGAAGACGTAGCAGATATTTTTGATATAACTGACCCAACAAATCACCTTAGAAGTTTACAACGTGAATATATCAATGATAAAGAATTCGACTCTACAGAAAACGATTTAGGAATTATAGCTTATAAAGAATATTTAACTAAAACAGATTTAACAAATGACTTAAAGATACACGCCCACACAGATTTAGCAACATTATTACAAGCACGGGCAATGAATATAGATTTTAATCCTTCAATACATGTCACCGGCAACAATTTAGAAGAACCTCAATTTACAGGTAGAACTATCCATAGAATATATCTTAAAACAGAATTAGACGAAGCCTTCGAAGAAAAAGTAACCGGATGGTCCCATGATAAAGAAAATTGGTTTTCAATTGAATCTTCTTGTATTCCTAGTGAACCAAAATTTGGACCAGTTAGAGGATATTGTGTTAACAATCAGTTCAAAGATCCACTTTTCAAAAATTTAATTTTACAAGATAATTCTGCAAGCGCTTTAAAAGCTTATAAAAATTTGCTTGCAAGTCCATATGGTTCTACATTTACATTAAGATTTTATGACGGAATATTCATAAAAGAAAGACCTGAATATGCAACAAGATTATCAAACTTACAGGACGCAATAGACTCATTTGAATTTGTTAAACAAAATACTCTAGACTTTAATAAAGAAGTTGAAGCAAGATTATCTATAGCATCAACATATATGAAAATGTTCAGACCAGAATTAACAGTTCCAGAATTAAATATAATAACTAACAAGGTTACAACACAATATTCTGCAATCATAGGTTACACTCCTTCCTATGAAATTCAATCTGACACTTATCTAAAAATGGCCGCATTTGAATATCATAAATCATTTTACTATCCAAAAAATACTTCAACAATCGCAAATGCATTAAAATATGTTCAAAAAGCAATAGATGCAAACTCCAATAATAAAGAAGCAAAAGAATTCCAAAAAGATATGAGAAAAATGATTCTTATAAATATCATGCAAGGATTTGGAGTAATGCTTGAAGAAGGTTCAGAAATTTTAAATTCAGAAGTATTAAATCCACTTAATGTTAATTGTTGGAATAGAGATTTAAATGATTTATTAGATGAATTTGTTACAGCATCAGATAAAGCAGAAGAAACAAAAGGAGCCCTTGCACTTCTTGTTAGTCTACAAACTCACGAAAATATAGATATTAAATCTTTTGCAAGAGATACAAAAAGAGATGAAAGATATAAAATAATTGGAAAATTAAAAAGATTTCAACCAGTAATCAATGATAATGAACTTACTGAATGGTTAATAAAAAAACAAAGTAATGATGATTTATATAACAATCAACCAATAATAGCAAATGACATTATGACACTTCCTGAAAATATTTACCTAAAAGAGATATTAAGAATGGAAATGACAGAAGAAGAAGTTCCAGAAAAAAGAGCAAATCAATATAAAGAAAATCTTGAACTAATACATCAATACGATGCGCTTCTAGAGAAAGCTTTTTGCTTACCTGACGTTGCATTAATGTTAGGTAATGGGGAGAGAACAGAAGCAAATCTAGTAAAAATCCAATACGGTTGCAATGCAGAAATAGCAGATACTAATCAAAATAAAGATTACTTCTTATTTAAAACAGGAGAATTATATGAATATCAAACAGTAACAGATGATTGGTCAGATTTCGCTATAAATTTTATTACTCCGGTAGATGTAGCTATGATGGCAACACCTTTAGTTGTTGTAACTATAGCTGGAAAAACTTCAAAATTTTTAAAGTTAACAAAACTATCAAGGTTAACAAAACTATCAAAGTTTTCAAAATTAACAAAATTATTCAAATCTGCAGATAATGTAGAAGATGCAATGAAGGCTGCAAAGATAACAACAATGGGCTCAGAACTAGATACTGCAGTAGAAGTAGCATTAAGATCAGGAATAAGTCGAACATATTCTCATCCTATAGGAACATATACTTCTACAACATTTGTGCAAGGAATGTCAGAAGAAATTGCATTTCAATTAGTTGGGAATGTTTTAAAAATAATACCTGGACCAACAGGAGATATTGGACAAATAATAGCAATGGTAGGCGCAGGTCCAGGACTTCCAAACCTTAGACCAAAACAAAAATGGATATTTTTTGATGCAAACCAAAAACCTCTATTAGGCTTAGAATTAAAAAATAATGTAGACGTAAAAAAATACTTGGATGGAATGGAAGCTAAAGGAGTTACAAGAGATGGAAATAAATTAAACATGGAGGGGGCAGATTATATGGTCTATTCTAAAGATAATGCATTAGATTCATTCAATACTGCAAACATAAGGTATGCCACAGAATCAAGCAGATTAAAAGAAGCTCTTTCAAATTCAGCAAGAGCAAAACATGTCACCCCTAGAACCTTAAATAAATACAGAAATGATATTGTACTAAGAGCTATGTTAAAAAAGTTTGAGGACAAGGGGTCTTTGAATCTTGCATTAAAACAATCAATCAAATCAGAAATAGAAAGAGTCAGAGCAGTTCATGGGGATAAAGAAACTTTACAATTTTTAATAGATACCACCTATAGAAAAGAAGATCCGATATCTCTATTTTCACCAGGTTACGAACAATTAAAAAATATTGAATCTAGAAGATATCTTCCAGATTTTACTGATTTTAATGGAAGAGAGGAAGTTAAAAGAGCTTTAGATGAATTACAAGAAAATTTAGCTATTCGTGCACCTTGGAACGAAGGTATCGAAAAAATGATGAATATAGTTCAGAGAACCGTTAAAAAAAATAAAATATCAAATTCAGAGTTAATTGAGGGATTAAGTTACGTTCTTTCACGCAATAAAGATTTAATAGATTCGTTAGAGATATACAGTAATTTTTTAGTTGAAAATGACAAAGCATTTAGAACTTTTTTAAGAACAAGAGGACTTGAAAATGAAGAGATTATTTTTCTTTTAAGAGATATAGAGCCTGTAGGAACAATGTATATTGCTAGAAATAACCCTCAAAATTTGAATGCTGATTTTAAATGGTTAAGTCGTAAAAATACGAGAACAGATTTGGAAATAGCAAAGAATAAGGATGTAATTAAAGATATAGATAGTCTCATTATTTATGGTAAAACACTTCCTTCAATAAGATTAGAAGCATTAGAAACCTTACAAATCAGGACATTTATTACAGACCCTGTATTAAGAGAAAGAGCTTATTTAGAAGAATTTAAAAAGACCTTAGAAAAATTGCTTTATGAAGAAGATGATAAAACATTAGATGCCCTTAAGAATCAATTAAATTCAAATTTAAGGTTTCTTAATCAGCTGAATGGATGGAAGGTAGAACCACTCACAGATTTAGATATTGCAGAATTAAGACATTCTCTTCCAAAGATATATGCAGAACAAAACCTTGAAAATAAGGCATATGTCTTTGTTGATAATGGATATCAAGGATCTTTTCCAACCTTATTATCCGCAATGCATGAGATAGAGACAAGTCGGATTGTAGGCAATAACGGCATAGGTAAGAAAAGTCCAATATATCTTACAGGAGCAATGGATACTGTTATGGATTATATCCCTCATAGTGATATTCCAGATGCAGGGCATTATATGGATGCTTTTGAACATGGTTTAAGTAAAAGCATAGACACAATAGAAACAACTCCTACAGGATACAAAATTAAAAATCAACCTTATGTAGGTAAGGACTTTTTCTCAGGGTTAGAACAAGAAGCAGTAATTATCGGAGGAGTTTTAGCTCCCGCCCAATAACAACATTTTTAAACCCTTGCAATCCTCTTTTAGAATGTTAGAAAAAAAATTCACCTTAGATTACGAAGAATTAGCAAGAAAAGATCCTCTTCAAATAATATCTGGAGATAAGGTAAAACTTGGTGATAACTTTAATCTAGATATCATACGTTATGCAGACTTTCTCCATACTTTTTTACGAAACTATATCGGAACAAACATCAAAGGAACCGAAGAACAAAACATGGCTTCAACTGCAGAAGCAACAACAAGGTACTATAAAAAAGGATTCGACATAATTATAATATCTCAACAACAAAATGAAACAAAAATAAAATATAGTGAAGAATACGAAGATAGAGTTTTTGAAATAAGTTTATTATTTGGAGTTCTAAATGGATTAAACAAAAGAGAATATAAAGTTACAGAAGATATTCCAACAGGATTATCAAAATCAGTAGAATTTTATTATCCTGATTCAAAACTCTCTATTTTTAACAAGGGGGATAGCTTCACATTCAACCACAAAGGAAGAGAAAGATTTTATCAATTTTTTTATTTACCTTTTTCAAAAAACAAAGTAGAAAAGCCAAAAGAATTACTCCCTTCAAAAAACAGGATTCAAAAACTAAGACAATTCCTTCATCTATAAATTACATCCAAAAAATGCTCTTTAAACTTTTCCTCATTAATTCCAATACCAACATTTACAGGACAATTCCCCCCAAAATAAGTAACCCCTTCTTCATCAACTTTCACACTTTCAACCTTACTCTCCACCAATTCAGGATGATTAATAACAGCCAAAGTTAAAGGGTCATGCATACAAGTAGAACTCGCTTCTTCTCCAGGATATCTATTTTTATAACTAAACCAAACATCACTAAGTTTTGAAACCGCTCTCTGCAATTTATCCCCCTTTCTCAAATCATAAAGTTCTTCTCTTCCAATATCTGTCTTTGAAGTTATATCAAGAGGAATCAAAGTTTTAGGATAATCATTTGAAAAAACAATCTGTGCAGCCCTAACATCACATGCAATATTATGCTCAGGGTAATTTTCTCCAAAACACCCTCCCATAATATAATGATGTTCAATCTTAGACTTTATTTCAGGTTTCATCCGAAGTGCCCTAGCAACATTAGTCAATGCACCAATACTAACAATCGTAGACTTTCCACATTCATTCATAATTTCATCAACCAAAAATTTAGGTGCATTCTCTTGGATACCTCTTTCCCTCAAACTATAAGCAAAATCTTCCTCTTCCAAAACCCCCTTACCTTCAAGACCAGTATGCCAAACCTCTCGAACAGAACGAATAGGCTCACTTTCACCAACACAAACACGAATCTTTTCCAAACCAGCATAATAAAGCAACTTTCTCGCAAGTCTCGCTCTCAAATCAGTCTTACCATAAACAGTCGTTACAGCTTGCAATTCCAAATCATCAGATTTAACAGCATAAAGCAACGCATAAGCATCATCAACATCAGAACCAATATCCGAATCAAAAATAATTTTTTTAACCATCCATCATCTCCTCCAAACATTCCCAATCACTATCTTCACCCTTAAAGACAAGATACCTTTGACTAAAATCTATTCCCAAAGCATTTTTAGCAAGAGCATCAGACTCAACAGCTTCAACTAAACCCTCCCCATCAAACCTCTTAAACCCATTTCCAAAATCAGAATCTCCATCACTATAAATTCCTTCCAAAACATCCATAACAAAACCCATGTTTAATGAAAATCTTTTAGAATTTCTATATGTTGTCCAAAGCTGAGGAAGAACTGCATAAACAGGAGTCTCAGAAAAATCTTCAGAAAAAGGATGATCATTCAGTGCATGATTCTTACCAAAAACAGAAGCATCTTTTGAAAAATCAAAACCCCTATATTCTGAAGCACTAAAATCATGTGCTCTATCAAACCTAATAAAATCTCCAAGAACAACAACATCCTTACAAGGATTATCAACATCATGATCAGAATAAACTTTTGAATAATCCTTATAAGATCCTAATTTGTAACTTGCAAACTCCAAATCCTCACCAGTATAAACTTTACAATCCAAATCAATTCCTCTATCACATAAATTCTCCAAAATAACATCAACAAAATATCTGGGAGCCCGAGTCGTAATCGCAATTCTTTTCTCACCACGATTATACTCCTCAACCAATTCCTTAAAACCTGCCCTCAACTGAATAGTATCATTAACATGCAGACTCTTAGTATAAATACCTGTAGTTCCTTCCAAATCCAAAAGATAAAGCAATTCTGACATGCAAGGGATAAAAACAGAGTACTTTTAAACATTCCTTACAATAAATAAACCAAACCTCTAACCCCCCACCAAACCAACCCACTACCCCAAAACCAACCCCTAACAAAACCTCAACCCCTCACAAAACCACCAACCAACCACTCCACCAACCCCTCACAACCTCAACCTCTCACAACCTCAATCACCCACAACCACAACCAAACCAAAAACATTTATAAACTTCTTTTTTCTTTATATAGAATGAAAAAGAGGAAAACATTATCACTATTTTTAATTTTAACAACCTTAATCTTAACTGCAACAATAAACGCAGAACTTGTTTTCCAAGACGACTTCTCAACAGACCCTAATTCTAATGGTAAATGGACAACTATTAAAGACCCAACTTACACAGGAGACGCATGTATTTGGGAAACTGACAAATTTGTTTTAACAGAAGCAGTAGATTCTATAGAATGTAAAGCAGATGCTAATTACAATCTAATAACAAAAAAATGGAAAGCAGAATTCGATTTCACATTAGGTAGTCTTAATGTTGGAGCACCTGGAACAGACCTTCAAGCAGACGGAATATTTTTTTATTTTTATGATGATTACGGGATTTTCTTAGATACATATTGTAATGATGATGACCCTACAATATTCGGTGAAGAAGCATTTTGCACCCAAAAAGAAGAACCAGGAACTGCAGGAATTAAATTATTTCAAGGAGGATATCATAGTACTCCTCTTGCTTCAGTAAAAGAAACAAAAATAATAGACCTACTAAATTCTCATAAATATACAATAGAATTTGATGATAATAATGGCAATGGTGATGTTATAATAAAAGTAGATGACACTCCAGTTATAACTCACACAATCCCTTCAATGGATTATTCAGGAAATACTCTTTCATTTAAGGGAATCACAGGAGAAAAAAACAGCAGACAAATAATTAATAATTTTAAATTTTATGATGAAACTTGTTATAAAGATTGTTCAGGAGGAAGAGTTTGTGGCCCAGACCCAAGATGTGGTGAAAGTTGTGGACTTTGCGATCCAGTCACAGAAACTTGCATGGCAGGAACCTGCACGCCAATTTGTGAACCTGATTGTACAGGCGGCAAACAATGTGGCTTAGATGGATGCACTGGGAATTGCGGAATTTGTTCAGAAGATTTCCCTTCTTTACCCCATTGTAACCCCTCAGATAATCAATGTGTTGAATGCCTAGTAGATGAGGACTGCGTAGACCCAGACCCTTTAACAATAGATGTATGCATCCAAGAAACAAAAACTTGTGAAAACAATCCAGTTGGAGAGTTATATTGGGCAGATATGACTAGAGAACCAATCGGTGAAACAAACGGAGTATACCCCTTAGATCTTCCAGATGTTCAAGATACTGTTTTAATGATTCAAAAAGAGACAGCATTAGCAGTAGGGACAGAGGTTATATTTGAAATTTATGAGGACGACCCTGTTTTTGACAACAGAGTAAGAACAGGAGATAATGCAATAACAGGAATAGTAAAAGAAGTTGAAATAGATGGACAACCACAAAAACAAGCAATAGGGGAATGGAAAATAACTGCCGAAGATTTAGAAATAGGGGGCATTTTAGGAGATCATAAATATATTTTTAAAATGCAAGGTTTAGAAAGTAATAAACTTAAGATAAGTGATATCCCTGACAATAGTGATCCAACAGTAAGAATAGTAAGTCCAAAAGATAGACAAATTTATTTTAAGGATGAGGCATTAACTTTTTTAGCAATTGTAGAAGACATCGATGGTCACATTGAATCTTATGAGTGGGACATCGGAGAAGGAAATATAAAAAAAACAGAAGAGAGTTTTGTTTATGCATACCCAACAGCCGAACAAAAAAAAATAGTTTTAACAGTAACAGATAATCAAGGAGGAACAGGAGAAGACAGATCATCAATTTTAGTAATAGCTTCAGATTATGTTTTATCCTATATAGATAAACCAGTTTTTGGAGAAATTTTAGATTTTCCAAGAGTTGAATTTGATGCTTCAGGAAGTTATGCAATTAATTCTGAAACTACTGGAGGAATAAGAGGAATAATTTGTTTAGCAGGAGATTGCCCAGTTAAAACAGAAGGATGCGATCCAACACAAACTCCTTGCGAAGTTCCAATAACACCAATGCCAGAAATAAATTATAACAGCCTAGATTTCGATTGGGAACTATCACAAAAAGATGAACTTGACGACGATTTTACATCTTATACACCAAATCCTCCAAGCGAGGTTTCATTTATAGAATTATTAAAAAAATCAGGATATTATAAAGCAATACTCACTACAACATATCCAGGAGCAACACCTGCAACAACTTTTACAGAATTTAAATTACAATTTGAAAATCCTAGTTGTGAAGAATCCAATGGAGTAAGTTATTGGTTATATCAAACTGGTGGAACCGTTGAAACATATAATCAAGGAAATGTAAATACTTGTTATTTGGCAGAAGGTTTAACTTGTTGTCCGAAAACTGGAGATTATCAATGCATAGAAAATTCAAATAATATACATGAATGTGTAGTTGATACTGGAAAAAGCTCTTGTGGAGATTATCCAGACCAAGATACTTGCAATGATTTATTTAAGCAAAGCATAGCAAATAAACTTGACCCAGATAATTGTGGCAATATGATTCCAAATAGTGGATATTATAATGAGGATGGTGATTATTGTTATGAGATTAAAAATTGCATTTGTTCATGGGACGATACTTTAAATCCTCCCTGCACTACAGGATATACCGAAGATTTATATTGTGGAGATGCTTCAAATACATATAATCCAATAAGTACAACTCCTAATTGTAATTATAATCCAAATTGGAACACAGATTTATGTGAGAGTGAAGGATTCATGACCCTAAATTGGGAACTAGTATCAGGGGAAAATTGTGAAGCTCGAGACGATACATTAACCTTCTCATGCGAAAAAGTCGCAAAACTACCATTCTTCTCACCACTAAACCTAGCAATAGCAATTGCATTAATAATAATAATTTATTTAATTTTCTTAAAGGTTAAAAAATAACTCCTAAAACTAAAATATAAATTTTACAAAACACAATCCTCAATAAACTTATTGGTTATGTAAAATGTTAAGGAAGAAACTTTCTTAAGGTAATGAGAAATAGCTTTTCTATTCCCAATAGCAACATAAATCACATTTCTACCAAAATCTTTCGCCGCAGATACTGCTCCAGAAAAATCTCCATCATTTGAAACTAAATAAGCTTCATCATAAATTTTTTTCTCTGCATCAAGAGCTAAATCTAAAGCAAGATTAACATCACTCGCTTTTTCAACATAAAATATCTCACCATCTCTTTTTCTTTTCTCTAATCTACCAAAAACAATATTCAATTTATCTATTTTTTTTAATTCATCAAAGAATTTTTGTTGTTCCAGATATTGTTCAGGATGAGTTTTTTGATTTAAAGGAGCAATATAATAATTTATTTGAATTAAGTTTTTATGTCCAACAAGTTTTTTACAAAATTTTTCTATATTTAATTTAACTTTAAATCTACTTTTTACAGAAAAATAAAAATTACTCCCATCAATATAAATTATAACTTTTTTATTTTTAGAATTTTTCATAGTATAGCATGGGGTTCTTACGAACCCCATGGACTTAATTAATATTAATAGAATTTTAAGGTTTATATAATTTTCTATATCCTATAAAAAACCAAAACCTCCTCTCCAAACCCCTTAAACCAAACCCCAAACCCCAAACCTATAAACCTCTCCTTCCAAAACCCTCAACCCAAACCCCGAAAACCTCTCCCTCTCCAAACCTTTAAAAATCCTCTCACACTTATTAAACCATGTCAGACAGAATATCTTTCCACGACCAAATATCAAGAAACAAATTAAAATCATTTCTATTAATTCTATCAATATTCATAGTTTTCATAATCTTCGGAATAGTAATAGGCTTAGCAATGGGTCCAGATTGGTTTTTCATAGTAATGGTTCTATCAATAATAATTTCACTAGTTTACATAGTTGCAGGTTATTACAACTCAGATAAAATCGCACTAGCATCAGTTAAAGCAAAAAAAGCATCAATGTCTCAATACCCTCAATATCATCATTCTGTAGAAGGCCTCTGCCTAGCATCCGGAATGCCAAAACCAAAACTATACACAATGGAAGACAGCAACATAAACGCATTTGCTTCAGGCAGAGACCCTGAAAACGCAGTCATCTGCGTCACAACAGGAGCATTAGAAAAATTAGACAAACAAGAACTAGAAGGAGTCCTTGCCCACGAACTAAGTCACATAGCAAACTATGACATAAGATTCATGACAATAACTGCAGTCCTCGTCGGAATGATTGCAATAATCGCACAAATTTTCCTAAGAAGTTTATTCTGGTCATCATTCGGAGGAAACAGCAACAAAGACAACAAAGCGCAGATAGTTTTCATAATAGTAGGAATAGCCTTAGCAATACTAGCACCAATAGTGGTCACAATGGTTCAAATGACAATCTCAAGAAAAAGAGAATTCACAGCAGATGCATCAGCAGTCAAATTCATCAGAAGCCCAACAGGACTAACAAAAGCCCTTAAAAAAATAAACAACGAAACAAGAGTATCTCCAGAAATGAAAAAGAACGTAAGCAAAGCAGTAGCCCCATTATTCATGTCAGACCCATTCAAGAAAAAAATCAATGGACTATTTGCAACACATCCTCCAATAGAAAAAAGAATCAAAATTTTAGAAAGAATGTAAATCCTTAAAAACCAAAAAATTCTTAATACCCTATGTACAAAAAATTCATAAAACCAATATTATTCAAATTCAATCCAGAATTTGTTCACGACACAATTAATCTCACAGCAAGATTCGCAAGCGTAACCAGAACTTCAAGAATCCTAAGACCTTTATTTGTTTACAAAAATGAAAAACTAGAAAACCAAATTCTAAACATAAATTTCAAAAACCCAATAGGATTAGCAGCAGGTTTTGATAAAAACGCACAATTAACAAACTTCATGCCAGACTTAGGTTTTGGATTCATGGAAGTAGGAAGTATAACCTCAAATCCTTGTGAAGGAAACCCAAAACCAAGATTACATAGATTAGTAAAAGGAAAAGGAATAATTGTAAACTACGGCTTAACAAATAACGGGGCAGAAAACATAACAAAAAAATTAAAAAACAAAAAATTCAGAATCCCCATCGGTATAAGCATTGCAAAAACAAACGATTCATCAATAAAAGGAGATGCAAGCATTCAAGATTATTTCAAAAGTTTCCAACTAGCAAAAGACATAGCAGATTACATAACTATAAACATTAGTTGCCCAAATGTCGGAGATGGAAGAAGTTTCGAAGACCCAGAACTTTTAGAAAAATTATTAAAAAAAATAAAAACAAAACAAACAAACAAACCTATCTTCCTAAAACTTTCACCAGACATAAAAAAAGATAACCTAAACAAAATAATCCAACTAGCAGAAAACTACAATATAGACGGATTCATCGCAAGTAATTTAACAAAAGATAGAACAAACATAGATCTAGAAGGAAAGGGAAAATTCAAAGGAGGAATAAGTGGAAAACCAACACAAGACAAATCAAACCAATTAATAAAATACATCTACAAAAAAACAAATGGAAAATTCATCATCATAGGATGTGGAGGAGTCTTCAATGGAAAAGATGCTTACGAAAAAATCAAAGCAGGCGCGAGCTTAATTCAAATAGTAACAGGATTAATCTTTGAAGGTCCAAGTATCCTAAAAAAAATAAACAAAGAATTAGTTGAACTTTTAGAAAAAGATAATTACAAAAATATTCAAGATGCCGTGGGAAAAGGAAATTAAAAAACCAAACCAACATTTATAAATAATCAAAACCTTAAAGATTAATGAGAAAAGAAGTGAGCATATTATTAATCGCAATATTAATTATAATATCATCAACAAATTTAATTGATTCTCTTGATTATGATTTAGACGAAATTATTGAAGGTAATCTAGACGAAGATATTTCTATCTATGGAAATTCAGAAATAGATGAAGATTTTGATACATTATCTAATGAAGATGTTGAGATAACCTCAATGGAGGAGTTTGACGAGGCTGTTGATCAGGGAAATCTGAATGAAAAAACATCTGTTAAGGATGGAGAGGTTTGTGTTGGTAATGAATGTAAGTCAGAAGGGTTATGGAAAAGATTAATAGGGTGGATAAAGAATATTTTTAAGGGGCGCACTGGAAATGTTGTTTTGACAGAGAACAAAGTAAATAATATTGTTTATAAACTAAATGCAGTTAATTGGGATTATACTAGGAGGTATGTTCCATCTTTAAGTGAGTGGTATGATGAAAGGGTTAAAGCACCTAATACTGGTGGGCAGTGGTGTTCATATAATGGGAAGCAATGTTATGATTATCTCGATTCAACAAAATCTTCTAGTTTAAGTGTAGAAACAGTAAGTGGAAGAGCTCCAAGCTACACAACTGTTTATGGTTATAGGCTTAATAAAAATACAAAAATAAAAATTACTATAAAGGATATTGAAACTAATGTAATTGTTGCAGAGAAAGAGTTTGATATGACTGAAACAGAGCTAGCTAGTCATCATCGAAATAGTGATGGTTCTGAAATAATTGCCTTGGATCCGCAGTTTGAGAGAGCCTTTAGATGGGAAACCAAAACACCAATTCAGAAATGGTTTGGAGATTTAGATTTAATTCCTTATAAAAAATATGAAATTAATGCAAGTATGAGCGATTATTTTACAGAGCTACTTGAAGCAGAGAAGGTTACTTTTTCATTTGTTTCAAATGTTTTTACCCATAAGGGTGATTATATTAAAGACCTTATGTTAAAAAGTAAATATTTAAGAAAAATTCCAGAAATTAAATCAACAATCCTAGGGCCGATATATTCATACCATAGTCAAGCAGGAGCTGATAAACAAAAGATTAATGAAAATTATGAAATTATTAGACCTTACAGAGGATATTTAAATCCTTCAATGAACGCAGGAGAAGGAATTTTCAAGTTTTCAGTAAATCCTCCAAAACTTCAAAATTATTATCCTGGAGAAGAGACCAGCTTAGAAGAACTTAGCAAAAATATTTATGGAGGAGATAGACTTAATTTAGATAGTGATAAGATGTATGCTTTCAAATATGAAAAAAATGTTGGAGGAGGATATTTAGATGTTCGTTGCAATCCAATGAAGACAATTTCCTATGATGAATTAAGAGAAACATTATCAGATGGTTCTTTCAAAATTATTCCTGCACGTGGAAGATTATCTATTGCTTGCACCTGGCAAAATAGCGAATCAAAATATACTCTGGAGATAAATCAGTTCCTTATGAATAAAGATAAGAATTACATGGAAAATCAAATCCCAGATATTGTTGTTCAAGATTATAAAGATAATTATGTAAAACCTGTTTTAAATAAATATTTAAATTGGTATCCCCCAACAATTCTTCCACAAATAGAAGACGGAACAACACCTCCACAAGACAATCCCGTTTCCTACTGGAGATTTGATGGAAACTTAGATGATGAAATAGGAGGAGTAAGTTCAAACATTGTAGGAAATGCAGAATATACTTCAGACGCAATATCTGGTCAAGCAATCCAAGTTGGAGAATCAGGACACATAGAAATCCAAGAAACGCAAGCCACAGACATCTCACAAACAAACGCCTACACAATTTCAGGGTGGTTCAAACTAAATACAGGAGATGCTACAGGAAATAGTTTCTTCTGGTCAGACTACACTTGGAACAAGTCAGGATATTTATCAATAGTCTTTTCAAGAGACCAAAAATTCTATTATTACAACACTCACAAAGATTCTCAAGGAAACCAATTTAAAATCATGAAAATTAATATGTTCACAGAAGATTTCACAGACAAATGGCACCACTTAGTCCAACAAGCATATATTGTAAACGGAAAAACAATAATTAAGATATATCTTGATGGAGCATTAAGAGGTTCAAGTGAGTTTGAAAATACTGAAGGTTTTGTTAACGAACCAAACAATCTTAAATTAGCCGTTGATTTAGACGGAATAGTTGACGAAGTCAAAATCTGGAATTATGCATTAAGTGAGAATGAAATT
>JABIDS010000020.1 GCA_018651605.1 archaeon | reverse complement strand
TTTAATTCTCTTTTAATCATTCAACCACTCTCCTCAAATTCCACAATCGAAAAAACCTCTCGCCCAGATAACTTCTCCCGCCCCTTCAAATCCAACAACTCCACAACAACCCCGCACTCCACAACAACCCCTCCAATTTTCTCCACCAAATTACAACCAGCGCCTAAAGTCCCGCCAGTAGCAATCAAATCATCAACAACCAAAACCCTTTCACCCGCCTTAACAGCATCCTTATGAATCTCAATTTTATCAGTCCCATATTCCAATTCATACTCTTCACTAACAACTTCCGCAGGCAATTTCCCAGGTTTCCTAATAGGAACAAAACCAACACCCAATTTATCAGCTAACATAGAACCAAAAATAAAACCCCGACTCTCAATACCTGCAACAACATCAATCCCACGAGACTTATACCTTTCATAAAAAATATCAAGCACTTTCTTCATACCTTCAGAATCAGCTAACAAAGTAGTTATATCTCTAAACATAATTCCAGGCTTAGGAAAATCAGGAACAGCCCTTATTTTCTTCTTAATAAAATCAACATCTGAATTAGCAATTTTGGGAATAGCCTTCAACAACAATTCTTTAACTTTCTCAGCATTATCCTTCATCCGAGCCATAACCATCTCAAATGTAACAGCTTCCTCATCTTCTTTCCAACAATCATAATCAGTGCTCATAGCAATATTTTGATACTCAATCCCTAACTCATTAGCAAGAATAACCTCTGGACAAGAGGACATATTAATAATATCTGCACCCCATTGTCTAAACATATGACTCTCAGCCTTTGTAGAAAACCTCGGCCCTTCAATTGTAACAACAGTTCTATCATAATGAAAATCCAAACCCAAATCACCACAACAACTTATCAAAACATCTCTCAACTTTTTAGAATACGGCTCACTCATAGGAGTATGAACAACCTCATTTTTCCCAGAATAAAAACTCATTTTCCTCTGTTTAGTAAAATCAATAAACTGATCAGGAAAAACTAAATCTCCTGGACGAATTTCTTCTCTTAAAGAACCAACTGCCGTAGCACCTAAAATAAAATCACAACCCTCTTCTTTCAAAGCCCAAATATTCGCACGAAAATTAACATCTTCAGGAAGTATATCATGATTCTTACCATGTCTAGCCAAAATGCAAACTTCAACCTCTTCAATCTCACCACACGTTAAAACAGAACTAGGTTTTCCATAAGGCGTTTCAACATCTTTCTCAGAAAAATTATTCAAAAGATTAGGGTCATCAAGACCACTTCCTCCAATAATACCTAATTTTACCATGTGAAATTTAACCCCTAACAATTTAAAAACATATATGAGAAAAATTATCTATTTTAGTTGACTACAGAGGTAATTAATATCATCATATGCAGGGCAACATAAACATCCTTCTTTTTTAGGATCTAATCTTTCAAATAATCTCAAATGCTCTTCACTCTGCCATATTTCAGAAAATTTCTTTTTAGTAATATTGCCATATGAAAGTTGTTCTCTAAAAGGATTAGAAACTTCAGGACAAGGATAAACATTTCCATTAGGCCCTATAGATGCCCCCATACTCATAGCATAACATTTTTTATGTTTCCGAGTTTCTTGAGGAGATCTTATTCGAACACTATCAAAATCTCTTTCTAAATCTCGAAAAACCTCCAACACTCTTTTTAATTCCTTTTTAGAAATAGATTCATATTTTTTAGTTTTAATCTTTCCAAGCTGATTCCAAGGCAGAGTCAATCGAACATTATCCACACCAAAAGATTCCAATCTTCCTATAACTTCATACAAAAAATCATAATTACAAAGTTGCTTGGGAACAATTATGGGGGCATCAATTTCTAATTTATCTTCCAACCGATCTCTTTTTTTAGAAAGTTTTTCTATAATCGGAGATAACTCCCTAACAAATCTACCAACATTTAAAGAACCAAAAATATTAAATGAAACAAAACAAGGTTTCTCACTACTCAAACTCTCAGCACTTTCTAACAAACTCTCCATTAATCCCTCTTTCATCAAAAGTCCATTAGTATAAAGTCCAAATCTAAATTTATTCTTGCCTAGAGAACCAATAATCTTATTCAATTTAGGATGCATTAATGGTTCAGAATAAGACCCAGATAAAATAATCAAAGGGTTTTGAGAAAAATTTTCCTTAACATCCTCCAAAGTATTATCAATAGATTCCAAGGAAAGATTTTCTCCCTCTAAAATTTCTGGAGCTAATTTTGCACCATAACAACAAGAACATTTTAAATTACAAAATTTAGAAGGATGAATTTCTATCTTGCTCAAAACAAAAGAAGGCATTTTTTCACCAGCAGATTCTATTGCCTTCCCAATAGCAGTTTCATCTAATTGACTGCTAAAACCATAAACACTTTTATCTCCCGAAGATTTTAAAGGTTTAACTATTTTAAATTTTTTATCAGAAATTTTTAATTTTCTTTTTGCCATTTTTAATCTGTTTTCTCACCCTTAATAAATCTTCGCGTGTATGAACATGCAAATGTTCAGCACTACTTACTTGCCCTCCAAGAATTCCTTTCCTTGCTAATTCAGGAAAAATATCTAATTCCAAACTACGTCCAGGATAACTTAATAATTCTGGCTCTGCAATAAAAATACCTCCAAAGAAAATAGACGAATTCAATTTTTTTAAAAGAGGTTTTTCAAGATAAGAAATTACACGATTTCCTTCTAAAGTTAATTGACAAAACAAAACATTATTGGGATGAGTTATGCTACTACTAACCAAAAGAGTAACTATGTTTTTTTCTTGCAAATGCCTTTGCCATAACTCAACAAGATTAACATCTTCAAAAACCAAATCACATTGCGCAACAAGAAAAGCAGTTTTAATTTTTCCACTTAATAATTTCAAAGCAGAGGCAGAACCTTCTGGAACTTCTTCGTCAATATATTCTATTTTAACACCATTCCCGTTACCATTCCCAACTATTTTAAAAATATTCGTCAAGGTCTTATGGTCTGCAACAATAAAAATATTCCTAAACCCAGAATCAGACAACTTTTTAATTGCCTTTTCAACGATAGTAGAATGATCAACTTTCAAAGAATATCGATTATTTAATATCTTCAAAGATTTCTTATTATCTGCAAGTATAACTGCAGTTTTAGTCTCCTTCAAAGCCTTCTCAATTAAATATTCTATTGATTGAGAACGATTACGAATAAAAATATTATCAACTAGAGAATCAACATCCCTTAACATTTTACTGTTTATGGTTATGGAGACTTTTTGCTTCATACATTTTAAAACTATGAAAACTATATAAATCTTACCAAGGTAGGATGAAGTAAGACTATTCAAAGATTCTAGAATTTTTAAGTTAAAAATCAGGTAGGATTTAGTAAGATTTTTAATATTTTTTATAAGACATCGTCGGATAAAGTTAACACTTTTATAAGAATTTTAAATAATTTATTTATGGCATTAAAATATATTCCAAGTTTATTAATGAAGACTAATTCAAAAAAATGGTTACATAAAAAAGAAGAAACATCACAGAAATTCACATATGGGGAATTAGCAGTATTTGGAGAAGGAAATGCAGAGAGATTAGAGAAAATAGTTAACGCAAAAGGAGACCCAAAAAAATTAGCCCAAATTTCTCCATCATTTATTGTAATGGATCTGACATGGAGGTGTAACTATCATTGCTTAGATTGCATAGATGGAGAAGCAGTCAACAAAGAGAAATCAATTTTACCTGTAGAGATAATAAAAGACATTTTTGATTATAGCAGAGATAATGACGTAAGAGGATTAATGACAATGGGGGGCGAAGTTTTCTTACATAAACAAGGAATGAAAACAGCCTTAGAAAAAAGCGTAGAATATAGAATCCCACTCAAAACAGTTTCTAACGGAAGCAGATTAAAATCTTTCATAAACCAAATAATTCAGGCCTATAAAATTCCAGGTTCCATGTTAAGAGTATCAATTAATTCAACAAAACAAAATTATAATGAACAGACCGGAGGAAACACAAAGTTAAAAGAGGTTTTAGCAAACTTAGAACAAATAGCATCAGAGGATGTAAATTTATTTGTTTCAACAGTAGTTTTTCCAGAATCATCAAAGGAAGATAATGCAGTCCCAAACATCAATGAACTTGAAGAAATAATAGGTTATTGCAAGGATGCAAAAATAAAAACCCAAATACTAATTCCAGGAAGAAGCCCAAAAACTCGTTCAAGATATAAGTTAACAGATAAAGAAAAAGAAATAATTAAAACAACACAGGAAACAAATTATGGATTTAATGTTGAAATGGGAAGTTTCAATAGAAAAGAAATGTATAAAAATCAAGATTTAAATTTTAATCCATGTCCATCAGGATTTATTTTTACATTAATAGGTTCAGATGGAAAAATTTACAAATGCACAGATAATCGTGGAAGAGATTCTGCAGTAATAGGCAAAATAGAAAAACCAGGAGACTTTAAAAAATTCTGGCATTCAGAAGAACGAGTTAAAAAACAAAAACAAACAACCTGTAAAAATCAAGGATGTATAAGATACAAGTCAAATGTAATATTAAACACTGCATGCGAAACTTGCACAAACACCGGAGTTTCCATGGCAAATAATTTAAAATTACAAGGAGGAGAAATTACAACTTTTTATTAAAAAGAATCAAATAAAAACCCATCAAAATCCTCTTCTTTTTCATCAATATAAAAACCACCCATCCTAAAATGCTTATATGCACGATAATATTTTCTAACCAAACCAAGGTTCTTTTTACAACCTCTCTTAATCAACTTCCAAGCTCTTTCATCAATTCTTCTTTTAAGAATCTCTCCAACTTCTTCTCTTTGACAAATAAGGCCAATTAATTTCTCTTCTAAACTAATACTTTCCCCGACTAAGGAAATTTTTTCTTTTTTATGAGAAACTCTTGAATATTCACTCATACATTCCCGAGTATATTCCGAAACATCCATATCAGAACTAACCTTAGAACTAACTTTTAATTTAAGTTTATCTTCTTTTGTAGGAAAAATTAAATTCATATGAAAGACACAAACTGCCATTACTTAAAACTTTATATACTCAAAAAACATAAAAAAAACATGAACCCCAAAGAACTACAAGACTATAAACAAGCAGGAGGAATAGCTCAGCACATCAGAAAATATGCAAGAGAATTAATAAAACCAGATATGCCCTTAGTTGAAATCGCAAAAAAAATTCAACAAGAAATAGAAAAACAAGGAGCAATAGAAGCATTCCCAGTAAACCTTTCAATAGATGACATTGCAGCACATTACCATCCAACAATTGACGACACAACAAAAGCAACAGGTTTACTAAAAGTAGACATCGGAATACAAATCAACGGATTCATAGCAGATACAGCACTCTCAATAGATCTCACATCAGACAACCAACATAAAGAATTAATCCAAGCCTCAGAACAAGCCCTAACAAATGCACTAAAACAACTAGACCAAAATCCAACACTCTCTGAAATAGGAAAAACAATCCAACAAACAATAGAACAAAAAGGATTCTCACCAATCATAAACCTTTCAGGACACTCTCTTGCACAATACACAATTCATGCAGGAATCACAATCCCAAACTACGAAAACCATAATGAAAACAAACTAGAACCTGGAGCATATGCAATAGAACCATTTGCAACAACAGGAGAAGGAAAAATCTACGAAGGTCCATCTGGAAACATCTTCGCAATTACAGACCACAAAAACACACGAAGCCCAACAGCAAGAAAAATCCTAGATTACGTTGCAGAAAAATATGAGGCCCTACCCTTCTCATTAAGAGAAATGCAAGAAAAATTCGGACCCATGGCAAGATTAGCAATCAGAGAAATGGAAAACCAAGGCATCCTCCACAACTTCAATCAATTAATAGAAAAATCTCACAAACCAGTAAGCCAAGCAGAACATACTTTTATAAAAATGAAAGATAACAAAATAATAATTACAACAAAAGAATAAATCTTCAACCAACAAACTTATAAACTCTTTTTCAAATAAAAAACCCATGTCAAAAAATAAAAAACCAGCAAATGGAGAATTAATAGCATTATTACTAGCGAAAGAAACAATAGACGGATTTGATTTTGAAAGAGCTTTAGATTTTCCAAATAGGGTTATTTATGCAAATGGAAAAATAAAAAGGTTGTACAATACAAAAAAAGGAACATTAATAGATGAATATATTCAAAAAAATGATGATAGATCAGGTTTTCATCAACCAATAGAAGTGCCATTTAATTCTAGCACTATACAATTAAGAGGCGATTACGACGATAAAACTTTTTGATTAATCTAAACATATTTCTCAAAAACAATAATCTTTCACTTCCCCTGCATATTCTCCCTTAAACCCACAAACAGAATTATAATTATCAAATTTAGAATAACTTTTATCTTTAGACTTATAACCATAAACACTTGTCTTAGGAACTAATTCATAACTCATTTTAACCCAAATAAGCACTAGGAGTCTCAAGAGCCGCCTTCGCACTTTTCAAATAATCTGTCTCAATTCTCCGATACTTATCAATATCAGCCTTACTAACACTTCCACCAACCTTTTTCAAAGCCTCCTCAAAATGCTTCATCTTAACTTCCTTACTTCCAATACTTTCTCTTAAAGCCAACATAGCAGCCTCACGAACCATAGATTCAATATCTGCACCAACATAACCCTCAGACATTTCAATAATCTTATCAACCTTAACATCTTTTGCCAAAGGCATATTCTTAGTATGAATTTTAAAAATTTTCTCACGACCCTCTTTCGAAGGTGAACCAACCAACAAAATCCTATCAAACCGACCAGGCCTCAACAAAGCAGCATCCAACATATCAGGACGATTATTTGCACCAACAACAATCACATTAGACAAATCTTCAATACCATCCATCTCACTCAACATCTGATTCAAAACCCTCTCAGTAACTTTTTGCCCCTGTTCCATTCCCCTTTTACCAGCCATAGAATCTATCTCATCAAAAAATATAATGCAAGGTGAAACCTGCCGAGCCCTCTCAAAAATTTTCCTAACACCTTCTTCAGATTTACCAACCCACATTGATAATAATGAAGGCCCTTTAATCTGAATAAAATTCGCTTCACTTTCTTTTGCAACAGCTTTAGCTAACAAAGTTTTACCAGTTCCAGGAGGCCCATACAACAAAATACCTTTAGGTGGTTTAATTCCTAAACGAGTAAAAGATTCAGGATGTTTCAAAGGCCATTCAACAGCTTCCTTCAATTCTTGCTTAATTTTATCCAACCCACCAACATCATCCCAATTAACATTAGGTGTCTCAACCAAAACTTCCCTCATTGCAGAAGGACGAACAACTTTCAAAGCCTCAGTAAAATCAGCATGACAAACCTTCAGTTTTTTCAAAACTTCTTCAGGAATCGGCTCATCTTCTTTCAATTCTAACTCAGGCAAAATCTTTCTTAAAACAATCATCGCAGCCTCTTTAGTCAAAGCACTAATATCTGCACCAACAAAACCATGAGTAACTGAAGCCAACTTATCTAAATCAACATCTTTTGTCAAAGGCATCCCCCTAGAATGTATCTTCAAAACTTGCAAACGACCTTTTTTATCAGGAGCACGAATCTCAACTTCCCTATCAAATCTACCAGGACGCCTTAAAGCAGGATCAATAGAATTAGGACGATTAGTCGCACCAATAATTACAACCTTTCCACGAGACTGCAAACCATCCATCATAGTCAACAACTGAGAAACAACCCTTCTCTCAACCTCGCCAGAAGAATCTTCTCTTTTAGGTGCAATAGAATCAATCTCATCTATAAAAATAATCGAAGGCGCATTTTTCTCAGCATCCTCAAAAATATCTCTAATCTTTTTCTCACTTTCACCATAAAACTTTGACATAATCTCCGGACCATTCAACAAAATAAAATTAGCCTCACTTTCATTAGCAACAGCTTTAGCCAACAAAGTCTTACCAGTTCCAGGAGGACCATGCAACAAAACACCCTTCGGTGGCTCAATACCTAATCTCTCAAAAACTTCTGGATGCTTCAACGGAACTTCAACCATCTCACGAACTTTTTTAACTTCTTCAGTCAAACCACCAATATCTTCATAATTAATTTCAGGAACATTTTCATCAGAAACCTCTACAGGCTTATGGCTCAAAATAACTTCAGTATTTTCAGTTATAATCCCAACAGAACTAGGACTAATATTATTAACAACAAACCGAATCTGTTGAACACCACCTCCTCCAAACCCACCAAACATATCACTCAAATTTCCAAAAATATCTCCCATATCTCCAAACTCTTCATTCATCAATTCCCTCCTTCTTTGAACTCCACCAAGAACAACTAAATCTCCCTTAACAACAACTCTTCCCAATAAACCCGGTTTCAAATCTCCTTGAACACGAATACCTTTTTGAGCAGGAGCAATAATTACTTTCTTAGCTTCCTTAAAATCAGCTTTTTTAATTGTAACATTTTCACTAACACCTGTCCGAACATTCTTCCTAATTATCCCATCAATCCTAATTATCCCCTCGCCAACATCAGCAGGATACGCCTTATCTGCAATCGCAACACTTTCCCTACCACCTTTAATCAAAATAACATCTCCCCTTCTAATTCCTAAACTCTTCATAACTTCAAAATCAATTCGAGCAATCCCTCGATATGCATCATCTTGTAATGCTTCTGCAACTCTTAGCTTGATAGGTTTTTTCTCAATCATCACAAATCCCCTCTCACAACTCTCAACTTACTCGTCGCATGAGGACGACTTCCATCACACCGACCAAAAACCAAACTTATTTTACCAAACTCTTCAAAACACAACTTAACCATATCATCCATAATATCTTCTTGCTCTTTCATAAACTCAACAATCTCTCTTGGAATAGAAACAGCATAAGAATTACCAACAAACCTCATCTTAACATTAAACTCTTTCTTCCTTAAATTCATAAAATCATTATACTCCATCTCATCTCGAGGATGAATAATCTTATCATTACACTTAGAACACGCAACCGCCCGAAGAACAAAACCATTTTTATTAATCTTAAACCCCGTCATTCTTATATTACATTTCCCACATAATATTTTGTTACTGAATATGTCTGTCATTTTCCCACAAATAGTTTTAAATTTTTTCTTATCATTTTTTTATCCTTTTTTTTCTTGATTATAAAACCCTTAGGAGCTAGTTTCACGCGAATGCATGTCTTAGCTCTTCAGGGGAAAAGAGGTGTAAGTATACTGTGTATACTTCATGTATATACCACCAAAGTATACTTTATAAACATTTCGGTGGTGTATATCAATAATATTCATTTCTAAAAATACTTTTTTATAACAACAAAACTTTTAAATACCTTCTACCTCTAACAATCGAAGAGGGAAACACAGTCTCAATCCGAGGAAGAAATTCTTTGATTATCAGCCTCGGCAAAAGACAAAAATTACAAAATGGAAATACCAGATATGCAACATCAAGTAATGGGTTATGACAGAAGTGCAACAATGTTTTCACCTGACGGACACATTCTACAAGTTGAATACGCAGAAAAAACAGTCAGACTAGGATCAGCTTCAATTGGAATAAATTGCCAAGACGGAGTAATCATCGTCGCAGATAAAGGAATCAAAGATGAATTAATAGTAAAAAATTCTGCAGATAAAATTTATGAAATAGATGAACATATAATGACTTCTGCGGCAGGAATATTAAGTGACGCAAGAATCTTAGTAAATCAAACAAGACTAATCGCACAACAAAATAGAGTAACTTATGACTCTCCTATCGACGTAGAATCAATAATCAGAGAAGTCTCAGATATAAAACAACAATACACTCAACATCCAGGAGTAAGACCCTTCGGAGTCTCACTAATAATCGCAGGTAAAAGCGGAAACAAAACAAAACTCTACACCAGCGACATAACCGGAAACTACTTTGAATACAACGCAATAGCAATTGGAAAAAACGACGAAAAAATAAAAGAAGAATTAAGACATCAATACAAACCAGAAATAAAAACAGACGAAGCAATAACATTAGCATTAAAAATATTCAAAGATATCCTAAAGGAAAACTTTAATATAGATAGATTCAATATATCTATTATAAAAAACTCTGATAAAAAACTAAAAAAGTTCACACCAGAGGAAGTTAAGGAATTAGGTTAAGATGTCAGACACACTAGCAAAACTAAAATCAGGAAAACTAAATTTCGAAACAATGGTAGATTTAGATTCCGCAATGAAACTAAAAAAAGGACAAGATGTTGACATCAACGAAGTAATAAGAGACACTACAATCTACACAGATCAAAAAAAAGGAATGAAAGCAGGAGCAGATGAATTAATGAACACATTTAACACAACAAACTTACAAGAGATAACAAAAAGAATTGTTCAAAAAGGACAACTAGAAGTAACACAAGAATACAGAGACGAAGCACAAGAACAAAAAAAGAAACAAATCATAGACTTCTTAACAAGAAACGCAATAGACCCTCGAACAAACAGACCCTTCACACCAGACATTTTAGAATCAGCAATTAAACAAGCTGGAACAAGAATAGACAATCAACCAATTGAAAAACAAATCCCAAATGTTTTAGACTCAATAAAAACAATAATCCCAATAAAAATAGAAACAAAAAAAGTAAAAATAACAATACCTGCACAACACACAGGACAAACTTATGGATTACTACAAGACTACAAAGAAAAAGAAGAATGGCTTCCCAACGGAGATTTAGAAGTCATACTTAATATTCCTGTAGGAATCCAAACAGAATTCTACGACAAATTAAATTCAGTAACTCACGGTTCAGCAATAACCGAAGAGATAAGGGAAGAATAAGATGTTAGTATTATCAAGAAAGAAAAATGAGAGTATAGTTCTAGGACCTAATGGAGAAGTAGTATTAACATTAGTTGAACTAAGAGGAGATAAAGCAAGATTAGGAATAGATGCTCCAAAAGAACTACCTGTCCATAGGAGAGAGGTTTATGATGCAATAACCAGGAATTGTTTAGACCCTCAAGGCAAAGAAACAAAAAAACAAACCTACGATTTATTTCAATCTCAATTAGAAAAAGAAGATTATCAAGCAGCTTCTAAAACAATATCTGAAAATCCTGCCTTAATAAATGAAACAAGCTACTTACCAATTCTTTATACCGCAACTTACGAAGAAGTTTGCAAATTAAATAAAGGATTAATAAAATTACTAGGAGAAGAATAAATGTTAGTATTATCAAGAAAACGAGATGAAAGTATAATAATCGGTGACAATATTAGAGTAACTATAGTAGACATAAGAGGAGAAAAAGTTAGACTAGGAATAGATGCTCCAACAGAAGTTCCAGTTTACAGAAGAGAGGTTCATGAAGCAATACAAAGAGAAAATCTAAGGGCAGCACAATTGAAACCAAATGAACCCAAACAACATCACTCTGAAAATTATTTATTAATATTACCTCAAGAGGATTATCAATCAAATAAAATTTACACAAACCCTTTAAGAAACTATTAAAAACAACTACTAAACAAACCAAATATTTAAAAAGCCTAAAATAAATAAAATAACAATGACAGAAGAAAAACAAGAAGAAGCAAACGAATTAGATCAAGAAAAAACAGAAAATTCAATCGAAGAAAATTCTAAAGAAACTCAATCTAACGAAATCACCGAAGACAAATCAGATAATTCTAACGCAGAACCTCAAGAAAACAAAGAAACAGAATCTTTATCAGAACCAACAAATAATGAATCAACACATTCAGAATCTTCAATACCTAAAGAAAGAAAACTCGTTATCCCTGGAGAAATAATTGTTTCAGCAGAAGATAATTTACCAGGAGATTTTACAAGAAACCAAGACGGAAACATTGTAGCAACAAGATACGGTTTAGCAGAAACATACAATAGGGTAGTTAGAGTAATTCCAATTTCAGGAGTTTTTGAACCTCGAAGAGGAAACACAATCGTAGGAAGAGTAGAAGACATTAATTTCAGCGGATGGTCAATAAACATTGGTGGACCCTACAACGCATTCTTACCGTTAGTTGAATGCCCAAGATTCATAAACAGAAACAATATAGAAGATTTCGCAACAGTAGGAGATGTCCTTGCAATGAAAATCCTTGGAGTAAAAAGAGGAAGCGTAGACCTAACATTAAAATCAAGAGGACTTGGAAAACTAGAAGGCGGAAGATTAATAAAAATAAATCCACACAAAGTCCCAAGAGTAATAGGAAAAGAAGGAAGCATGATTAATTTAATAAAAGAAAACACAGGAACAGAAATAATGGTAGGACAAAACGGATTCATCTGGCTAACAGGAGAACTAGCAGGAGAAATAAAAGCCGAAGCTGCAATAGACTTAATCTCTCAAGAATCAACATCATCAGGATTAACAGAAAAAGTAGAAGAATTTTTAAAAAATTATAAGGATGGTGAGAAATAAGATGGAGATGACTACAAAAAATTATGAATCTAAACTTCCTATAACCCATAAAGAATTATTTCAAATGGCAAAAAAAATCACTGTAGAAGATTTAAGAGACGAGTGGTTAGATTTTTATAATACTGGTGAACGTTATAAAGATAATGAACTTGTCTCTTCAATAACTCTTAATCAACATGGATGTGAGGGACATATTGTAATTTATCATCCAGAAGAATCAGACAAACAAATTGAAATAATAGAAATTAATGATCCTTGTCGTAAAATTCTGAGATTAAGATTATCAAGATTATTAGATATGGAATTACAAGAAATTCCTCAGGAGGTACCAGCATAAAATGCCATACGAAAAACGAGCAGACGGAAGAGAAATGAATGAACTTAGACCAATTCAAGCAAAAGTAGGAGTAGTTCCAAACGCAGACGGCTCAGCATTATTCGGAGCTGGAAAGACAATCGCAATCGCTGCAGTCTATGGCCCAAAACCACTTCACCCAGCTCACATGAAAAAAGCAGACACAGGAATAATTAGATGTGAATACAACATGCTTCCATTCTCAGTTACAGAAAGAGCAAGACCAGGTCCATCAAGACGTTCAAAAGAAATCAGCATGATTACAGAAAACGCATTAGCAGGAGTAATTGACTTAAAGAGATTTCCAGGAACAGTAATTGACGTCCAAATAATGATTGTCCAAGCAGATGCCGGAACAAGATGCGCAGGAATAAATGCAGCAGCAATGGCACTAGCACATGCAGGAATTGTAATGAAAGAAATGATTTCAAGTGTTGCAATAGGAAAAATCGACGATAAAATCGCAACAGACATAACAAAAGAAGAAGAAGATTACCACGATGGAGAAGGTCCAACAGACATACCATTCACAATAACATCAAACTCAAAAGAAATCACACACCTTCAATTAGATGGATACATTCAAACTCACAGATTCAAAGAATCCATAGAAGCTGCAAAAATCGCATGCGAAAAATTAAATGAAATTCAAATTCGAGCTTTGAAAGGCGAAGAAATTGATGAGAATAAGGAGAAAGAAAAATGAATCTAGTTTGCCCGAATACAGGTAGTTGTGGAGCATATTCTATTTATGCAGAGGGGGGTAGAACTTCAAATTTTGATGTAATAAGAGAGTCTAATGGAAAACAGTATTGTCAAGCTTTGGATGTAATGAAAGAGAGAAAAGATGATAGAACCTTTGATACAGATAAAATGGGATTAAGTTGCTCTCACCTTCAATTATTAAATTTATTAACACAAATAAAATGAACCTACCAACAATAAACAAAAAACGAATAACAGAATTATTAAAACAAGACAAAAGACTAGATGGAAGAACACCTTTCCAATATAGAGACATCAAAATAGAAACAAATGTAAGCAACAAAGCAGAAGGTTCTGCAAGAGTTACAATCGGAAAAACAGAAGTAATCGCAGGAGTTAAAATGGCAACTCAAACACCTTACACAGATCATGATGATGAAGGAACAATGACAACATCAATGGAACTAAGTCCAATTTGCGGAGAAAGATACGAACTCGGACCTCCAAAAATAAACGCAATAGAAATCGCAAGAGTTGTAGACAGAGGATTAAGAGAATCAGGATTTATAGATTGGAAAAAATTATGTATAACACCTAAAGAAAAAGTCTGGTCAATAAACATAGATATTTATTGTATAAACGACGACGGAAGCGCACTAGACGCAAGCGCACTAGCAGCACTAGTTGCATTAAAAACAGCAAGATTCCCAGAATACGACAAAGAAACAGACACAATAAACTACGGAGAATTCACAGACACACCATTACCTTTAACAAAAAACCAAGCACTATCAATGACTTTCTACAAAATAGGAGACTCATTAATTTTAGACCCTAACAGAGAAGAAGAAGACGCAAGTGAAGCAAGATTAACTTTAGCAATAGCAAAACCCGAAAAAGACAGAATCATAAGTGCAATGCAAAAAGGCGGACAAACACCAATGACTGCAGACGAACTAATAAAAATAATCGAACAATCTGAAAAAAATTACGATGAAAAGTTTCCAGAAATAGAAAAAAAGATTAAAGATTTGATGAAATAAAATGCAGACTAGTTTAGAAGAATTAACAGTGCAACATATTCAAGATGCAGTTAGAAAATCATTAGCATTAGAAGATAATCAATACATCCATCCAGATACTCCATTGATAGCCCTTCATTCTCAAGTTGAACCAGCAGACCTTTTAGAAGTTTTTCAGGAGGTAGGAATCACACCAATGAGTTTAAAATTTTATCTCACTGACGGAGGATTAACAGAAGAGGGAAGGAATTACTTAAAACAAGCTACAAAAGGACTCACATCAAAACCTACAATGAGTTTATACCATTTAGCAGACACGAAGTCATTAGATGATTTTACTAAACAAATAACTCCCAACGATATTTATAATATTGCAACTTATAGATTGAGAGGATAACTAAATCCCAACCTTTATAATTTCAACCCGACCAAAGAGAGTTGAAAAGATAAAGTTTCCATCAGAAACTTTTATAAACCCAAATTCTAACCTATTATTATAATAATCATAACAAATGATTAATACTATTAAAAACATGACACTAGAAAAATTCGAAGACAAATTCACAAGATATGAAGTAGCAAGAATCCTTGGAGCAAGAAGCCTACAATTAGCAATGGATGCACCAGTTCTATTAAAACTTACAAAAGAACAAGAAGAAGAACTTAATTTCGACAGTCTAAAAACAGCTGAAAGAGAACTAGAAGCAGAAGTTTTACCAATAACAGTAAAAAGACCATTACCAAAAAAATCAGAAAAAGTTGTAAAGAAACTTACAGAAGAAGAACTTGCAGAAAAACTAGAAAAAGAAAAAGAAAAAGAAGCCAAGGAAATAGCAAAAGAAGAAAAGAAAGATGTCGAAGCTGAACAAACTGAAGAAAAAAAGATCCAAGAAGAAGGAGAAATAATGGAAATGGCTAATCCTGAAGACGAAGATGTTGAAGAAGAAAAACCTGCAGGTGCAGAAGAGTTGCAATAATCTATTTTCTTAACAATTATTTTTTAAATTAATAATCATTTAATTCTATTATACAAATATTTAAAAAGAAAGGTTTTTATAAAAAAAGATGAGTTATACAAAATTCGCTGAGGAAAGAGCAAGAATAGTTAGAGGGTATAGTACTGAAGCACTTAAAGATGAAATAGATCTTTGCAGAGGCATGTATACTGATGCTCCGACAATCGCGGAGATACTTGAAGATTTGTTTAGCAGGTCTTCATTTAGAAGGATGAATCAAATTAATTTAGATGCATGCGAATCTGAACTTGCAATAAGAAATAATTAATTCTCTAAATTTTTTAATCAATAGTTAATCTCAAAAAGAAACCTCTTACATAACTTCTAAAATTTCAACACTATCAAGAAAATTAGAAAAGTGCCTCGACGAAGTCAGGCACTTTGACATAGAATAAGCTGTGAGCCGAAGGCGAACCAATCTTCAATACCTTACATTCTCCAAAGAGTAACCTCCCTCAACCACCACACCCTCAACCCCATCACTACCCCCAACACCTCTCCCCTCAACCCTATCACCATTAAAATCACAATCACTAAAAGCCAAATAAGTCAACCCTCCAAAAACAACACTCAAACCAACTCCTGTCCAAAAACATCCATCTAAAACTCTCTCTCCAAAATCCTTACAAGATTTCTCAATCCCATACAACTCACCTTCTTTTTCCATCTTACTCCAAAGGCCCAGTAAAATCTTCCAAAGAAGCATTAAATTCTAAACCTTTAATCTTTGCATACTCCCTCGCCAAAATATAAAGAATACAACCAATAGATTTTTTAGATTTATTATTACAAGGAATAAGCTTTGTAACATGAGTAGTATAATTATTAGTATCACACAAAGACAAAACAGGTTTCTTTAATCTCGCAGTATCAAACAACGCATTCTTATCAATCCAAGGATCACAAATTACAGTAAGCTCAGCCTCGAAAAAATCCTCCAATTCCAAATTAGTTGTAATACCTGAAGGATATTTTTTAGTAAAAACTCTTATTCCTGTAATCTCTGAAAACAACTTAACAGCTTCCCAACCAGCTTCCCTCTTACAAACAAGATAAATTTTATCTGTATCATACTTCCCTAAAAAATCAATCGCCTCTCTCAATCTTTCATCAATCAAAGCAGTATTAATAACAGCCAAACCATCCGCCCTTCTCTTGTAAACATATTTCTTCATATGAGGAGTAATAACCTTAGTCCCAAGATGCACAGCACATTTAATATAATCTTCAAGAGGAATCAAAGTTTCTTTCTTACCGTCGACATTCTCCTTAATATCCTTAACTTCTTTCTTAACATCTTTAGCACTAATTTTAACATCCTCTTCACTTTCAAATTTTTCAACTTCTTCAACTTTTTCAACCTTAACTTTTTTGCCCTCAGAGGGTACACCCGCAGGTGCCTTAGCTTTACTTTTATCTTCAGTAATTTTTTTCTCTAACTCTGCAGCCAAACCTTTCAAAGTTTCTTTCTTCTCATTATTTTTTTCTTCAACCATAAATTTTCATTGAGAAGTTTGTTTATAAAGTTTTGCCTAAATAAAATTTTAAAGAAATATAATTCAATTTAATAATATAATCTAATTCACCCTCGACAACCACCCCACTCCCCTATAGAAACCTTTATATACACAAATAATCATCCAATTTCATAAAATGTTAATGATATTAACTGAGATGATTGCCTTAAATTACTTTAAGTGTAGGATGTAGTAGAGTATTCAGTACAATACGATATTTATAATTCTCGACAAAAGTCGAGAGATGTGGAATCAAAAAATTTTATAAAATCTTCAAATTAATTTTTGAACGAGGCAAGAAATTTTTTGAATATGTTTCTAATAGCAGAATTTGGAGAAGATGTGCAAGTTATCATAATTTATTATGATTTTAAAATCAAGCGGAACTTTATATTTATATAGAGATGATTTAAAAAGTTAAAATTTTACTTAGGTAAATTTTTAAATAACAAACAAAAATCCAGTTTATCCTGCTGGCGGATGCGGCTATCTGGTTTATAATTAGACATGCAAGTTTTTTAGGTAACTAAGGCGAACTGCTCAGTAACACGTAGCTAACCTACCCTTAAGTCAAGGATAACCTCGGGAAACTGAGGATAATACTTGATAGAAAATAATTTCTGGAATGATTTATTTTTGAAACTCGAGCTTAAGGAGGGGGCTGCGGCTGATTAGCTTGTTGTTGGTGTAAAAGACTAACAAGGCGATGATCAGTAAGGGCTCTTAGCGGAGAGGCCCTGAGAAGGAATCTGAGACACTATTCCTAGCTCTACGGGGTGCAGCAGTTAAGGAAATTTTACAATGCACGAAAGTGTGATAGAATAAACCAGAGTGCTTCTCTTAGAGAAGCTTTTGTCTACTGTAAAAAGGTAGACGAATAAGGACTGGGCAAGACCGGTGCCAGCCGCCGCGGTAATACCGGCGGTCCGAGTCGCATCCACATTTATTGGGTCTAAAACATTCGTAGCTTGTTTTGTAAGTCTCTTGTGAAATCTCATGTCTCAAGCATGAGGCGGGCAAGAGATACTGCATTACTAGAGACCGGAAGATGTAAGGAGTACAATCAAGGTAGCGGTAAAATGTGTTAATCTTGATTGGACTAACAATGGCGAAGGCACTTTACAAGTACGGATCTGACAGTGAGGGATGAAGGCTAGGGGCGCAAAAGGGATTAGATACCCCTGTAGTCCTAGCAGTAAACACTGCTCACTAAACATTAGCACCTCCTCGAGAGGTGTTAGTGCTGTAGAGAAGTCGAAGAGTGAGCTACCTGGGAAGTATAGTCGCAAGGCTGAAACTTAAAGGAATTGGCGG
>JABIDS010000019.1 GCA_018651605.1 archaeon | reverse complement strand
TCGCCCTCCCAGAAAATGAATGACGCTTAAACTCGCCCTCCCAGAAAATGGATGATGTTTATTTCCGCTACCTTAATAATAATAACAATAACGATTGTTTTTGTGATGAATTTTGTTTTCCAAAAAGTTTATAAGTTTTGATTGTCTTTATAGATTATAGATTTGAATTATTAAAAGGAGGTATGGATGATGACATGTGTTAATTGGTCTTTGACTATATTAGGTGTATTGATATTTGTGTTTGGAGCTTGGCCTGGGTATGGAACTGAAATTGTAACTCAGTGGATAGTAGGTATTTCTGCTGTTTTGGTTTTGATTATTGCTTGGACAGGAGTAATTTGTAAGCCTTGTGCTATTGATAAGAAGGTAGAAAAGAAAAAGTAAGGGTTTAGTTTTTATAGTTTGTTTTTTGTTTTTATTTATGAAAAGTGTAGTTAATTTGTATAAGCCTGTTGGAATGACACCTTTGCAGGCTGTTGATAAGTTTAGGGTTAGACATCGTAGATATTCTAAGATAAAGATGAGTTATCCTGGGAGATTGGACCCTATGGCTTGTGGGGTGCTTCTTGTTTTGGTTGGGGATGAAAATAAGAAGATGGTTAATTATATGGGGTTGGATAAAGAGTATCGGGCGAAGATTTTGTTGGGATTTAGTTCTGATAGTTATGATATTTTGGGTTTGGGTTGTTCTAAGGATTGTGGTGAGTTGGAAATTCGAGAGATTAAGAAGGTGTTGAAGGGGTTTAAAGGAAAGTATAAGTTTCAGTTGCCTGTTTATTCTTCTTATAAGATTAAAGGGAAGTCTTTGTTTTATTATGCACGTTCTGGTAAATTGGATGAAGTTGATATTCCTAGTCGTGAAGTTGAGATTAAGTCTGTGAAGATTGATAGTGTTTATAATATTGGTGCAGGTAAGTTGCTGAAAGAGATTGTTAGAAAGGTGGGTTTGGTTGATGGAGATTTTAGGCAAGAAGAAATTATTGAGAAATGGAAGGAGTTGTTAGAGGGTAAGGATGAGAAATTTTTGGTTGTTGATGTTGTAATTGGTTGTTCTTCTGGAACTTATATTAGAGCTATTGCTGATGATTTGGGGAAGAAGTTGGGTTGTGGTGGATTGTTGTTAGGATTAGAGAGGTTGAAGGTGGGGAAGTTTGGTGTTAAAGGGGCGGAGCGTATTGGTGGTAAAGGGAAGTGATTAAGATTAATTTATTGAAATATATAGAAATAACCTATTGTTACAATTACTAAATCTGCGATTAAATGAGTTATCCATGTTGCGTAAATTGAATTTGTTTTTTTGTATGTCCAGTTAAATAATATTCCAACTAATGCTAGAAAAACTGTTACTAGGATGAATTGCCACCAATTGAACCATCCTGCAATTATTATTACATGATGTAATGCGAATAAGATTCCTGTCCAATATCCAAATTTAGTATATTTATCGAAAACTCTAAAAACAAATCCTCTCCAAAAATATTCTTCTATGAATGGATTGATAAGGACAATTGCAAGTGCAATCAATGGATATGTTATTGGAGTTATATTTATTGTTGCTAAGTTTGTTGAGATGGCAGTTAAATCAATTAAATGTTTTAATGAAAAGAATGCTGTTAGTATTATTGCTGTTGCTCCGAGGCTTCCAATTAGTGCTAACTGGAATGTTTGTTTTTTGTTTTTTAGGTGGATGGGCAAGAAAAAGGATTCTTTGAATGAAATTTTTGTTATATATGCAACAGCTATTACAGGGATTATGATGTGGCTTAAAATTCTTAAAATTAGGCCTATCCCATAACTTTGAAAATGATCTGCGATTAATTGACAAATTAAAGGTAAGAATGCTAGAATAATTAGTCCATATAATCTTTTTTTCATGAGTTAAATTGTTTTAGAGATTTTATAAGTCTTTTGTGGATTTTTAACTCAAAACAATATCTTTCTTATGTTTAATAAAGAATTTCTTAGCTTGTTCTAATTTTTCTTTTGATGTTGAGTGAATTGTTAGTATTGACTCATTCTTTTTTACAATTTGGTTTTTCTTTTTATGGAAATAAATTCCTGCTGCTTTGTTTTCTGGAGAACCAGCCATTCTTGCTAATTGGTTGATTAATTTATTATCTATATGTTTAATTTTTATTTTATTTTTTGCAATTATGTCATGAGTGTATTTTGGTTTTATTTTTTCTAATAATTTTAAATCTCCTTTTTGCGCTTTTATTATTTGATTGAATTTTTTAAATGCCTTTCCAGAATCTAAGATTTCTTTTGCTAATTTTATTCCATTTCCTTTTTTTGTTTTTCCAGTAAGTTCTAATAAGTTTCCAGATAGTAAAATTGATTTTTCTTTAAGGTCTTTTGGTGGATTGACATTTCCAAGAACTCTAATAATATCTTGCATTTCTAGTGCAGGGCCAACTCCGTTTCCAATTGGTTCAGAACCATCTGTCAATAGGACATCTAATTTTAAATTGAATTTTTTAGAAAGTGCTATGAATTTTCTTTTGAGTTCTCTTGCCTCTTGTTTTGTTACTTTTGCAGATTTTCCATAGGGAATATCGATTAGTATGTATTTGCTTCCAACAGATATTTTTTTTGATAAAATGCTTGCTAAAAGTTGGGCTGTTGAGTCTAAGTTTACAACTCTTTCTATTTTTATTATTTGGTCATCTACTGGTGCTAAACCTAATGCTCCTCCTAAAACTAAGCATGCGTTTGTTTTTTTTATTATATTTTTTATTTCTTTTATTGAGAAATCTACTCTTGCAATAGTTTCCATTGTATCTGCAGTTCCTGCTGCACTTGTTATTGCTCTTGATGATGTTTTTGGGATGATTAATCCTGCTGCTGCGCAGATTGAGATAACGATTGGTGTTGTTCTGTTTCCTGCAACTCCTCCTATGCAATGTTTGTCTGCGACTTTTCCACTTAGCCTTAGTTGTTTTCCACTGTTAACCATTGCTTGAGTTAATGCTTTTGTTTCATCCATGTCCATTCCTTCGTCATGAATTGCTGAAACAAAAAATGCAACTTCTATTTCAGTTAAAGAGTTATTTGCAATGTTATTTATTATTTCTTTAATTTCTTTTTCTGTTAATTTTTTTCCTTTTAATTTTTTCTTGATTAATTCTATGCTTCTTGGTTTTTCTGCAGGAGTAATTTCTACTTTTTGATTTGATTTTAAATTTAATTTTTTATAAATTATTTCAGAAACAATTATTTGGTTTTTATTTATAATTTTATTTGATGTATCTACTATTGAAATTAGTTTTTTCTTTTTTGTGGTTATTAAAATCCTTCCCCCCACAGCCCATCCCATTTCTTTTGCAGTTTTTTCATGGATTATGCAAACAGGTCTGCCTGTTGTGAATTTTAATTTTTTTATTTTAAGTTTCATTTTCGTATTGTATCCAAGGAACCAAGGTTCCTTAGATGTATCCTCCTTTCGGATTAACAAGTCACCCTCCCTCTAATAGCTTCCTTCGGAAGTTTAGGATGTTCATTGTCTTTTTTATTTTAACTGTCTTGAGATTAAAGGAGATATTTGATTTACTTTTCTTTTTCAAAAATTATGCTATCTTTATCTAAGGTGTTTTTTCTATAAAGTTCTATTGCTAAAAGAATGTAAGCTAAGATTAAAGGACCGATTATTAGTCCTAAAATTCCAAATGCAAATAAACCTCCAATCATTCCTATAATTACTATTGCTGTGTTAACTTTTGTTCTCTTTGAAACAATTACTGGTCTTACGAAATTATCAATCCAACTTACTATGACTAATCCGTAAATAAAGAGTCCTGTTGCAGCAATGTTTCTTCCTGTTGCATATAAATAAACAACTACTGGAACCCATATGAACCATGGGCCTATTATTGGGATTATTGCCATAATTATTGTTAAAAGTGTTAGTAATAAGGCGTTTGGAACTCCAAAGATAAAGTATCCAATTCCTGCGAAGACACCTTGTAATAATCCACTTAATATTTGTCCTAGTAAAACTGATTTTGTTATGTCTCTTAAATATTTGAAGAATTTTTCGTGTGTTTCTTTTTTTAAAGGGGAAATTGATTTGATGTATCCTAATGCCTTTGTTCCGTCTTTTAATGCAAAGAAGAATATTAGAAATACTACAAATAATTGTAAAATTATTGCTGGAATGTTTAGTAATAATTTGCTTATTTTACTTAGGTAAAGAGATAAAAGATTTAAAAGAGAATTGTTTATTGCGCTTACAAATGTCGATGAAATTTCTGAGGATGCGATGAATGGTGGGAGTGCTTCTTTTATTATGTTTATTAGGTCTGTTTGTTGAAACATTAAATATAGACTTATTATTTCTTTGAATAAGGATGAGATTATAATGATAATTAGTCCAATTACTATTGCGAGTACGCCTAAACAAACTATTGATGCAGAGAGGTTTTTGCTTTTTAGTTTTGATAAAATTATTTTGTAGATTGGGTGGAAAATATATGCTAATAGGATTCCGTAGATAATTGCTCCGATTATTGGTTTGATTATGACTATGGCTAATAAGAATAATCCTAGGAGTAGGATATAAATTAACAAGTCTTTCACATTCTCTTTATTTAACATGTTATAGTAGAGTTAATCTTGTTTATAAGTTTTACTTTATGTAAAGAAATTGCTGATTCCTTTTCCAATGAAGTGTGTTGTGATTATTACTAGGATTGTTATTAGAAGATGTTCTGTGATTATCTTTAATTTGTTTTCTTTTGCAATGTAATAACTGAAGGTGGTTATTAGGAGTAGTCCCCAGATTATGCTTACAATTATAGCTAGATTTATGTTTAAGAATATTACTGGGACTAGGAATGTTAGTGCGAAGAAAAGTTTTGAAAAGAATGTTGCGAATGTTGTGTTCCAGATGTGTGATTGGGATTTGTTTTTTTCGGATTCTTCAGAAATGTGAACTCCTAATGAGTCTGAAAGTGCGTCTGCGATTGCTATGATTAAGATTCCTGAGATGATTATAGATTTTGAGTGGGTTCCAGAGTTTAGTCCGATTATTAGTCCTAGGGTGGTTATTACTCCTGAAGTTAGTCCGAATCCTATACCTTTTTTTATGGATGTTTTCATGTTGTTAGAAGGGGGATGGGATTTATAAAATGTGGGATTGTGAATAGCCCCTTCAATGCTCGTATTTTCATTTTTGAAGAGAAATGTATATTTATTAAAAATGAAAATACTCGTCGAACTTCTCAGTTCGAATCATGAAGAACATGAAAATAGTATTGCCTTTGGCAATACTAATAATAGCCCCTTCAAGATTCGAACTTGAGTCAATTGGCCCAGAACCAATTATGCTTGACCACTGCACTAAGGGGCTATAGGAGTTAAGGGGTTTGTGGATTTATAAATTTATTGAAAGATTGATTCGCCTTCGGCTCATAGCTTATTTTATGTCAGATTGAGAGGCTTCGCCAACCCAATCTTCTAGTTTTCTTGATATCTCTTAAATTTTGGGAGAGGTGTTTGAGGGTTTCTTTAGTTTTCAAAACTATAAAACAAATAATTTCTTTTTTGTTTAATTATTTTGACTTTTTACCCAAAGTGCGTTAACCTAAAGATTTATAAATCAATTTCTCAATTCATTTTTATGTAAATGCCTTTTGGTTGTTTGCTTATTATTAATATGAAAAGATCAAGTCGTAGATGGAAGAAAAAACGTCAGATGCGTTGGAAATGGCAGAGGAAGATACTTAGACGTGTCAAGAAAAAGAGAAAACAGAGAAGGGGCTAGTTTGTAAGGGTTAATCTGGGTTTTGTAATGGTTTCTTTACTATAATAATGTTTATAAAACAATTCAACTATTTTTGATTATAAAATGGAGACTGAGAGTTTTATTCCTAGAGAAAATGATTCATCGATTTGGACTGAGAAATATCGGCCTGATAAGTTTGAAGGGTTAGTTGGGCAGGATGAGATTGTGAATAAGGTGCAGGGTTTGACTAAGGCGATGAATATTCCTCATTTGTTGTTTGCTGGACCTGCTGGAACTGGGAAGTCTACTTTGGCGTTGATTGTTGTTAAGGAGCTTTTTGGAGATACATGGAAAGAGAATTATTTAGAGTTGAATGCAAGTGATGAGAGAGGTATTGATGTTGTTAGACAGAAGGTTAAGGATTTTGCGCGGACAAAGGCTCTTGGAAATGTTCCGTTTAAGGTTATTTTTTTGGATGAGGCAGATGCTTTGACTAAAGAGGCTCAGCAGGCTTTGAGAAGGACGATGGAGAATTATACTAAGACTTGTAGGTTTGTTATGTCGTGCAATTATTCTTCAAAGATTATTGATCCTATTCAATCTAGGTGTGTTATTTTTAGGTTTAAATTGTTGGAGAAAAAGGATATTGAGAAAAGGATAAAGTTTATTGCGGAAAGAGAGAAATTGCAATTATCTGATGCGACTATTGAGGCGATTTATGAGGCTAGTGAGGGTGATTGTAGGCGGACTATTAACTTATTGCAGGCTTCTGCATCTATTTCTCCGTCTATAACTTCTGAGTTGATACAGACGCTTGTTGCAGGGGCTAAGCCAGCGGAGATAAAAATTGTTTTGGAGTATGCTTTGAGTGGAGATTTTTTAAGGGCAAAAGAGAAGTTGTTAGATGTTATGTTGAAAGAGTCTATTTCTGGGACTGATGTGATTAAGTCTATTCAGAAAGAGGTTTGGAATTTGCAGATTGAAGATGAGTTGAAAGTTAGATTGACTGAAAAAACAGGTGAGATTGAGTTTCGGTTGGTTGAGGGTAGTGATGAATTTATTCAATTGGAGGCTTTACTTGCTTCATTTGTTTTGGCTGGCAAGGGGGTTTAGAAAAATCTTTGAGGGCGAAAATGGATTATAAAAATATTGAGGTTGAAATCCGTTCTTTTATAACTAAATTGCAGTATGAACAATTCTTAGAATTTTTTAACCAAAATGCAGAATTAGTCAAACAAGATTATCAAGAAACTTATTATTTTGATTCTGAGCAGGATTTGAGAATTCAGAAAAATGAACAAGGATCTAAGATTTGGTTGAAGAAGGGACAAATTCATGATGATTGTAGGGACGAGTTAGAAATAAAATTTTCTAAAGAAGATTTTGATAAGGCTAATCAAATATTTCAGGCACTAGATTATAGTGTTGAGATAAAATGGTTTAGAACAAGGCATGAATTTAATTGGGAAGGTATTAAGGTTTGTGTTGATTATACAAAAGGTTATGGATATATAATTGAGTTGGAAAAGTTGTCAAGTGTGGAAGAGCAAGAAGGGGTTCTCGATGAATTGAGGCAAAAGATGAATGAGTTAAAGATTCAGGAAACTTCTAAAGAAGAATTTAATAAGCAATATGAAAATTATAAACAAAATTGGAGGGAATTGGTGAATTGTAAATAAAATGAGACTTCCATTGATTGAAAAATATAGGGCAGCATCTTTTTCAGAGATTAAGGGGCAGGATTTGGCTATTCAGGATATTAGGGATTTTTTTGAGAGTTTTCCGAAAAAGCGGGCGATTATTTTGAATGGTGCTGTTGGGACTGGGAAGACATCTATGGTTTTGGCTTTGGCGAAAGAGTATGATTTGGAATTGTTTGAGTTGAATGCTAGTGATTTGAGGAATAAGTCTAGTTTGGAGGCTGTTTTGAAACCTTCGACACAACAGAGTTCTTTGTTTCAGAAAGGGAAGTTGATTTTGATGGATGAGGCAGATGGGATTACTGGTTCAGATAGGGGTGGAGTGTCTGAGTTAATTAGGTTGATTGCTGAGACACAGTTTCCGATTGTTATAACTGCAAATGATATTTGGCAAAAGAAGTTTTCTCCTTTAAGGCAGAAGTGCAAGATTATAAATTTGAAGGAATTGGATGAGTCTGTGATTAGGGAGATATTGTATGGGGTGATTGATAAAGAGGGGAAGAAATTGAGTCAGGAGACTTTTGATTTGATTGTTAAGAAGTCTCAGGGAGATGCTCGGGCTGCGCTTAATGATTTGGAGCTTGCTTTGAATTTGGGTGAAGGTGAATTTATTAATGAACTTTCTGAGAGAGAGAAGCGAGATGATATTTTTAATGTTTTGAAGAATGTTTTTCAGGCGCCTACGGATTTAGGAATTGTTAGGGCTTATGATTCAGTTCATATGGATTTGAATGAGATTTCTCTTTGGATTGAGGAGAATATTCCTTTGGAGTATAAGGGTGAGGCATTGGTTAAGGCATATGATGCTTTGAGTAAGGCTGATATTTTTAAGGGTAGAATTTATCGGCAGCAGCATTGGAGGTTTTTGGTTTATCAGAATTTCTTTCTTTCTGCAGGGATTTCAAGTGCTACAAAAGTGAAGTATAATAAGTTTACAAAATATCAAAAGCCTTCGAGAATTTTGAAAATTTGGTTGGCGAATCAGAGGAATGCTAAGAGGAAGTCTGTTATGGGGAAGTGTGCTCGGTTGTGTCATATGTCTAAAAAGAAAATGATGAAAGAAGCTTTTTTGATGCCTTTTATTTTGAGTGAGTTGGGTGATAGGGATAAAGCGAGGTTGGATTTGGATGAGAAAGAGGCTGCTTATATTGAGGATAAAAAGGTTTCGTTGATTTTGGCTAATGGGTTGAATCGGTTTCGGGTTTGAAATCTGAGCAAAAAATTAACTACGCCCTTTAGGGCGTAGCATCGCTTCGCGATGATTTTCCGCTCTAGCTCAAAAAAACAAGGGCCTGTTTCAAACCCACACCTTTAGGTGTGGGTGGCCCATTGTTTTTCTGATATATTTTTAACTATCTAAATTATTATAAATGATATTTTGGTATTGAAAAGATGATTGAATATACTGAGAACAGAGATAAGCCTGTGAATAATATTTATTGGGTTCCAATTATTGCAGTTAGTTTTATGAAATGTTTAGAGGGGGAAGTTGCTAGAGGGCATGAAGAAGTTAAGACTCTTTCTCAAGGAAGGGATGCGGAATCTGCTAGAGAGAATTTAAGAGATTCTCCTGGTTTTGGAGAAAATTGGAATAAGTTGACTCCTGAGAAAAGGAAGTTATTTGCTCCTTTTTGGTTGGATTATGATAAGAAAGTTGAAAAAGTGCTTTATTGTGAAAGAAGATTTAAGAATAGTCGTGAAGGTTATACTTGTGGGAAACCTGTGAATGAAAATGGAGAATATGATTTTGATGGATTGAATGGGGAGTTTGGAGGATGTTGTATTCATCTGGCATTTGATATTCCTGATTTTGAAGATTGTCCTTATTATGGGACTGGTTATTGATATCTTGTAAATTTTTATTGTTTTAATTTAAACATACTGCACTTACTTTAACTTCTAATTTTCCTTTCATAGATAAGATTGCTTCTTTAGCAGAACTTTCATCTAATTGTTTTTCTAATGAATCATATTCTTCTTTTGTGATTGGTATTTTTATTTCACTTGGAGGAGTAACTGCCACATTTAATTTATTTGAATGGACTGGTGAAACATAAGGGCCTCTTCTTCCATTTCCTAGAACTAAAAAATAATTGATTTGGGTACTAGAAGTATTGTTTTTTGTTAGATATGCTCCCCCTCCTATGTCTAATTCCATTATTAAAAATATTTTTAATAGATTATAAAGATATTTGTTTTAGAAAGTAATTGTTAATTAGATAACTTCTTCGTTGATTGGTTCTTGTTCAGGTGCTTCTTGAGGTTCTTCTGAAGGAGCTTCTTCAGTTGTAGGTTCTTCTTTTGGTGCTTCTTCAGGTGTTGTTTCTCCATCAAGTTTTTCAATACTTCCGAATTTACCTGATGTTAATTGAGGTTCTCCTTGAAATTCACTGACATATCCATTTACTATTTTTACTTTGTCGCCTGCTTTGAATCTTGTAGCATCTTCATTCCAAAGACTTAGTTTTACATTTCCAGAATCATCTTCTAATGTTGCATTGACTACTGTTAATTCTCTTCCGAATTTATTGAATGTTCTTGGTTCTCCAACTTCTTTAATGGTTCCTTCAACTTCAACATTTCCTTGTCCTGCGTTTAATTCACTTATTTTCATATTTCTTTTAAATCATGTCTCTTTAAAAACATTGTGGTATTTAGATGATAAATTCTTTTTCTTTTTTTGTTTCTTTATCGTCGATAATTATTTTTCTAATTATTTTTCCTTTTCTTTTTGCCATTTCTCTAATTTTGGCGAAATCGTCTTTGTATTCTTGTTTTAATTCTTCTGAGATAATTATTTCATCTATGATTAGATCGTGTTTTATTTCCATGTTTTTGAAATCTTTTGGTTCATCTTGGAGAAGTAGTGTTTCTATTATTGATTTATCTGTTGTTTTTAGTTTACAGAAATCTATTTTTGTTTTTTCTCCTTCTTTTTTCTTCGAGCTTGCTCCCTTTGAAGATTTTGGTGATTTTGGTTTTATTTTTAATTCACTGTCGTTTGTTTTGAAGGATAGGGCGAAAAATGCTTTTTGGATTTTGTTTGTTAGTTCTAATATTTCTTCTCCAGACATTTCTGTTTCAATTAAATATTTTCTTACACCTATTGCTGATTTTTTCTCTTTGTATTCAAATCCATCTAAGTCTAGTGCTGAAATTAATGCTCCTGTTACTTCTGTTTTTTCTTGTTTGAGTTTTTCTGCTAGGTTTGTGATTAAATCTTTTGCATATTCTGCAGTTGTTGAGATTGTGTATTTTCCTTTTGAGTTTTTGATTCTTATCATTGCTCTGTCTGGGAATTCTCCTCTGCTGAATTTTTGGAATTGTTGGTGGACAGAATCATCTACGCTTTCATTGAAAATTTTTTTAATAAAGGAATCCATAGAGTAATTTATTTTTGTTTGTTTATAAAGTTTTTGTGTTTGATTAGTCTATAAATATTTAAAAGGTTTATTTTCATGATTTTTGAATGATTGTTTTGGTTGATATGGATGATGTTATGGCAGATACTAGTGAATATCTTTATGAAACTCTTATGGTGCGATATCCTAATGTTCTTGAGTTTAAAGTACCTAGAAAGAAATTTGATATTAAGGATGAATATTCTTTTGGAAATCTTTTGAAAGTTGAATCTGTGCTTTATTCTTTAGATTTTCAATCTTCAATACCTCCTGTTAAAGGTTCATTAGATGCAGTAAGGGAAATTCATAAAAGAGGGCATGATGTTGTTTTTTGTTCTACTCCTCATAAATATTATGAAACTTCTGTTTTACAAAAATATCAATGGTTGGAAAATCATCTTGGAAAACCTTTTGATAGGAAGTTGATTTTAACAGAGGATAAAACCCTAATTAGGGGAGATTTATTGATAGATGATAAGCCTGAAATTAATGGCTTGAGGTTTCCTTCTTGGGAACATATATTATTTGCAACTAGTTATAATTTTCATGTAGATTCAAGGAGAAGATTATATCATTGGCTTGATTGGAAAAATGTTTTGAGTGAGCTATGATTAAATTTATAAAAGAAGTTCGCATAATCTAATTATGGATGTTGAGGAGTTTCTTAAAAGGGTTGGGACAGAGATTAAGATAGCTAAACTTTCGGAGTATACTCTTAGGAATTATGTTGAGTTTAATCGGTTGTTATTGGAGCATGCTGGGAAGGGGCCTGATGAAATTGAAATGCAGGATGTTAAGAATTATTTGGCTGATAAGATGTCATCTCGGGCGTCGAGTTCTAATATTTTGTTTTTGGCTGCTGTTCGTTTTGCGTATTTGAATGTTTTAAGTAAAGATCCTAGTGCAGGTGTGAAGAGGCCTAAGAAAGAGAATAAGATTCCGGTTGTTTTAACTAAGGAGGAGGTTGGTTTGTTGATTGATGCTGCGCAGACTTTGAAGAGTAAGTTGATTATGATGTTGTTGTATTCTTCTGGATTGAGAGTTTCTGAGATTGTGAATGTTCGTCGAGGGGATTTTGATTTTGAAGAGAATAGTGGGTGGGTTCGAGGTGGTAAGGGTGGTAAAGATAGAATGTTTATTTTGTCTAAGAAATTGGGGAAGAAGTTGGAGAGGTTTGTTGGTCGTCATGAGGATTGGAAGTTTGTTTTTTCTAAAGAGAAGGCTTTGACTACTAGGAATATTCAGAAGATTGTTCGTAATGCTGGGTTGAATGCTGGGTTGAATAAAGAAGTTCATCCTCATACTTTGAGGCATTCGTTTGCTACGCATCTTTTGGATGCAGGTGTTGATTTGAGAAAGATACAGTTTTTGTTAGGGCATAGTTCGATTGCAACTACGCAGATTTATGTTCATGTTAGTGGGGAGCAGGTTAAGTCGATTAGGAATCCTTTGGATGGGTTGTGAGAGGAGGTTTAAAGAGGTTGAGGGTGGTTTAGGTTTAAGAATGGTTTGGGTTGTTGGGTAAATTGCGTTCGCCTAAGGCGAACGAGCTTATTTTATGGAAAATTGGGAAGACGGAGTCTAACCCAATTTTCTAATTTTATTGATAGTGTTTGTATCTAACGTTTGAGATTTAATCGAGTCTCGAAGAGATTCGGACGGAATGCAATGGAGTGATTAAACCGCTGTTATGTCTTCCAGTAGGACAAAATCCTAAGGATTTTGAGTTGAGAATTGGTGCGATATATTAATAAGGAAATGATGTTTCAATTAAATTATGAAGAAAATTGGACGGGGTTTACAATTTAATGTTTATGAGAAAGGGAATAAAGTAGTAAAAACTCCAACTTCAAAATTTCAAATAAAATTAAAACTTCTTCTCTGGACACCTTCATATTTACTGAAACTTTTTGAACTTGAAATACAAGCAAAAAGAATAATAAATGAAAGGGAAGAAGTTTTGCAAGAAATTCAGAGAAGACGATTTGAGCCATCTCTTTTAGCGCATTTAATTTTTAGAGAAAATGAAATTGAACAAGACAGAGTAACCCCGTTAAAACAATATCTTAGAGATTATAAAACCGCAAAAGAAAAAATAGAAGAATATATCAATTTCATTTTTGATTGTTGGAAAAATGGATTTTCTGAAAGAACATATAATCTAACAATTAATAACGGGGTAAATTCAAATGATGACATTGTTTTAATGGATTTTGGAGAAATAACTTTCAGAAAATCTGATGTTGAACGAGCAATTAAGACAAAGAGATGGCGAAGAAGTTGGAGTTTTAAAAGAGATATAGAAAACAGCATAAGAAGATACTATGATAAACAAATGCTAAGAAGATTAACCTTGTCCAATTTGAACAAACATTGGAAGGAAGCACCAACTCTCCATTAGACATAACGTTTGCGGGTTAATAACTCGAAGGGCTCGAGTGGAACAAGGTGACCTCGAGTGTTTTTCGGACTAGAAAAATATGGGAAAATTCCTGCAAGGGATTTTCTATTAAATCGCTGTTCAAAGACCTGAAGAACAAAGGATATTGTGATGAAAGCCTGCAAGGCGTGGCGCGAGTGGAATGAAATGACCTCGCGAGTTTAAATCTGAAGGGGGGAGAAAATTCGTTAGTAGTAGTTAGTTAAAATCTCTGGCCGGTGGGTCGTTTGTTGTTGGCCATCCCATAAAATAAGTTGAGTGTTCTAAAATTT
>JABIDS010000018.1 GCA_018651605.1 archaeon | reverse complement strand
GTGGTTGAATGATTAAAAGAGAATTAAAATTAGTTCAGGATGGAAGTCCTTGCGGGGTTGATTATTTTGATAGAGATCTATTAACTGTCCAACAAGCTTTAGAAAAAGGTCAAAGTATTTGTTCAAATTATTCTAGGTGTGATGGAGATGATTATATGTGCACTATGCGAATGGGTTTGCAAGTAGCTGGATACGCAATGCAAAAAGGAGATTTGAAAAAAGAACTTTATGATTTTTATGAACAAGCATCAAGAGAAGGATGGTTAAATAAGGCATTTTGGGATTCTGTTAATAGAAGAGAATTTAAGAAAATTAAAGGAAAAGGAAATATTTTAAGGGCAGTTGAAGGTTTTGCAAAAGTTGTTTTGCTTGAGGATCCTTTTGAATCTGTTCTTTCAAGTTGTGAAAAATGTGAAGGGATAAAATTAGAAAAAGTGGTTAGAAATTCTGTATGGGTTAGAGGTATGAGGTGTGCTGGAACTGGAGAAGTTGTAAGTAAGGAGATTGCTTATTGTCCTGATTGTAACAACGAACCAAAAAATGGTATAGTTTATGAAGATGAATTAGGGGATAGATAGAGTTTTTTATTTAGAAATTTTTCAATCACTTTCAAAATAATTTCTAAAATTATTTTATTTCGTTTTTATTGGAAAACTCCTTCTGGAAACTTATATCCACTTGTTTCTTCTAAAACAATAAAGACATCAGAAACCTTTACTTTATCTGAAAACTTCTTTCTGAACTCATGGATAAATTCTCTTAATTCGTTAGAATTTTTAACTATTACTCCTAGGTCATAATCCCAAGAACCTCCAAGATATTTATTATAATAAATTATCTCTTTATGTTTTGTTAAATATTGTTTTAATTCTTTATCAATATCCTCTCCAAATTTTGTAAGTTTAAGTTGAAGGCCATACCATTCATAATCTAATTTTCTCCAATCAATAGAGATAGTATAATTATGTATAACATCTTTTTTTTCAAGATTTTTTATTCGATTATTTACTCCATTAGGAGTTAGTCCAACTTTTTCGGAAATGTCAACAAGGCTTGTTCTTGAATTTTTGTTTAGTAATGAAAGAATTTTTAAATCACTTTTATCGATCTTTAATCTATTATCATCTGAATATGCCTGTGGCTTTTTAATTAAGCCTAAAAATTTAAATCCAAAATAATCTCCTTCATGTAATTTTAAAACAACATATTCATCGATATATTTACTAAACTTTTTCATCATTTCTTGAATTATTTTATCTAATTCTATATCTTCAGGTATAATAACATCAAAAATAAGACTCCATCTCCCTGCGGATGGGCCTATCCAAAACATATATTTATTTTTTTTCATATAATCTAATAATCTTTGTTCTGTGTTTTCTTGTAGATTAGTTAATTCTAAAAAAACAACATAATGTGAAAGACCAAGTTTTTTCTCGTTTAAGATGGTATTAAATTCTTGAATCAATTCAGAATTTATTAGTCTGTTAATTCTGTAATTAACATTCTCCCTTCTAAGTTTAACTTTCCTACTAATAGTGCTAATTTGTTCCCTTGAATTATTAATTAAAACTTCTAAGATTCTCTTATCATAAGCATCTAATTTCATCATATTTAACATATAGTAATAATTCGTATATAAATATTTAGTTTTTGTAAAATATTGATGGCATATATTTTATATAAGATAATTATATTAGTTAATTACGGAGAAATAGAAAAATGCCACTTTGCGGATTTAATGAAAAAATGTTGGAAGGTCTAACGGCTTTTAATGAAGGTTTAGTGGAGCATGGACTTATTCATAGGGCAGAAAAAAATGGAGAAACATTAGATCAAGCTGTTAAACGAGAAATTTCAGATATGACTAGAATGTTGTTAGAATTAGATAAAATTGAAGATAGTTCTAAAAGAGTTTTAACAGAGGGAATAGTAAAATATGCAATGGGATTTTATTTAGTAATGAGATCTAAAGGGATTGAAAATATTCCTAAGGAATATGGAGAAATTATTCAAACAGTTGGAGAATATTTTAATTCTATGGATTCTAAATATTATGAAGAATTAGAAGGAAAATCTGACGATATGTCTCAATTAGCTAAATATCTAAATGAAGTAGGAGTTTAAAATGCCACCAAGCGGATTTAGTCAGAAAGCTATAAATGGACTTTTGGTTTTTGTTAAGGAATGTTATGAAGATTTACTTAAAGAGATTCATGAAGGGAAAAAGACAGAAGGAGAAGCTATTTCTTCAGAGGTTGAAAGTATTGGAAAATATTTGAAAGAGTTTGAGATTTTAATTATTCACTTTCAATAATTCTCATTAGAGTTTTTTTAACATCCTCTACAGGAGTTTTATAAGAATGCATATTAATAGATATACCGTGAAGATTTCCTGAAAATCCATCTTTTTCAGGAATATACTCCTTAATACTCTTAACTACAATATCTTCAGGAGTTAAATAAATATTAGTTACAATCTTCATTTCGTGATCTCTAGAAGTTATGCTATCGGTATAAGATAATTGAAACCAACTATCTTGTTCAAATTTTGCTAGTTTTGATATTAGATCTGCTTTTTCTGCACTAGTTAAATCCTGACAGTCTTTATATATCCTATCTGAATATGTGGGTTTATCTTCCATAATTTTTTATCGTGCAATTCTATTTATAAATATTTAGTTGTTACAAGGATTATATTTTAGAATAATCTTTAAATAAAAAAACTTGCTATATATGCAAAGACAAGGAAGTGGATAATTCTTGGGAGAACTGCGAATCTTATGAAATCTCCTAAATTCATTTTAAAGACTCCTGCGAGGATTGGGAAGTAGGGGAGAGGTGTTAGAGCTATTATTGTCATTCCTAATTTGCCATATTTCTTAAATAAATTATGATATGTTTGATAATTTTCCTCTCCTGCGATTTTTATTGCGATTTTTTTTCCGTAAATTATTCCTATTGCGTAAGCTATGAATCCTGATAAAATTGCCCCGGCTATTGTGATTAATAAAAGAAGTTTGAAATCTAATCCTAAAACTACTCCTGTTATGAATGGGAATATGGCGCTTACAAAAGGTTGAGGGAGTCCTTCAAGTAGAAATGATATGAGGAATATTGAGATATAGCCGTATTGAAGTATTTGATTTTTAAGTCCTGCTTCTAATTGATTTTGTAAAAATCCGAAGTTTATAATTGTGTAGATGAAGAGGGCGAGAATTGTTAGACCTAGGATGAAACTTAAGGTTCTTAATAATTTGAAGGGTTTGAACTTAGACATTTTGTTATTTGTATAAGATGTTTTAGATATATAAAATGTTTGGGTTGGAAATCAATTCCCCCTAACAACAAGTTATTGCATTTAAAGATTCCTTGTTTTTAGAAGTCGCCCAAACACATCTGTTTCTTACCTTCAATCAATTCTTCAACCTTAATATCAAAAACCTCTAAGATGTTTTCAACTGCTGGAAGGATTTGGTTTTTAAGATAATAATTTATGTCATATTTTCCGGGTTCTGTAGGTAGTTTTGCTCGTTCTCTAACTAATTTATGTTTTGTTGTTTCTGGTTCTGCAATATAATATTCAATTAAGGTTCCTATGCTTACAGGAATATTTTGTTGTTTCATTCTTTTCGCAATAGTTACATGAGGGTTTATTGATTTATATTCATCTATGGGTTTTTTTAATTGAGTTTTAATTATTAATTGTTTCAAAGGAATTTTTCTTTGTTTTAATTCTTTGACTGTTTTTTTAAGATATTCTTTTGCTTTATCTGGTTTTCCTGTCTGAAGAATTAATTGAAGAATTTTATTTTGTGTTTGTCTTGCTAAATTGCACCAATCCCTTCTAACTGTCTCAAATCCTCTTATTTTTAATTTGTTTTCTTTATCTATTAAGGCGTATTTCTTTTTTGCTCCAAAATCTCCTGTTCTTTTTGTTACCCATATTCCTCTTTTGAAAGAGCCTTCATAATCTAACTCCATTATTCCTGGAAGTTTTTCGTTGATGTCTTTAAGGAGTTTTTGTATTTGTGTGTTTGATTTTTTGTTTGATGTGAATGCTATTGAATCTGTGTCGCTGTAGATTACTTTGTGATTTTGTTTTTCTATTGTGTCTATTGCCTCCATGATGTGTTTTCTTGCTAATGCTGCTGTTGCGGCTGCAGCAGGTAGGCAGTAATATCGTGCTCCAAAAAATCCTTGATAACCGTAGGCTGCGTTTGCTAAAAGTTTAAATGAGTTGCTTCGCGCTTTTGAATGAGCATCTTTTTTTTCTGCATATTCTTTTTTATATTGTTTTCTTTTTTCTATGAACTTATTTAACATCTGAGGAAAGAAACCTTTTTGTTTTATGAAATATGCTTTTTGGTTTTCTAAATCTACTTCTATTGAATCTTTTATTTTTTTTGCTGAATAGGTTGATAGTGAGAGATTATGGGTTACGATTACTGAGCCATACATACTTGTGAAATCAAAGAAGGTTATGTCTTCATAGAGTCCTGGTGTTGGTTGGAATACGAATGCTCCTTTGTATTTTTCTTCTGCTCTTCTTTTTCCTATTTCATTGCTGTAAGGTCTTTTTTCTGCTATCTCGTTGAATTTTTCTAAATGATGTATTATATAGTTTTCAACTTGGGTTGCCATGCTGTCTCTTGAAACATTAAATAAAGGTTCTTGGATAATTTTTGTAAATTCTAAAATATCTGGTAAGATTTTCTCTGTTAATTTGTAAGCTAGGACTGAATCTTGGAGATTGTATTTGAAATAATTTTCCCATTCTTTTGATTTTATTTTTGAGGAGTGTTTGTGTTCCCATTCTACTTTTTCTTGTCCTAAAAGTTCTGAAGCCACGTCGTTTAATGAAAGTGTTTCTGATTGAAGGTATTGTGAATAAACTGAGCGTATAAATCTGAAAATGTCTAAGTGGACTATGCCGTTTATTTTTCCGGTTAGCATTCTTCCTCTTGAGAATGTTGGTTGTGAATTGTCTATTCCGAGGTTTAGTTTTATTTTGTTTTTATCTGCTCTTGCTTTTAGATAAGGCAAGTCAAATCCATCTGAAAAATATCCTGCTAAAATATCTGGGTTGTATTTTTTTGTGTATTTTACAAATGCTTCTAACATTTCTTCTTCATCTTTGAAAGTTTCTACATATTTTTTATTGGATTGTTTTTTCCAGGTTAAAACTTTTTGGAAATCTTCTCCAACTAAAGAAATCATTACTATCTTTCCTTTTCCTATTTCAAATTCATCTGTTTCAATGTCATAAGCTAAAATTTTTGGTTTGAATTCGAATGGTTTTTCTAGGGGTTGGATTGATTCTGTTTTTATGCAAGTTTTGAGGTCTATTGATGCATCTAGATTTCCAAAGTCTTCTGAATTGTTTAAGAGTTCTCCTTCAACTTTGTACCAGTTTAATGGCTTTACTTTTTTTTCTAAAATGTATTTTGTTATAAAATTTAAATCATGTTCTCTTCTTTTGTATATTTCTTTGTAATGAAGTTCTTCTACTATGTCTTTTGCATCTTTGTTATTGTTTATGAAAATTTTTATTGCTTTGTATTTTTTTCCTAAGAAGTTTTTGTCATGAATTTCTGTTTTTATTACATGTGCAGTTCTTGTTTTTTTCTTTATTTGTATTTGGTTTATTTTTGTTTGGATTTGTTTTATTCTTTTCTCTGGAGTATCTGGTTGCATGATTGCCCAAATATAAACATCGCAGGTGTCTATTATGCAGACTTTTTTGTTTTTGTCAGTTCTACCTATGATTTTGATGTAATTTTTTCCTTGATAATCAAAATAGTCATAGTCTATTGGGATGAAATTTATTTTAGTTTGCATTTTTAATTTAAGTGTTGAAGTTATATAAAAGTTAGCTTAGTAAGCTTTTTAAAGAAATTTTTACAATTAATTGAATGAAAGTTATACTTGAAGAAATTGAAATGATGGGCTTTGTTGAAGATGAGCCATTATTTTTTGAAATTGATTCTGATATCCGAGAGTATGTTCTTGGAAGAAGTAAAAAGTGCAATGGAGTTATTAATTATTGTGCAGTTTCTAGAATTCATTGTGGAATTTATCCTAGAGGGATTAGTGGAAATGGAAGTCCAGCAATTATTGATTTTAGGAGCTCTAATGGAACTAGTATTAATAGAGAACTTGTTGGACATAGTAGTGAGTTTTATGTGAATGATGGTGATGAGTTGACCCTGGGTTCTAGAGTTAAATTTAAAATTTCAATTAAATAATTTGTAAAAAGGTTCTAAGTTCAGTTAGTTTTGGATAAATTACAAAAAAATTGTTAAAGGATTATTTATAGTTTGTTTACCTTTGTTTATTAAGTGATTCGTAGGTTTAATTTCTTAGATATTGTGTCATTGTTCAGTGATGACAAATAGAAAGACTTATATAGTGTTATTTTGAGGTAATAGTAAGATGATAAAATTAAAAGATATGAATGGAATAGAATTTAGATTAGATAAAGATAGTGTGACTTGCGGAAGAACTCCTGAGAGTGATGTTTGTTTTTCAAATAGTTATTCTAGAGATGAAAGGCCAGATGTTTTACATTGGGTTTCTGGAGAGCAATTTGAATTAGAAAGAAGTGGAGAACATATTTTTGTAAGTGATTTAAGTAGGCATGGAACTCATGTTAGGGTTCCTGGAAAAGATTATCGTGAACTTGTAGATGTTCCTTATGCTATAAGTTTGGAAGATATTGAGAGTGGAAATGTTAGAATAAGGGCTGGTCCTAAGGGTGCATATGAAGTAAGTATTTTAGTTGATTCGGTAGAGGGAGGTTTGAATTAAGATGCCAGTAACATTGTACGATAAAATTAGAAGGAAAGAACTCCAAGTTTTATTTAATCTTGATGGGAGTCCTGTTGTTGTTGGTAGAAATGGAGATGTTAAAATAAACTTAAGTGGTAGTAGCAATTATAGTCCTGTTGAAAGACTTTGCGCTATAGAAACATTGCAACAAGAAATTTCAAATAGGCATTTTTCACTTGAACTTCAAAAGGGTCATGTTTATTTAAGAGACTTAAAAAGTAAAAATGGAACTTATGTTAATGATGAAGAAGTTAAAGGAAAACTTCCTTTAATGGATGGAGATGAAATTTTTGCTGGAAGTAAATATAGTTTTACATTTGGATCTTATGGAGATCCGGACTATGTGGAACCTAAAGAACCTAAGAAAGGCAGATTGGAAGAATTAAAAGATTTAGGATTAAGTGCTTTAAAATCCGGACATAAATTTATGAAATATCTTGGAGAAGAATTTCATACTATGTATTAGTAAGAATTAAAAATGGAGATTGATTTGAGATAAAATGGCTGAACCAAATTTTGGAGATAAAATAAGAGGAAGATCTTATGATCCACGAGATGATGAGAATTATGAAAGATTTTTAGCAGATAAGGTTTATTGGGAACTTCGAAGAGCAGGAAAAATTTCTGAAGGCGGACTTAGAGATAGAAACAAAAATTATTGTAAATGGGATAAAATAATTCCTAAAGATGTTCCTACTTTTATTTTGAAATTTGATAATCCTGGTAGATAATTTTATTAATCCTTGTTTATTGTTTTTTTAATGGGATTACAGATTGGAGATATTATTTCGAAAAAAGAATTGAAGTTTGAAGATTTGAAAGGGAAGACAATTGCTGTTGATGCGTTTAATTCTATTTATCAATTTTTGACTACGATTCGGCAACCAGATGGGACTCCGTTGAAAGATTCTAATGGAAATGTTACATCTCATATTTCTGGGTTGTTTTATAGGAATATTAAATTGATTTTGGAAGGTGTGAAGCTGATTTATGTTTTTGATGGTGAGGCTCCTGATTTGAAGAGTGCGACTCGTGAGAGTCGTCGGGCTATTCGTGAAGTTGCTAAGGCTAAATATGAAAAAGCTGTTGCTGAGGAAGATATTGAAGGGATGGGAAAGTATGCTCGTAGCGAGGTTTCGTTAGATGATGAGAAGATTAAAGAGAGTAAGGAGTTGTTGGAGGCTATGGGGATTGCAGTTGTTCAGGCTCCTGGAGAGGGTGAAGCACAGGCGAGTTTTATGGCCTCTGGTGGATTGGCTTATGCTGTTTCGTCTCAAGATTATGATTGTTTGATGTTTAAAGCTCCGTTGTTAATTCAGAATTTAAGTTTGGCGAGGAGTCGTAAAACTATTTCTGGTTATAAGGAAATTTTTCCGCAGGTGATTGTTTTGTCTAAAGTTTTGGAGGAGTTGGAGATTAATCAGGAGCAATTGATTTGTCTTGGGATTTTGTGTGGGACGGATTATAATCCTGGAGGAGTGAAGGGGTTGGGGCCTAAGAAAAGTTTGAAGATTGTTCGGGAGTTTAAGGAGTGTGTTGAAATTTTTAGAGCGTTAAGTGAGGATGAGAATTTTGAGAAGTTGAGGGCGAGTTCTGATTCTTTTGATGATGATGGTGAGTTGAGTTTTGATTGGAAAGAAGTTTATGATGAGATTGCTGAGCCTAATGTTGAAGAAGTTGAAGTTGAGTTTCCTAAGTTGAATGAAGAGAAGTTGAAAGAGATTTTGACGAAATATGAATTTAGTGAGAAGAGGATTGATACTCAATTGGAGAAATTAGAGGTTTTGAAGGATAGGGCGAAGCAAAGGACGTTGTTTTAATTGTCTAAGAATTTTTCTGCAGATTCGCCTGCGGCTTCAATTTTTTCTTGAGCTTGTTCTCTTTTCTCCTTTTTAGAAGATTTCTTAAAATCTTTTTCTAATCTCTTCATTATTTGATAATAAACAATCAATAATATTATTCCTATTAAAAAAGATAATCCTACCAACCAAATATTTGTTAACATTGTCATTAACATTTTTGTTGTTTGGGAAATTACTCCTGCTCTTCCGATTATGGTTGCTATTACTGCTGAAAATAAAAGAATAAGGAGCGGGTTTAAATCTATGAATGCTTTTGAAGGAGAGTATAAAATTATTATCAGTGCTATCCAAATAAAGAAAGAAAGAAAGAAAATCCATGACCAAGAAAATTCTGTTTCTAAGGTTAATTTCCAAAATGGATTAAATATTGAAAAGATTTTTTCAGTAAATGTGAAGAAAGGAGTGAAGAATTTTCCTAGAGTAGTTGTTTTGAATTCTTGTTTTAAGTATTCTTTATCTGTAACTTTTTTTATTTCTTGAGGCAATCCGGTTTCAGAGTCTATTCCTCCTGAATAGTCTTTTGCTATTGTAGTTGGATCTAATTCTGCGTGGATGGGATTTAGAATTAGCAATATTAAAAATATTGTTAAAAATAATGTTATGCTCTTTTTTATCATAGAATTAATAAGTGGTTAGGGTTTTTAAGAGTTTTGAGATTAGATTCCTCCGCCATCACTAAATTCGTCAACTACTCCTGCAGCTGCATCTAAGCCGGCTCCTGCTTTTTTAACTTTGTTCTCAGCTTTTTCTTTTTTAGAATCTAATTTTTCTTTAAATGCCCAGGCTCTAATTGCTCCGAGAAAAATTAAAACTATGATTCCCATAATTATTGCTGCGATATATGGTAGATTCTCTGCGGCGAATATCCCTATACTCGCATCTGCTGAACCTATTTTGTAAACAAATAATGAAAAATAATAAACTGTATAAACTAACCAAATTAATCTTGACATCATTAGATTTATACCGCTCATAGTTGTAAACCATACCATTATAATAAATGGTATAACTGTTACAATTGTTGCGCCCATTGCTTGATATTGTATTACAATCCCTTCTATGAATCCTGGTGGAAATCCATTAAATGCTAAAATGGATACGATTAATGCAAAGGCTGCGCTCCAAATTCCATGATTAGATTTGAATAAATCTATATTTCTAATTACACTATAAACTACCATCCATAATAAAATTCCAAATAAGATTAATGTAAAATTTGAAGGGCTTAATTGAAGTCCTGAGAATATGTTTGAAGTTCCTGAAGCTAATTTTTTTGTTGCTGCTTCAAAATTTGATTCTGCTGAAACTAATCCTACAGATAATAAACCTATTAACCAAGTTAAATGATTTTTATATTGCACCTTTTTCATATAAAAGAGAGCAGATTGTTCTTTATAAATATTTCTTTATTTTATGAAAGAATATTTTTTATTGATATGTTTTTGTTACAGATATGTTTATATAGTTAAATAATGAGTTTTATATCATTATAAAATGACAACTTAAAATGAATCGCAATTTGAACGAGAATATTCTAATTTTAAAAATAATGGGGTTCCTTGGATAATTGATAAAATTAAAGGTCTTAGTGGGTTTGTTAAACCTGCTGTTCTTGGAGTCGCAGTAGGTCTTTTATCTACTGGAGGTTATCAAGCTTGGCAAAATAATCAATATAATGATTCTTTTATCGCTGAAAATGGTGTTGTTGAAAGAGAAGTTGAAAAACATGTTTATACTGAATTAACTCAAGGAAATGGGGATAAGACTCATTTTATGAGACAAGGAAGGGTTGGAAAGAGTTTAGATAGTATTGAGGCTGAAGCTAAAGAAAAAGCTAAACAAGTTTATGATATTGAGGAAACTGAGATTAACGGGGCTGCTGAAAAAAGAATTGGAAGAGTTAATGCGAAATATGATGCTATGATTGATAATGCTTCTGATGAGGCGAGGGAAGCTTGGGGTTTGAGTAATCCTCTTGATGTTGCTGTTGAAGAAAAACCTGAAACAAATTATCATGAAAATCTTAGTTCAATGGTTGGAGATTTTGATAAAAGAATAAATGAAGGAGTTAGAAAATGAAAATGCCTGATTTGAGAAGTTTGATAGTTGGAGGAGTTTTTGCTGTTGGTTCTATTGCAACTTATGCTATGTTGAATGATTCTCCAGATTCTAATCAAAATTCTCCCACTCATGTTTATCATTCTAGTGTTGATAATAAAAATCCTTGTGGAATTGAATATGATGATTTAGTAATAAGAACTCAAGATGGAACTGTTGAACCTTATGTTAGAGATAAAGAAGGTAATTTTCAAAAAGTTAAAACTTTGAGAGATGGATTAATTTCTGAGATTAATGCTGAAGCAGAAGCTGAAGTTGGAAAAAAGAATGAAGAATATAATACTAATTTAAGTAGGATAGAAGAGAATATTCGAGGTATTCGGGATCAATTAAAATAATTTCTTTAGTATACTAAATCTTTTTAAAGTTGATATTGTTGTATATATTATGAGAAAAGAGATATTAGGAGTTAGTTTTGTTTTTGTAGTTTTGATGAGCCTGGGTTTTGTTAGTGCTGCGAATGATTTTATTGATGATGGTTTTGGTAAATTGGGTGAGGCATTTGAGTCTATTTTTACTCCCATATTTACTTTGGATGGAGTTACTGATGATTTTTTGTTTGCAAAGGTTTTGATTTTTATTTTGATTTTTGCTGTTGTGTTCATGGCTTTGAAAAAGGTTGAAATTTTTAAGAGGAATAAACCTACAAGAGTTATTGTTGCGATGATTGTTTCTATTTTGGCTGTGAGGTATTTGAAAGAAACTGATTTTACTCGGGCTTTGTTGTTACCTTATGGGGCTTTGGGTGGAGCGATAACTATTTTTCTTCCGTTGATGATTTATTTCTTTTTTGTTCATACTTCTTTTGAGGGAGGATTTGGAAGAAGAGCTGCATGGGCGATTTATGGAATTATATTTATATTTTTGTGGGGAAGTCAAGACCCTGCGAATACTACTTCTAATTGGATATATCTTCCTGCCTTAGGATTTGTTTTAATTAGTTTTATTTTTGATAAAAAGATTCATGAGTATTTTAAAATGGGAGATTATAACAAGGGTCGTTCTGCATCTAAACGTAGACAAAGGATGAAACTTAAAAGGTATGCTATAGAACTAGATGAATTGTTTGAAAAAGGAGCCATTAGTCTATCTGAATATGATAAAGAAATTGTTAACCTAAATGAAAAAATAAAACGTCTTTCTAAATATTAATTTAATCCTCGACCCTGTAACCTACAATTTCTTTACCTTTGTAAATCGGGACTTCTTTTTGTGATTGATTGTTTTTTGATTTTCCTGAACCTGAGGTGATTAACATCATTACACCTATTGCTATAAGAATTAATGCTGGGATTGTTAAGTAGATTTTAGGGATATTTGGTAGGATATTAAATGAGGGTAGGGCAAGTCCTGCAAGTCCGAGTCCTGCGATTGCGTATCCTAATAGTTTGTTTTTTATTGCCATCTTTTTCAAATATAATAAGATGAATGGATTTAAATAGTTTTTCTTGTTTTGATATTTATGGCATCTTACGATTTAATGGGAAATATTGCAGTGATTAAGGGTGAGGGTAGGAGTGCGAAGGAAAAATTGGAACTGGCGAAGAAGTTGATAGAGAGGCCTTCGGTTAAAACTGTTGTTGAAAAGGTTGGGAATGTTAAAGGTAGGTTGAGGACTATTGGTGTGAAACATATTTTGGGTGAGAAAAATTTGATTGCAGATTATAAGGAGAATGGTTGTGTTTTTAGATTTAATGTTGAGAGTTGTTATTTTTCTCCGCGGTTGAGTGGGGAGAGGAAAGCTATTGCTGAGAAAGTTAAGAAGAAAGATAGTGTTTTGGTTATGTTTGCAGGTGTTGGTGTTTTTCCTATTGTGATTTCTAAATTTGGGAAAGGTTCTCGAATTGTTGGTGTTGAAATTGGAAGGGATTGTTGTAAATGGTTTGAAGAAAATTTGAAGTTGAATAAGGTTAAGAATGTTGAAGTTGTGCAAGGAGATGTTAAGAAAAAGATTGATGGTTCTGAGAAATTTGATGTTGTTGTGATGGCTCGTCCTAATTTGAAGGATAGTTTTTTGGAGTGGGGGTTGAAAGGGGGTAAGAAGGGTTCAAAATTATTTTATTATGGTTTTTGTAATGTTGATGAAATTGATGATTTGGTTAAAGGGTTGGTTGAAGAAGGTAAGGGGTTTGGTAGGAGATTGAAGGTTGTGGAAGTTGTTAAGGCTGGAGATATTGCACCTTATAAGTTTAGGTATAGAATTGAATATATGTTTTTGAATTGATGTTTTCTAGTGTATTCATTCTTAAAAAGAAATTTTTTGTTATTAATATATGGATAAAAAGAGAGGTCATAGAGATAAAATTTTAATTGAAAGATTTAATGAGGAAGATTTGGATGAGCTTTTGAAAGTTGTTCATTATTCTTTGAATTCTTATATTTTAGGTGGTTCTAAAGTTGTAGAAGGTTTGAAAAGTTTGTATAGTCCTGAAAGTGTGATGGAAAAATTTGAAGATCCTTTAACAGAAATTTGGGTTGCAAAACATAAATTTAAAGGAATGAGAGGAGTTATGTCACTTAGTGAATATTTTCAAGACCCTAATAGAAATTTAGGAAATGTTGAATCTGAAGGTTCTTTTGAAAAAGGAGGTTCTATTGATTTTGATCAAGGAGGTTTGGAAATTAAAATGTTTTATGGAATTAATGGAGATTCTTTTAATAAACTTTTAAGCAAAGCAAAGCAAAGAACTTTAGAAAAAGGTTTAACGTATTTAAGTGGAAGGGTTATTGAATCTGGGTGGAAGGGTTTTGAATCTCGAGGTGGCAGGGATGGAAAACTTTATATTAGTGATCCTTTTAAGGTTTATGAAATTAACCAAAATAACTTTGAGGAATTTTCTCTTGAGGTGAGATATTTTAATTTTGTTCATAATTCTATTAAAGAGATTGAAAAATATTCTTGTTTAATGTGTTGATCTATCTGTGAATTCTTGATTATAAGGAGGTTTTATGAGAAAATAATAAACTGCATTAATTTTTGGTTCAGAGATTGCGAAAGATTTTAGAATTTGAATTAAGTTGTTTTGGATTGAAAGTTCCCCTGCGGAAAGCCGTGCTCGCACTTTTCCTGGCTCCTAAGCCTGCTCGTTATTCTATTTTAAAATAGAACTTCGCAAACTTACTCGTCCTCCCCTTGTTTTGGTAAGTTGTAAATTTATTATTTTTGAAACAGCAATAATTATTTAAGACGATGAATTAGCTTTCTTTTCCAAATACACTCCCCTAAAAAAGAATAATCCTCTGCTTGTTCAATTGAACAAGGCCATTCTAATAAATCTGTATCAGGAATTTTAAAACTTAAATCACTTACTCTGTCTGTGAACTCAAAATCAAAAGGATGTTTTATTAGAAAATAATAAACAGGATGATTTTCTTCTTCTGGATGATGTCCTTGATAAATTGCATTAATCCTTGATTCTGAAAGTGCGAAGTCTTTTAGTATTTGAATTAAATCCTTTTGAGTTTGTATTGTCATTTTCTAATCTTCTTTTTTAATTGCTCTTGGGGCTTCTCCACCATGCCATGTGAATCTTGGTCTTATACGCATTGAATATAATCTTTCTGAGCTGTCGTCAAGTAATATTCCTGCACCTTTTTCGTCTGGGAGTTTATTCATTGATTTTGTAATTCCTTCCATAAGGTAGGATTGCATCATTTCATTGAGGGCTTCCATGTCGTGTTTGTTTGTTAATCTGTGAGAGAGAATAATGTCTGATTGTGTCATGACATCTCGATGGATTACTCCTGGTTGTTGAGTTGCTAAAACCATTGATATTCCTGGTTGTCTTCCTTCTCTTAATAATTGAATGAGTGCGTTTGATGCTGGTGTTTTTTCGTGCATTGGAAGAAATTCGTGGGCTTCATCTAAGAATAGCCAGACTAAGGGTGTTTCTTTTTTTTCTTGGAATGAAGTATCTAGTCCATGATTAATTGAATCTATTTCTTCTTTTTTTCTTGCGAGAATTCTTTGAGTGAATAATTTTTTTGATACAAGTCCTATTATTAATGCTCTGACATTAAATGAAGATGTTGAAGAATAAATTGAAAGGTCTAGGACTGATGTTGTTCCTGCCTTTATTAAATCTGTTATTTTTGTTGCTTGTTCTCCTTTTCTTGCAAAGACTTTCCAAGATTTTGCTGCATAAAATAATGCCTGTGTTGATTTTTTTGTTTGTTCGTCTGTTGTTGAGTCTTTTTTTATTTCATTTATTATGTCCTCAATGTCATAATCTTTTGATTCTAATTTTGAAATTGTTTTTTGAATTACCACTGATGCAGGGTCTATCATTTTTAATTCAAAAATTGATAGCCAGTCTTCGATGTCTAGTTCTGACGCTGCTAATGCGAATTTGTTATCTACGGGGATTCCTCGTTTTTCGTATTCATGGAAATATCCTGCAGGTGCCCAAATTGATGTTGGAACATTTTGGGGTTTTAAGTCCCAGTCCTCTAATAATATTAAATCTTTTTGGTTTTTGTATTTCATTGTCCAGAATATTCCCATTGTATCAAATATTAATGGTGCGATGTTCATTCTTACTTCTTCTGGAAGGTTAGAAAGTTCTTCTGCAAATACTCCGATTGAATAGGATTTTCCTCCGCCCCTTTTTCCTGCGATTAAAATTACATGACTTCTTACAATGTCTAACCAAATTTTATTTGATAAAGAAGTGTAATTGCCCATTGTGACGTAGCCTTTGCCAAGATAGATTGTTCCTCTATCTTTGTAGGTTTCTTTGTCCTCTTTGTTTCGTCCTAATATGATGTTGTATGGCATTTTCTCTTTTTATATAATAGAATTTGTTGTTTATTAATATTTGTTTATTAGAATTATCTTATATATTTTTTATATTCTTCGTGTCTTTTTTTGAGATAGTCTTTGTGTTGTTCTAAAAAGGCTTTGCTTCTTTTTGCAGATTCTTGAAGGTGTTGAATTGCTTTTTTTGGATTTGTTAGATCTGAGATAATAGAAGTTCCTTGACTTTGATCTCCGAGAACAACTTGAGAATCAATAAAGTCATAGGTTCTTTTATTAACCAAATCGTATGTCATTCTCCTATGTGCGGCTGCTTGAGAATCCCAAGGTAAATCAGAATAATGGATTGGCCTGTTTACTAATTCTTGAAGTGAAGGAGGGTTTTCTTTAATAATGCTCATATTATTATTAAGATTTTAAGATATAAAAATATTTAGTTGATTTATTGCTAATACCTTATGTGGAAAGCTTTAAATAGGGATTATTTCTTGAGTAATTAAGTTATTACTAAGATAATTAGTAATTGTTTGATAACATTCAGTTTTTACTGAAAGGTTCAGATATTTATAATTCTGGATTTGTTATCAAAATAAAAAATATCTTAACAAGGGTTAAGAGCTTTTTATTTTACTATGTGTAAAATAAAAATTCAGAGAATCAAAGATTCTCTGACTCTTAAACTTTAAACAAGAAAAAGTTAAAGATGCCAAAACACGGAACAACACGACATGGAAGCCTTCAATTTTATCCAAGAGTGAGGGCAAAGAAAATTTTACCTAGAGTTAGCTGGAAGGCTTTGAATAGAGAAGATGTTAATCTTTTAGGTTTTATTGGATATAAGGTTGGGATGAAGTCTGCTTTTGTTAAAAATAGTACACCTAATTCATTGACTAAAGGACAGAGAGTTACTATTCCTGTTACAATTATTGAATGTCCTACAATGAAGATTTTTTCTGTTAGATTTTATAAAGATGGTAAGGTGATTGGTTGTGTTTTGAATCAAAATATAGACAAAGAGATGAAGAAGAAGGTTAAGATGCCTAAAGTTTTTAATAAGAAAATTGAGGATTTCACGCCTGCAGGCGTACCCGTGGAGGGCAAAGATGGTGATTATGATGATATTAGATTGATTGTTTATTCGCAGGTTAAGAAAACTGGGATAAAGAAAAAGCCGGATATGGCTGAGATTGGTGTTTCTGGGAAATTAGATGAGAAGTTAGAATTTGTGAAGAATAATTTGAATAAGGAGATTAGTATTAGGGATGTTTTTAGTGAAGGTGTTGTTGATGTTCGTGGAGTTACGATTGGTAAGGGTAATCAAGGTTCAATGAAGAGGTTTGGTTTGGAATTGAGATTTCATAAGTCTGAGAAGGGACAGAGAGGGCCTGGTTCAGGTGGACCTTGGCATCCAGCTCGTGTTGAGTATACGCAACCAATGTCTGGGCAAATGGGTTTTTTTACGAGGACAACTTTTAATCATAAAATTTTATTGATGGGTAATGTTAGTGATTTGGATATTAATATTAAATCAGGTTTTAGACATTTTGGAAAGATTAAAGGAGATTATATTGTTCTATGTGGAAGTGTTCAAGGGCCTAAAAAAAGACAGGTTTTGATTACTAATGCCTTGAGACCTACTGTTGGGCAAGTTAAGAAAAAATATGAATTTATGGAGTTGAGATAAAATGATAGATGTTAGTCTTAAAATGAGAGAATTGATCTTTTGTATATCTGAAGATTTGAAGAAAGATTTGCCTAGATTTCATAATGTAGAACCAAGAGTTAATCCCTATGATAATGAAAGATTTACTATTGGATTTGTTCCAAGCGGAGCGAGATCTTCAGTGTTTGTTGAAGAAGAAGGATTATTAGAACATCAATATAGAGAATTAGAAGAGAGTATGGAAGGTATTGGAGAGTGTGTTGGAAAGATTGCTGAGAAATATAATCTTGATGTTGAATTAAATAAGGAAATACTAGATCGAAGAAGTAATCTTCTTTATGATATGGTGATTAGACAATGAAAATACAAGTATTAAATCAAGAAGGTAAGAAAGTTTCTGAAAAGGAAACTGTTTTGTTTGAAGAGCCTGTTCGTGTGGATATTATTCGGAAAGTTGTTGAAGCTGAAAGAATTAAGCATCCGAATTCTCCGAAGTATAGGGCTGGTATGGATATTTCTGCATCTGGAAATACAAGTAAGAGAAGGCATGTTTGGAAGACTAATACTGGTAGAGGTATGGCAAGATTACCTATGAAGATTTTTTCAAGAAGAGGAACTCAATTTAATTGGCAAGCTGCTGTTGTTCCTTCTGCTCGTGGTGGTCGAAGAGCTCATCCTCCTCATGGAAATGTTAATTTGAATAAAGTTAATAAAAAAGAATTGAAGAAAGCTTTGCTTAGTTCGTTGAGTTATGTTTCTTCAGTAGATGAGTTGAAGAAGAAGTATTCATCTTTGAATGAGGTTAAGGTTCAATTGCCTTTGGTTGTTAGTTCGGAAGTTTTGAATTTGAATAATAAAGATTTTTTGAGTTTTTTGAATAAGATTCTTGGAGATGTTTCTAATGTTGCTGTTCAGAAAAAAACTATTCGGGCTGGGATTGGTAAGATGAGGGGGCGTAAGAATAAAAAGAATGCAGGGCTTTTGATTGTTATTGGAAATGATGAAGAATTTAAGATTAAGGGTGTTGAGGTTGTTAAGGTTAATGAGTTAGTTGTTTCGGATTTGGCTTCTAATGGTGCTAGATTATGTATGTTTAGTGAGAAAGGTGTTGAAGGTTTGGAGAGGATTGCTAGTTCAAATAAATTTGAAGATTCAAAAAATGTTGAGCAAAGCTCAATTAAGAGGGCTAAAAAATGATTAAATTAATGACAACAGAAAAGGCAGTAAGAATGATTGAGTTAGATAATGTTTTGACGATTAGTGCTGATAAGAGAATGTCTAAGCCTGAGATTAAGAAAGAGTTTGAGGAGTTGTTTGGTGTGAAGATTGAGGGGATTAATACTTTTATTAGATTGAATAAAAAATATGCTTATGTTAAATTAAATGCAAAGAATCCTGCAATTGATATTGCGACTAAGGTGGGGATGATTTAAGATGGAAAATGTTACTGTTAGAAGAATTGTAAAGCCTGTGAGCAGGAATGATTTAGAGGGAAGGTCAGGAGAGGTATTTACAATAATAACTCTACAAAATCTTTATGATGGGAAATTTAATCAAACTGAATCAAGAGTTATATATTGCGAAGTATTATCTGATGCTGAAAAAAGGTTTGTTTTTGTTCCTGAGAATCCTGGGAATATGAATGAGATTCCTGTATTAAATGAGTTTGATAATGATTTAAGAGAAGATATTGAAACTCCTAATCTTTTTTATCGTTCAGGAAGTATAGGTCCTGGTGAAAGTGGTCGTTGCTTTACTCCTCAATCTCGAGGGTATGATTATGTTGTTGGATTAATAGAAAGAAATAGGGAGGCTATTGCATAATGGGAAAACGAATTACACAACAGGCTCGAGGAAAGGGAAGTTTGACTTTTAGAGGTAGGCCTAAAGCATATAGGTATAAGGTTGTTTATCCTAAGTTGAGTGCTTCTGGAGTTGGTAAGATTATTAAATTATTTAATTCACCTGTGCATTCTGCTCCTTTGGTTAAAGTTAAAGTTGATAAGGAAGAATTTATTGTTCCTGCGGCTTCTGGAATTTATGAGGGGCAAGAAATTTATGTTGGTGCTCGTCCTGAGAATAAAGTTGCTGAGGTTGGAGATATTTTGAGTTTAAATGATATTGCTCCTGGGACTAAAGTTTTTAATGTTGAGATTGTTCCTGGAAAAGGTGGGAAGATTTTGAGGAGTTCTGGGATTTCAGGTGTTGTTATGAATAAAGATAATAAAGGAGTAGAGATAATTATTAAAAGGCGAAAGGTTAAGATTAATGGAAAGTCTCGGGCAACTGTTGGTTTGGCTGCGGGTGAGGGAAGATTGATGAAGCCACTTGTTAAAGCTGGGAAGAGACATCATATTATGAAAGCTATTGGTAGAAAATGGCATAGAACCTCTGCGGTTAAAACTAATGCTCTTGATCATCCGTTTGGTGGTGGTCGTGGAAAGAGAATTAAATCAAAGATTGCTAAAAGAAATTCGCCTCCTGGTAGAAAGGTAGGACATATTAGACCTAAACAGACAGGGAAAAGGAAATAAAATGGATAAAAATATAAGAACACAGGGATTGAAAAGAATATTGGAGGGGCTTCAAATTAGTGAAGTAGATATTGAATTTGCAGGAAGAATGGAAACATTAGAAAATGATCAAGAGGTTAAAAGTGTAGGATATGTTGCTTACAATCCTAGAAGGTGTGATGTTTATCTTAAAGAATCCAGAGGCATTACTGAAATTTTAGCAATAGCTTCAAGAACAAATTTTGATAGAAAATTTACATACAAATCCAAAAAACAATTAAATTTTGAAGAAGGAGGTCATGAATATACTCTAAGATTTCATCAACCAGATGAACAATAATTAAAATGGTAGAAGAAGAAGAAAAACCAACTGAGAAAATGGAAGAACAAGAAACACCGAAAGAAAGAAAGAAGCTTTTGATAAAGAAGAAGGAGTTTAGTTATAGAGGGAAATCTCTTGATGAGTTGAAGGCATTGGATATTCGTGAGTTTGCTAGTTTGTTGAAGTCAAATGAGAAGAGGACGGTTTTGAGGCAGTCTGATGAGATGCAGAAGTTTGTTTTGAGATGTAATGATAAAATTAAGAAAGAAAAACAGATTAAAACGCATATTCGACATTTGGTTATTGTTCCTAAGATGATTGGATTGAGAATTAATGTTTATAATGGAAAGACGTTTGTGCCTGTTGATATTATTCCTGAGATGTTGGGGCATAGACTTGGAGAGTTTTCAGTTACTAGAAATAAAGTTAAGCACGGGGCGGCAGGTGTTGGTGCGACAAGGTCGAGTGCTAGTAGGAGTGTGAAGTAGGATGGTAAAGAAATTATTAGAATTATTTAAATCAGGAGATGAAGAATTTAAAGTAACTGGGACCCCAATGAAAGTGGTTCCAGAATTAAAAATAATTCCTTCTTGTTTTCTGAGAATGGATGAGGATGAATTAAGGCAGGAGTTATACCTAGGAGCAAAAGAAGGTAAGTATACTAATAATGGAATAAATGCCTTTGTATTGGGAGAATCTATTACCCTTAAGGGTAAAATTATCGGGACTTGCTATGCACTTTGTAAAATCCCTAAAAAAGATTATCAAGAAGCGTTAATTAAACTAGGATTGGACTTTTAAAATGGACCAAGAACAAAAAACTGAAATGAAGAAACGAGAAGCTACGAAAGAAAGAGAAAGCGAAGCAATAGCTGAAGCTAAGGCTAAAGTTGAGAATAAAGGTATTTCAGAATCTTTAGATTCTGAAGCATCGAAGAATGCTGAGCAAAGTTCATTTAAAGATAAACCTGTTGAAACACCTGCAGGCGTACCGCCTCACACTGTTCCCGGCACAAGAACCTCTGATGAGGTACCCTCTGAGGACAATAAAACTAAAGAAGAAAAACCTAAGAAAGTTGAAGCTCCAAAAGGTGAGCGTAAGATCGAGGCTGTTGTTAATGGGAGTGCTTTACATATTTCAACTAAACATGCTATTGCAATTTGTAATTTTATTAGAGGAAAACATGTTGAGAAAGCTATTGTTGAATTAGAGGATGCTGGAAAGATGAAGTTTGCGATTCCAATGAGAGGAGAGATACCTCATAAGAAAGGAATTATGAGTGGAAGATATCCTGTTAAGGCTTTGGGTGAGTTTGTTAAGTTATTGAAAAGTTTGAAGGCTAATGCTATTGCTAATGAATTGGAACTTGAGAAAGTTGCAATTAGTTGTAAGGCGAATATTGCATCTAGACCTTATAGAAGATTTGGAAGGAAAAGGTTTAAGAGGACACATGTTGAGATTAAATTGGTTAAGATTGTTAAGAAAGTTAAGAAAAAATCGAAGAAGGTGAAAAAGTAAAATGAAAGCTAAACAAAAATTAACAACTGGAACTCGTGGAAGAACGTTTAAAGGAACAGTCATAAAGAAATTTCCAAAGAGAGTTGTTATCGAGTTTGAGAGAACGATTTATATTAAGAAGTATGAGAGATATTCTAAGCGTAAGACAAAATTGCATGCTCGTCTTCCTGAAGATATGGTGAAAGATATTGGTATTGGAGATTATATTGAAATTATGGAATGTAGACCTTTGAGTAAGATAATTCATTTTATTGTTGTTGGTAAAGCTGTTAAAGAAAATGCACCTGCAGGCGTACCCCCTGAGGGCACGGAGGGTAAGAAGTAAGATGGTAGATAAAATATTAGGGCAAAATGGATTAAGGCAAGCATTGTCAAAGATAGTTGAAGGTTTTGATGATGTTGAAGAAATTATGAGTTGTTTTCCTCAGAAAAGTGGGCAAGTTCATAAAAGTTTGAAACCTCGAGGTGAAGAATTTATTGTTCAAAGTTCAAATGGTTTTGTTTCGGCATATGAAGATGAGGATGGAACTCTCTATAGTATTTCTATTCATAAACAAGGAGGTCAAATACAATGAAAGGTGTTGGAGCAAAAGTAACACGAGGATTGAATATTGGAAGTAATGTTTTGGCTAGTGATAATAGTGGAGCGAGGATTGTTAGAATTGTTAGTGTTAAGGGTGGAAAGACTAGGAAGGGTAGACAGCAATATGCAAAGCTTGGTGATTGGGTTAAAGTATCTGTTAGAAAAGGAGATCCTAAAATGAAAGGAGAAGTTTTTGATGCAGTTGTTATTAGACAAAAGAAACCTGTTAGGAGATTGAGTGGTGAGAGAATTGCGTTTATGGATAATGCAGTTGCTCTTTTGAAGGATGAGAAGGGGAATCCAAAGGGAACTCAAGTTAAAGGGCCGGTGGCGAGAGAAGTAAATGAGCGATGGCCGTTTGTCGGTAAAATCGCGAAGTTTGTTGTATGATGGTAGAGCAAGAATTATATTCCCAATACATGAGATTGAAAATTGAATCAGAATTTCATAGAGAGAATGATATTCATGGTTTCTTTATAGGAAAAGATCTTCGAAGAGTAAAAGAAAAAATAATTTTAAGTTGGGTGTATTTAAAATTAGTTGACCATTTTGGTGCTGTTAGAACTTATCAAAAAGTTTTTGATGTTGATACTCTTAGAGATTCGCGAGATAAAATTACATTAAGAGAAATGGTAGGAGAGGTTTTAGAAATAAAATGAAAGCAAAATTTAGTACACATTGGACAGGAAGTAAACAGCCTCGGAAACAGAGGAAGTTTAGAGCGAATGCTCCGTTACATGTTCGACATAAGATGGTTAGTGCTCATTTAAGTGAGACTTTGAGAAAGAGATATGGAAAGAGAAATGTTCCGATTCGTAAGGGAGATAATGTTAAAATTATGAAGGGAGAGTTTAAGGGTAAGACTGGAAAGATTGATGATGTTAATTTGAAGAAACTTAGAGTTATGATTGAAGGAATATTTAGGACAAAGAAAGATGGGACGAAAGTTAGTGTTTATTTTAATCCTTCGAATCTTTTGATTAAGGAATTGAATTTGGATGATGAGAAAAGGAAGAAGGCGTTGGAGAGAAAGGGTAATGTGAAAGTTGTTAAGGTGGAGAAGAAGAAAGAATTTAAGGCGAAGCCGTTGCCTGTTGAGAAAAAGAAAGATGAAAGTAAATCTGTGGAGAAAAAGAAATAATGGCATACCTAAATAGAAATAATTTTGGAAAGTTTTGGCCGATTGCTAGAAAGGGTTCAAAGTATGTTGCTAGAAGTAGTCATAACCTTGGAGAGTCTATACCTTTGATGATAGTTATGAGAGATATTTTGAAATTAGTTAGAACTAAAAAGGAATTGAAGAAATTAATTAATGAGAAACAGATTAAGATAAATGGAAAGTTGATTCAGGTTGTGAATTATCCGATTTGTTTGTTTGATGTTTTGAGTTTGGAAGTTATGAAGAAAAATTATAAGATGGTTTTATTGGAAAGTAAGAAGTTTGGTTTTGAGGAAATTGCAGATAAGGATGCTAAGTCTAGAGTGTATAAGGTTTTGGATAAAAAGATTTTGAGTAAAGGTGTTGTGCAGTTGAATTTGAATAGTGGTAAGAATGTTTTGTCAAAGGAGAAAGTTGGAATTGGAGATGGAATTGTTTTGGATTTTTCAGGGAAGATTTTGGGAGTTGTGAAATTAGATAAAGGTTCTAATGCTGTTGTTATTGAAGGTAAGCATGCTGGAAATAAAGGAAAGATTGAACATGTTTTTGAGAGGGGTGGAAAGAAACTTGTTAAGATTAAATTAAATGATGGCTCAAAGGTTAAGAAGGATTCTGGTGAGAGTGTTAATGTTTGGGTTAAGAATGTGATGGTTGAATAAAATGGATGCAGAATTAAGAGAAATAGGATTGAAAAAATTAGAAGGAATTGATGGAATTAGTGAAACTGATATTGAATTTGCAGGAAGACTTTCTCAATTGGGGAATGCACCTGAAGTTGAAGTAGTATACTATCCTGAGAATCATAATGATAATAGTGGTCAGGTTTATCTTGAGGAGGATAAAAATGCTCAAGAAATAATAGGAATAACAGAGAGAGTTGGATTTTCAAATCCTCTTTTTACTGGAAATGCTCAATTAAGAATTGAAATAAATGATAATGAATATTATATTCAATTTCATCAACCAGAATATTAAAATGGTAGAAAATAAAATGCGAGAGATTGAAATAGAAAAAATGGTTTTACATTGTGGTGGAACTGAGGATAAACATGATAAAAGTGTTCAGTTGTTGAAGATGATTAGTGGTGGAAAGATTCAGAGTATTCAGTCTACTAAAAGAATACCTGCGTTTGGAATTAGTCCTGGAAAGAAAAGTGGTTGTAAGATTACTCTTAGAGATAAGGAGAAGATTATGGATTTGTTAGAGAGATTTTTTGTGACTTTAGATAATGAATTATCTGAGAAAAAAATAACAGAGAATCAGTTTTGTTTTGGGATTCATGAATATATTGAAATTCCTGGATTAGATTATGATAGAGATATTGGTATTTTAGGATTTGAAGTTATGGTTGTGTTTAAGAGAAAAGGTAAGAGAGTTAAGTTTAAGAAAGCGAAGAGAGGAAGTATTCCTGGAAGACAGAATGTTACTAAGGAAGAGATAAAGAAATTTTTAGAAAGTAAATTAGATTTGGAGATTGTGGAAAAACATGGAAATTAAAAATTTCGGGGTTTTAAAATCCTTGGGGAGAATTTTAAAATGACTGCACCAATACCTGTAAAATTTTCTGAATTTTTTGATTTAGTTAAAAATAGAGAAGTTCAAGTTGGAGATGTTTATGATATTCAAAGGGTTAATGGTGAAAAACCTACTCGCGAAACAGTTTCTAAAGCAGGGTCTGTTTCTCTTGGTGAGAATATGGTTCAAACTATGCGAGTTTCTGGAGAGGGTGAAACTCCTAGAGTAGAATATACTGAATACCTTAATGAGCGAGGTTCTTGTTTTGAAAAATTAGTCAAAAGAGTTCCATTTGGAAGTGATACTTATCATAATTTATTAAATCTTGAAGGAGAATTGGTAAAATGACTGCAAGTGATTGGAGAAAGGCATTGAAACTTTTTAGAAATAAGCCTGCGATGAAGGCTAAATATATTAAGCATAATAAACCTAAAGACCGGACGACTGGAATTGCGCGAAAGAAATGTGAGAGATGTGGAAGGTATGGTGCGATGATTAATAGTTATGGATTGAATTTATGTAGGCATTGTTTTAGAGAAATTGCGGAGGACCTTGGGTTTAAAAAATACAGTTAAAATGAGTCAAGATATTGTTGCAGACGGATTGAATCAGATAATGAATGCTAAGAAAGCTAGAAAGACAAGTGTTGTTTTGAAGAAGCATTCAAAGTTATTGAGAAATATATTGGATTTGGCAAAGGAGTCTGGTTATTTGAATTATAGTGTTAATGGTAATGAATTGACTGTTGAGATTTTGGATTTGAATGAAATTATGTCTGTTAAACCAAGATATACTGTTGCTGTTGATAAGATTAATGGTTATGTTCGTAGATTTTTACCTGCGAGAAATTTTGGTTTTGTTGTTGTTTCTACGAATAAGGGTTTGATGAAACATGAAGAAGCTGAAGAACAAAATTTAGGAGGATGCTTAATTGCATATATGTTTTAGGATGGTAGAAGCTGAAGGCAAAGGTTTGAAAGAAGAAATTTCAATACCTGAAGGTATGGGTGCTGAATTAGTTGAAGGTTTTTTGATTGTTAAGAAGGATGGCGCACCTGCAGGTGTACCCTCTGAGGGCAAAATAAAAAGAAAGATTAATGCTATGGTTGATGTTAAAGTTTCTGAAGGTAAAATTGTTTTGAGTTGTTCTCGAAGTCGGAAAACAGAGAGAAAGATTTTTGGAACTATGAAAGCGCATGTTAGAAATATGATTAAAGGTCTTGATGAAGGATTTAAATATAGATTACAAATTTCAAATGTTCACTTTCCAATGAATGTTAGTCATGATAAGGCAAATAATATTTTAGTTGTTAAGAATTTTTTAGGTGAAAAGGTAGATAGAAGAATAAAGTTGGTTGAAGGTGTTGATGTTAAGGTTGATAAGGAAATTATTGAGTTGGAATCTTTTGATAGGGAAAAAGCTGGACAATGTGCTGCAAATATTGAAAAAGGGACTCGTGTGAGAAATAAGGATAGACGAGTTTTTCAGGATGGTATTTTTATTATAGAGAAACCTAATAGGAGGTTTTTGTAGGATGGTAAATGAGAAAAAACGAACACCGAAATTTAAGAGAACTGATTTTAGTAAATACTCTAAGTTGGGAGTTAGAAGAAAAAATAAGCAAGTTTATAGAAGGCCGAAGGGAATTGATAATAAGATAAATAAAAAGATGAAAGGGCATCTTCGAAGGGTTATGATTGGTTTTAAGAATGAGAGTAAGAGTCGTGGGTTGATTGATGGAATGGAGCCTGTTATGGTTTTTAATGTTGAAGGGTTATTGAAGGTGGCGAAGGGAGAGATTGCAATTGTTGCTAAGGTTGGAATGAAGAAAAAGGCAGAGATTGCGAAAGTTGCTTTGGAGAAAAAAATTAGATTGTATAATTTGAATTCTAAGAAATTTTTAGATAATTTGAAGAAAGTTGAGAAAGAGAAAGAAGAGAAGAAAGCTAAGATGAATAAGAAAAAGAAAGCTAAAGATAAAAAGGCAAAGGAAGTTGAGAAGAAAGAAGCTGAAGAAAAGGAGACACCTGAAGGTGTACCCTCTGAGGGCAAAGAAGGGAAGGATGATAAGGAAAGTGTAGATGATAAAGTTGAAGAAAAACCTAAGAAAGAGGGTAAGGATAAGAAGAAGGAAGAAGCAAAGGATAAATCTGAGAAAAAGAAAACAACTAAAAAAAATACTGAAGAGGTTTTAAAGACACCTGCAGGCGTATCCTCTGAGGGCAAAAATGATATTAAAACTAATAATTATGGGAGGGGTAAGTAGATGAGATCAATAAGTGAAACGCCTTTAGTAAATCTGTCTCAAGAAGATATCACTATGTTTCGTAGAGATAGACAAGATTTCGTTATGAGAGAAGCAAGAGCTAGACAGAATAGGGATTATAAATCTGCTTACAGATTTAACAATGCCATATTTATGATAGGTATGAGTCTTGTTGCTCAGGGAGATTCTAATGAAATGGATGAAAGTATTCTTAGAACTTCAATGGATAATTCATTATTTTATACCTATAAATTAGGGGGATTTGAAATATGAAACTAAATCGTAAAAAAGAATTAGCAGCAAAGGCTCTTGGAGTTGGAAAAGGAAGAATAGTTTTTAATGAAGAAGGGCTTGGAGAAATTAAGGAAGCGATTACAAAGCAAGATATTAAGGATTTGGTTGGTGAAGGAATAATTAGTATTCGTCCTGTTAAGGGTAGAAAGAAAGTTAAGAAAAGAAAAACTCAGAGAGGGCCTGGAAAGATTAAGAAAACTGTTAATAAAAGAAAACAGATTTATGTTAAAATTACTAGGAAGTTGAGAGATTATATTCAAATGCTTAAACGTCATGGAATTATTGAATTGGAATTGTATAAGGACTTGAGGAAGAAAATTAGAATGCGTAATTTTAAAAGTAAAGCAAATCTTAAAGATTATCTGAAAGGTTTGGATGGGGTGGAATTAGAGAAGTTGGAGGCGAAGGGGAGTGGAGTTAAGAAGGTTAAAGTGGAGAAGAAACCCGCGAAAGTAAGGAAAACCAAGGAAACACCTGCAGGCGTACCCTCTGAGGACAAAAAATGATAATGAAGAAAAAACATAAACAAAAGAAATTAGATGTTAGAAGAAGACGAGAATGTAAAACTGATTATCGGAAGAGATTGGTTTTGTTGAAAGGTAATAAGCCGAGATTAGTTGTGCGGAAGAGTAATAAGTATATTTTGTTGCAAATTGTTGAGAGTTCTAAAGCGCAGGATAAAGTTTTGTTTAGTGTTAATAGTAAGGAGCTTTTGAGTAAGGGTTGGCCTAAAGATAAAGAAGGTAGTTTGAAGAATTTGAGTGCTGGTTATTTGGCAGGATTTTTGTTAGGTAAGAAAGCTAAGGATTTGAAAGGTTCGGTGATATTAGATAGTGGACTTATTCCAAATACTCGAGGTTCAAGAGTTTATGCTGTTGTTAAAGGTTTGAGTGATGCAGGTGTTGAAATTCCATTTGATGAGAAAGTTATGTTTTCAGAGGAAGAGATTGCTGAGAAGATTGGTAAAGATGTTTTTGAAAAGGTTAAAGGAGGGTTAGCTTAAACTTTTCAGAAAAGTTTAATCAAAATAAAATAGATATACAATGGTAGAACAAAAGAAACCGTTTGATAGAAAATCTGGAGGGTTTAATAGAGGTGGACCTGGAAAGTTTAATAAAAGGCCTGTTCGAAGTAAGGCGGAAATTGAAAAAATGCGAAATGAGAGATTGGCGCAACAACATGCAGAGCACCTTGATAATTGGAGACCTCGGACAAAATTAGGTAAACTTGTTAGGGCTGGAAAAGTTAAAGATATTGATGAAGTTTTGAAACAAAAAGTTTTGGAGCCTGAAATTATAGATTTATTGATAAATTTGAAATCTGATGTTTTGAATATTGGACAGGCGAAGGGTAAGTTTGGTGGTGGTAAAAGAAGGGCTTGGAGACAGACACAGAAGAAAACATCTGAAGGAAATGTTCCTACTTTTTCATGTATGGCTGTTGTTGGAAATGGTGATGGCTATGTTGGACTTGGTTATGGTAGAGCAAAGGAAACTTTACCTGCTCGAGCTAAAGCTATTCGTAAAGCAAAATTGAACCTTCGTAAGATTAATAGAAATTGTGCAAGTTTTGATTGTACTTGTGGAGAAGCTCATAGTGTTCCGTTTATTGTTGAAGGTAAAATGGGAAGTTGCAAGGTTAAATTAATGCCTGCTGCTCAAGGAACTGGATTGGTTATTGGAGATGAATGTAAAAAGATTTTGAGAATGGCTGGTGTGAAGGATGTTTATAGTGTTACAAATGGTAAAATTAGAACTACAATAAATTTAGCTAAGGCTTGTATTGAAGCTTTGGATAAGACGGTGAGGGAATAGAATGGAAAAATTAAAAATTTTATTATCTTCAAATTTTAAGAATGGGGGAAAAATTTGAACATGGAAGAAAGAAAATTTATTAGGCTTAAGAAAGAAGAATTTGGTATTAAGGAATATATTAAAAGGGATTTAGGTAAGGGTAAAATTAGTAGACTTGATATCGAATATACACCCTTAGGTGAAAAGATAATTGTTTCGACTTCGCGGCCTGGATTGGTTATTGGGCGAAAGGGTGAGAAGATTTCAGAATTGACAAGAGTTTTGAAACATAGATTTAAGTTAGAGAATCCTCATATTGAAATCGCAGAGATTAAGAATCCTTTGTTTGATGCGCAATTAGTTGCTGATGAAATTGCTCTTGCTCTTGAGAGAATGGGTAATTTGAAGTTTAAAGTTATTGCATATAGAAAGTTGCAGGAGATTATGAATGCTGGTGCTTTGGGTTGTGAAATGAGATTAACTGGAAAGTTGCCTTCTGAGAGGGCTAAGTCTTGGAGATTTGCTGAGGGTTATTTGAAAAAAGCTGGAGAGCCAAGTAAGGAGATTGATAGAGCTCAATCTACTGGTTTGACTAAAACTGGAATTATTGGTGTTAAGGTTGCGATTATGTCTCCTGATGCAAAGATTTATGATAGGATTGATATTGATGAAGAGATTAAGAGACAGATTGCTTCTTCAGGAGTTGAGGATGCACCTGCAGGTGTACCCTCTGAGGGCAAAGAGGAAAAGCCTAAGAAGAAAACTCGTAAGAAAGCAAAGACACCTTCTGAGAGCAAAAAAGTTAGTGCGGATGTCAAGGAAGTTATTGAAAAAGTTGATGCTGTTAAGAAGGAAGGTAAGGCGAAGATTTTAGAGAAAGGTGAAGGTGTGGAGGTTGTTGATGAGAGTAATGATTTGAAGGGAACTGATTTGGTTGAAGGAGAGGTTATTAAGGAAAGTCCGGATGTTAAGCCTGAAGAAGATGGGACTGCAATTATGATTAATGAAGAATTGGAAGAAGGAGTTCCTGCTGAGCAAATTGATAAGGATATAAAGGAGAAGGTTGAAGAGCATAAGGAGAAGTTGGAAGGTGATAAGGGAAAAGATAATAAAGAAGAAAAACCTAGTGAGGTGAAGGAATAATGGCAATCCTAAAAGCAAAAGATATAGCAAAGATGAATGATAAGGAAAGAAATGAAAAGATTAAGGATTTGAAGATGGAGTTGGTTAAGAATAAGATTGATGCTGGGAAAGGTGGGAAGATGCAGGGAAAGGAAATTAAGAGAACGATTGCTCGTTTACATACATTCAATAGATTAAATAAAAAATCTGTTGAAACTAAATAACATGGATATATGTCCGAAATGCGGATTGCCTTTGCAAGCTTGTGTTTGTGAAGAAATAGCAAAGACAGAACAGAGAATACAAATCCAAACTATCAAGAAGAAGTTTGGAAAAGTAAATACAGTAGTATCTGGTTTTCAAGATGTAGATTTGAAAACCATTGCAAAAAGCCTGAAACAAGAATTGGCTTGCGGTGGAACAGCAAAAGATAATGTTGTTGAGCTGCAAGGTGATCATAGGGTGAATGTGGTGAGGGCGCTTGTGAAGTTAGGCTTTTCAGAAGAAACAATTGAAAAAGTTTAAAAGGCAGTAAAAATATGATGGTGAATGATAGGTGTAGATGGAAGAATATAATATGGAAGAAAAAACACAAAATAAAGTGAAGGAGAAGAGTGAGGCGAAGGTAGCTGGAAGTTTGTTAGTTGTAATTAGAATTCATGGTATGGTTAAGGTTAAATCTGATGTTGCTGAGACTTTGGATAGATTGAGGTTGCGAAGAAAGTATGCTTGTGTTTTGGTTGATTCTAAAGATGTTGTTAAAATGGGGATGTTGAAGAGAGTTAAGCAGTTTGTTGCTTTTGGTTTTGTGAATGATAAGATGTTGAAGGAGTTGGTTAAGGCTAGAGGGATGATGGTTGATAAGAGTGATGTTGATGCTGATAAGGTTGTTAAAGGATTGCTTGAAGGTAAGAGTTTGAGTGATTTGAAATTGAAGCCGTTTTTTAGATTGCATCCTCCTCGAAAAGGGATTAAGTCGAAGTTGCATTTTCCTAAGGGAGTTTTGGGAGATAATGGTAAAAAGATTAATGATTTAGTTGGGAGGATGTTATGATGTTAGGTTTAGGTAAAAGAGTTTTTGGACTAGGAAAAAATATTCCTTTGGGAGGAGTTATTGAAGGAGATTCAATTGTTGGTTATTTTGGAGAAGAACGTGTTTTGAAAATTGATTATAATCGTGGAAAAAAAGTTGTTTTAATTTCAAGGGTTCAAACAGATCCTGAAGGAATTGTTAAGAGAACTATTGGATTAAATATTTATTATCCTACAAGTTTGAATGCTAATAAAATAGAAGTTATTTACAAGGGGCAAAAGGATTATGATAAATGTGAAGAGATTTTGGGAGAATTAAAATGAAAATACACAAAAAGAAAAAATCAGTAAGACTTCGTGGAACTAATAGTGGTGGGCATGGTTCTCGAAAGAAATGGAAAGGTAAGGGGCATCATGGTGGAAAGGGAATGGCTGGAACAGGTAAGAGGGCAGATCATAAGAAAAGTTTAGTTATTAAGAAATATGGGAATAAGTATTTTGGTTTGCAAGGTGAGACAAGTCGTGGGACTTTGAGAAGAAAATTGAAAGTTATTAATCTTGGGCAGATTCAGAGAAATTTTGATAGTTTGATGAAGAAATTTGGAGATAAGGGTGTTTTGGATTTATCGAAATATAAAATTTTAGGTAATGGTATTTTGAAGGAGAAAGTTAATGTTAAGGCTTTGGAGTTTAGTTCTAAAGCGAAAGAGGGGATTGAAAAAGTTGGTGGAAGTGTGGTTTTGGTGAGAGGGGAGGATGTTGAAGGTGGAAAGGTTTCTGAAAAGAAAGAAGTTTTAGAAAGTGAAGATAAAGAGTAAAATGGCTGGAGAGATTCATTGGGAAACGCTAATTGAAATGAAGAGAAAGTCACTTTCAGAAATGTGTGATGCACCTATGAGTTCTATTGGTTGTGTGATTGAGGGTGAAGCTTATTTATTTTTTTATGATTATGCAAGTAGTGCTGAAGCATTAAGAACCTTTGGGAGATATGCTTCAAATCCTGAATTAAATTTTACAGATTATGATGCAGGTATTTTTAGTCAAAAGCTTAGACAAGAAGCTGAAAAAGATGGGGCAGAATTTGGAGAAAATAAACTAAATCTTAAAAATAGATTTGGTGGGAAAATATAAAATGGATAGAGATATGAATGTTGAAGTTATTGTGAAGGGTGTTGAAAGATATGTTTTTCTTTATGATGGTGAAGAGGGAGATATTGTTGGGGCTGCTCGAGGATTAGTGAATAATGCTGAATTAAATTTTAGTGATTATGATGTTGATTGTTTGGCGAAGAAAGTTTGTTCAGGGATTGAAAACCTTTAAAAACACTCATTATCATGAATAAATATATACTATGGAACCAAAAGATATTTTGAAAAATTTGCCGGAAGTTCAGAGTCCGACTGAGAAGAAATTGAGTTTTAATGTGAAGTTGAAATGGACTTTGATAGTTTTGATTTCTTTTTTTGCGATGTCGAATGTTGCTCTTTATGGTTTAGAAAATAATGCTCTTGAGAGATTTGAATATTTAGCAATAATTATGGGGACTAGTTTTGGTTCTATAATTTCGCTGGGTATTGGGCCGATAGTTATGTCTTCTATAATTTTGCAGCTGTTAGTTGGAAGTAAGATTTTAGATATTGATACATCCAGTGTTGAAGGTAAGAAGTTTTTTCAAGGTTTGCAGAAATTGGGTGTTTTCTTTTTTATAGTTTTTGAAGCTTTGGTTTATGTTCTGATGAAAGGTTTGGAAGCTTCTCCAGGTTATACTACTATTGTTGTGTTTCAGTTAATTTTGGGTGGTTTGGCTATATTGTTTATGGATGAAGTTTCAACTAAGTGGGGATTTGGTTCTGGAGTTAGTTTGTTTATTGCTGCAGGTGTTGGTTGGAGATTGATTACTGCAACGTTTGGATTTTTAGGGCCTGAGGGAAATTTTCAACCTAGTGGAAAGGTTCTTGTTTTGGTTATGAGTTTGATGAATGCTGATTCTCAAGGAGCTATGCTTGCTTTTGCTGCGATTGTTGCTACAATTGGTTTGTTTTTATTTGTTGTTTGGACTCAGTCTTTGAAAATTGAAATTCCTTTGAGCTATGATAGAATTAGAGGATATAGTATGAAATGGCCTTTGCAGTTTTTTTATGCTTCAGTTATTCCAGTTATTTTAACTGGTGCTTTGATTGCTAATATGCAATTGTTTGGTGGGTTGTTGCAGAATTGGTTGGGGCGTCCGACTTTTTTTGGGAACATTGTTAATGGGCGTCCTGTTTCTGGATTTTTGTATTGGGTTAGTTCTACAAATGTTGTTGAGAGAATAATTCAAGGAAGTTGGGAATGGTCTTTGTTAGGACAGACTCTTGGACATGTTGCATTTTTTATGTTTTTCTCTGCATTGTTTTCAGTGTTTTGGGTTAAGACTTCTGGTATGGATGCAGGTGCACAAGCTGATAATATTTTAAAATCTGGTTTACAATTGCCAGGATTTAGAAAAGATAAGAGGATACTTGAGAGTATTTTATCTAGGTATGTTATGCCGTTGACGATTATGGGTGGTTTGGCTATTGGATTTTTGGCGGCTATTGCAGATATTTTAGGGACAATTGTAGCTGGAACTGCTTTGCTTTTAGGTATAATGATTACATTCCAGTTTTATCAAAATATTGCACAACAACATGCGATGGATATGAATCCTGCGATGAAAAAGATGATGGGTGTTTAGAATTTTAATATTTTTTAAAGTGTTAAAATTATTTACTGATTAGTGAAACTTTTGGGAAAGATTTAAATAGTCCAATAAATTGTGGTTCTTCATGAGTACGAGTGTTTTGGAGAGAGTGAAAACAGAAACTACAAATGGAGTAGCAATTTTAGAGGGAGGTTTAGGTCCTGATTTTTATAATGATCCTATTCTTGAATATTGTGATGAGCATCCTGAGATGATTGGAGAGCCTTTGATTGGGTTTTTAAGAAGAGATATTTCACCTATTGGATATGTATTTAGGTCTAGTAAAAAAGTTATGGGAAATATTTCAGATTATACTATTGATGAAAAAGGGCTTTATCAAGGAAGGGATGGTTTCAGATTAATGCTTTTAGATTCTGGTGAAATTGCTGAAGAACCTACTTATATTAATGTTCGTTCAGGTGATTGTTTATTGGATAGGTGTATTGGTCTGGATATTATTTCTGATTATAGTGGGAATGTTTTGGATTTAGAGAAATGTAAGTTGAAATATTTTGAACCAATAGTTGTTAGGGAGCGTGAAAAAAGTCCTGAAGAAAAAGAATTATCAGATTGGTTGAATGGTTTGATGGTTAGATATAGTAATGGTTCAGTTATATGAAATGAGTTCAGAAGAGGGGCAATTATTTAGATGGTTGAATAGTTTAAGGGTTAAGTAGATTTTTTTGTAAAGGTTTAAAAGCTTTTATTGATTATTATTTAAAATGGCGATTATAGATTTGATTCAAGCTAACCCTCGTATTGCGATAATTGTTTTATCTTTTATTGTGACAGTGTTTATTACGACGATTAGTTATTTTATGACTGATAAGGTTCGAATGAAAGAGATTAAGGAAAGGCAGAAAGAATTGAGGAAAGAGATGAAAAGTTATAAGGGTAATCCTGAGAAAATGATGGAGATTAATCAGAAGATGTTGGAGGATATGCCTGAGCAATTGAAGCTTTCTATGAAACCGATGATGGTTACGTTTATTCCGATTATTATTTTATTTGGGTGGTTGAAGGCGACGTTTGCTTTAACTGCTATTTCTGGAAGTTGGTTGTGGTGGTATATTGGTTCTTCAATAATTTTTAGTATTGTGATTCGGAAGGGTGTTGGGTTGCAGTAGGGTTATTTTTTAAATCTTGGTAGATAGATTATTGTTGCTGTTAGTATTCCAATTGTGTCAATTAAAATATCTGAGATTGAGCCGTGTCTTCCTGGGACGAACAATTGGTGGATTTCGTCGGAAATTGCGTAGAGAATTGCTATGGTGATTGCTGTTAAGATTAATGATTTGTTTTTTCCTTTTGTTATTGAGATTAGTAAGAACAGGTTTAGGGTTGCGAATGCTAGAAAATGATAGATTATTGGTTTAAGTGTGAATTCTGGTCCTGGTGCTCCTTGAGGGAAGGTTTGTGATGAGAGGTAGAAGATTGTTATTGCAATTAATATGGTTATGGATATTGAGAGTTTAGTATGTTTTTCTAGGTAAGTTAGCATAATAAAATAAAGTTAAATCTATTATAAATCTTTTTATGTTAATCTCCCCAATAGGGAGGAGAAATTACTGCCTTTACATTGTAAGAATCCCCTGAATCAGATTGTTGAATGTATAGTCTTTTTGTATGGGCAAAATGGAATCCTATGTGGGGTTTTTTTAATTCTATTGCTCTATCTGTTATTTTTGGAATTTCAGATTCTGCTTCATGGAGAGCGGATACTATCCCACACTTAACTAGTGCGTTTGTTAGTTCTTCTATTCCTACTTTCTTTTGTCTTCCAAACCTTCCTAATAATTCCTTTTTTAGATGTCTTGCTGTTTTATATCCTATTCGCATTTATTTCTAATTTATTTGTTCTTTTTAAAGTTTTTGTGTTATTTGTTTGATTAATCAGTAGTTAATCTTTGGTGTTAGTCTACCCAATAATTTAAAAACCTTTATTTCTCTTCTTTTTTATAGAAAATGGAACAAGAACAGATTATGCAGATTCAGATGATGGAGCAAGAAGGAAATCAGTTGAATCAGCAGATGCAGATGATTGAGCAGAATATTAATGAGATGACTGAGCTTAGGGCTAGTTTGGACGAGCTTGAGAATCATAAGGAAGGCGAGATGTTGGTGAATATTGGGAAGAGGATTTATTTGCCTGTTGAGGCGAAGAATAAGAAGTTGATTGTTGAAGTTGGTAAGGGGAATCTTGTTGAGAAAAACGTTGGTGAGGCGAGGGAGATTGTTGATAATCAAATTGGAAAATTGAATATGGGGCGTGGGCAGATTGAAGAAAGGTTGGGAGAGTTACAAAATGAGATGATGAGAATGATGGGAGAGATGGAAGCTTCTAAGGCGAAGGAAGAGGGTAATGGTAATGGTTCTGCACCTGAAGGCGTACCGTCTCACGCTGTTCCCGGCACAAGAACCTCTGAAGAGGTACCTGTTGAGGGCAATAAAAAAGATTAAACTTTTTTGAGAAATTTATCATAAGTCATTGTTCCTTTTTCTGTGATTATTTTTGTTAGGTATTTTTTAGGTAAAAATTCAAATGCAGGATTTTTTATTTTAATGTTTTTAGGAGCTTTGTCCCAAACTTCGTTTAAGGGTCTTTGTTCTATAGGTACTGAATCTTTTGTGAATTTCCATGAGTCTGCAATTATGTAAATTGGGATTTTTTGTTGATGTGCGATTTGTGCGATTACTTTTGAGCCTATTTTGTTTATAATTCCTTTTTTTGTTAGGGCGTCTGCACCTAAGAAAACTTTTGTTGCTTTTTTTGTTCCTTGTCTTTTTTCTAATGCAACTCCTAATGCAGAGTCTACGAACATTGTTGTTTTGATTTTTGCTTTTGATAATTCTCTTGCTGTTTTTCTTCCTTGATATCTTGGACGTGTTTCTGTATTATAAACTTGAAATTTTTTCTTTTTTGCGTTGATTAAGGATTGAGTGACATTTGTTGAATGACAATGTGTGAATATTATGTCTTTTGGTTTGATTAGTTTAAGAACTTGTTTATTTATTTTTTCTTGGGCTTCTTTGAAGTGATTGAGAATTTGTTGTGGTGATTGTTTTTCTGCTAAGTCTAGTGTTTTTTGAAGCATTGGTTCTGTTGGTCGTTGTGATAGTATCTTTTTTTTAGAAGCTTTTGTGTGGATTAAGGTATATGCTTTTAATCCTGCTTTTGCGATGTTTCTTGCTCCTTGAATCTTAATTGACTTTATGTCTTTAAGGATTTTGTTGAAGGTTTGTTGGTTTGTTGGCATTCTCTTTTTGGGCAGGTTATTTTAATTGTTTTACAATTAAATGTGGCATTTACTTTATTATAAATAAAGTTATAGAGTATAAAAGTTTTGGGATTGTTTTTCTGATTACTAAATATTTAAAAGTATGATAATCCTATAATAATATGAAAGAGGTAATTGTTAAGAATTTAAAATGTTAGAGATGTTGATAAATCCGCAGAAGGCAGAGCAGAGGCCGTGGGAAATGTTTTTTATTGGTGCGTTTTATGCTACGATATCTTTGGTTTTGACAAAGTGGATTTTTTCTGGTGATCCTGTTTTATCTAAGTATACGGGAATTTTGGTTGTGACGTTTACTGTTATGTTTTCTATTCCGTTTATGTTTTTTGCTATTAAAAATGAAGAGGAGAAAGATTTGAAAATTAGTGGGTTGGGTAATTTAATGAAGGAGCATAGTAAGGCTCTTGTATATTTTATGTTTTTGTTTTTGGGTTTTATTGTTGCGTTTTCGTTTTGGTATATTGTTTTTGAGGATGGGAATCAGAATTTTCGGGCGCAGATTGAAACATATTGTATGATTAATAAGCCTGCACATTTTAGTGAGTGTGTTGAAGAATATGGTATTGAGCAAGTTTCAAAGACAACTGCTTTTTTGACTGCAAAGGAAAAGATTGTTAATATTTTTGTAAATAATATTTATGTGTTGATATTTACGCTGGTGTTTTCGTTGATATTTGGGGCGGGAGCCATATTTATCTTAGCTTGGAATGCTAGTGTGATTGCAGCTGCGATAGGAATTTTTTCTAAATCTAATCTTAGTAATCTTCCTCTGGGCCTTATTAGGTATATGATTCATGGTATTCCTGAGATTGGGGCTTATTTTGCAGGGGCTTTGGCTGGAGGGATAATTAGTGTTGCAGTTATTAGGCATGATGTTCGTTCTGATAAATTTTGGATAATTTTGCAGGATTCTTTAAATTTGGTTATTTTGTCTGTTGTGTTGTTGTTTGTTGCAGCATTGATAGAGGTTTTTGTGACGCCGGTGTTTTTTTGAAGTGTGTTCTCAACCTCAAGAACATTTAAAAACCATATGATATTAGATTTTTAATAAGAGGTTGTTAAGATGGTTAAATTTGTATGTAAAAATTGCAATTACAGGTTTGATGTTGAAAGTCCGATGGACTGTCCTTATTGTGGGGTGGAGAATTTTGAGCAGGAGAAGGATGCATCAGGATTGTTAGATGAGATAGAGAGGTTGTTGGAGAATTGAGTAAAAGATGGAAGAAATAAGAAATGAGGAAAGGAAAGTTGAAGAAGTTAGAAGTGATAGTTCTAGAAATGAAAATTTAGATAGGGTTAGTCCTGTTGTTAAATTAGATAATTCGCAAGTTATTTCTGATAGAAAGGAAAAGGTTATTAAATTTATAAAGAAGAAAAATATTTGGGTTGTTGGTTTTTTGGTTGTTGCTTTGATTTTGGGGATTTATATTAGAAGTATGCCGATGCATGATCATGGTGGGAACCCTGGGTTGTGGAATGTTGCAACAAATGATTGGACTCTTGGACCTGATTTGGATCCTTGGTTGTTTACAAGGTATGCTGAAGCGATTGTTGAGGATGGAGGAATTCCTAAAAATGATAGTATGAGATATGTTTCAAGGGGATTTGATACCTCTATTGAGTCAAAATTACTTCCCCAGATGATTGCATATACTTATTATTTTTTGAATATATTTATGGATATTGATGTTATTTATGCGGCTGTTATTTTCCCTGTGATTATGTTTGCTTTGACAATTCTTAGTTTTTTCTTTTTTGTTAGAGAGATTTTTGTTAGAAAGTCTAAAAAAAGTAAGAGGGATGCAAATATTATTGCTTTGATTTCTACTTTTCTTATGATTGTTATGCCTGTGTTTGTTTCTAGAACTATTGCAGGAATTCCTGAAAAAGAATCTGCTGGTTTCTTTTTTATGTTTCTTACTTTTTATTTATTTTTAAAAGCTTGGAAATCTAAGAAACTTTCTTATGGGATTATTCTTGGAGTTTTAGCAGGGATTTCTACAACTGCAATGGGTTTGATTTGGGGAGGAGTTTTTTATGTGTTTATGCCTATAGCAATTGCAACATTTGTGGCATTTATTTTGGATAAGATTAATAAAAAAGAATTCCTAGTTTATTCTGTTTGGTTATTTTCTTCGTTTATTCTCTTAGATATTTTTTCTAATAAATATTCTTTTATGGGTTCATTAACATCTATACAATCAGGATTATTATTTGTTATATTTTTTGTATACTTGATTCATTTACTTTTATGGGAAACTAAATTAAAGGATAATGAGAGGTTGAGAAAGGTGAATCTTCCTAAGAATATCATTTCTTTGATTATTTCTGTTGTTTTGATTGGTATTTTGATCTCTATTTTTATGGGTCCTGGATTTATTGTAGATAAGGTAAGGGGGATTCATAATACTCTTTTTAGTGCAGTTACTGGGAGATGGAATATAACTGTTGCAGAAAATAGGCAGCCGTATTTTAGTGAATGGAAACAAAGTTTTGGACCTTTTGTTAAAGGATTTCCGGTTTTATTTTGGTTATTTTTTATAGGGTCTATTGTTTTATTTAAAAAGGCATTAAATAAGATAAAATTAAAAGATGCATGGGTGTTAACTGCCACTTATACTTTATTTATTATTGGAGTAATTTTTTCTAGGCAGTCTAGTTCAGGAATATTAAATGGAGATAATTTCATAAGTAAATTTATTTATTATCTTTCGGCATTTGTTTTTGGAGGTTTTTTAATTTATTACGTAATAAGATACCATAGGGAGGGGCACGGTGATTTTAAAAATATAAATTATGAATATTTGATTTTATTTGCGTTGTTTTTGTTTTGTTTAATTACTGCTAGAAGTGCGATTAGATTAATCATGGTTTTGGCACCAATTACCACAATATTTGTTGGTTTTTTGATTGTTGATTCTATTGATAAATTCAGGAGGGTTAAGGATGATACTTGGAAGGTTATTTTTGGTTTTTTTGTTGTTCTTGTTTTAATTGGAAGTATTTTTACTTTTTGGACTTTTTATAATGGTGTGAAAGGGCAAGCCTATAATTTTATCCCTTCACATTATAATCAACAGTGGCAAAAAGCAATGAAATGGGTTGATGATGAAACTCCTGAAGATGCTGTTTTTGCGCATTGGTGGGATTATGGTTATTGGGTGCAAAGTATTGGACATAGGGCTACGGTTTTGGATGGAGGTAATGCGATTACATATTGGAATTATTTAATGGGAAGGCATGTTTTGACAGGAGATAATCAGGATGATGCCTTAGAGTTTCTTTATAATCATGATGCGGATTATTTGTTAATTGATTCTACAGATATTGGAAAGTATGGTGCTTATTCAAGTATTGGGAGTGATGAAACTTATGATAGAATGTCCTGGATTGGAGCATTTATTTTAGATGAGAAACAAACTCAGGAAACTAATAATCAGACCATTTTAGTTTATCCTGGAGGGATTACACTTGATGAAGATTTAATTATTGAAGAAAATGGTAAAGAAATTTTGTTACCTTCTGGTAAAAGTGGTGTTGGTGCTTTGATTTTACCTACTGAAAATGTTATGGGGCAGACAGTGTTTAGACAACCTTATGCCGTAGTAGTTTATCAAGGAATACAACATAATGTTTATTTGAGATATCTTTCTATTAGTGGGGAGCAATTTATGGATTTCAATACTGGAATTGATGCTAGCATTTATGTTTTTCCAAAACTAAATCCTCAAGCAAATGGAGGAATAACTGCCAATCCTTTTGGAGCAGCGATGTTTATTTCTCCAAGATTAATGAGAGGTATGATGGCACAAGTTTATATTATGGATGATCCTTTGAAGAAGTTTGAGAATTTTAAATTAAATTATACTCAGCAAAATTTATTTATTGAAAGTTTAGAGGCTCAGGGAATGGACCTTCCTGATTTTGTTTATTATCAAGGAATTCAGGGACCAATAAAGATTTGGAAGGTAGAATATACTGGTAAGGAAGAAATAAAAGAAAAATATATAGATACTGATTATAGTAAATATTTGGATTGGAAATTGTGATTAGTCTTAGAGAAGATTTAAAAGTGCCACATTTTTTAAGTGAATATGGTTGAGTTAATATTAATGATTGCTATTTTGAGTAGTTTTATTTTGTCTGCAGTTTTTATTCCTCGATGGATTATTAAATGTAAGAGGATTGGATTATTATGGGAAGATATGAATAAGATGGGGCATCCTCAAAATGTTGCGTCTTCTGGGGGGGTTGTTGTAGTTATGTCGTTTATTTTGGGAGTGTTGTTTTATATTGCAATAAGAACTTTTATTATTCAGGTTAATGAAATAGCTTTGAATGTTTTTGCTTTATTGAGTGTTATTTTAATTTTTGCTGTTGTAGGGTTGATTGATGATTTGCTTGGTTGGAAACATGGAGGTTTGTCTGCGATGTTTAGGGTTTTTCTTGCACTTATGGCTTCTATTCCTTTAGTTGTGATAAACGCGGGAACACACTTTATTAATACTCCTTTTGGACCTATTCAATTAGGGATTATTTATCCTTTAGTTTTTATTCCGTTAGGTATTGCTGGGGCTGCTGTTACTTATAATTTTTTGGCTGGTTTTAATGGATTAGAGGCAGGGCAAGGAATTATTATTTTGAGTTTTTTGTCTTTTGTTGCATATGCTACTGGTTCTAGTTGGTTAAGTGTTATTGGATTATGTATGGTTGCTTCATTAATGGTTTTTTATTACTATAATAGATTTCCTGCCAAGGTTTTTCCTGGAGATATTATGACTTATTCTATTGGAGCTTTAATTGCTGGAATGGCTATCTTAGGAAATTTTGAAAGAGTCGCTGTTTTTGTTTTTATTCCTTATATTATTGAGATGGGATTAAAAATTCGTGGAAGATTGAAAATGCAATCTTTTGGTTTACCTGATAATAATGGAGGATTGAAATTGCCTTATCAAAAGATTTACGGGCTTACACATTTATCTATTTTTATCTTGAGTAGATTTAAGAAAAAAGTTTATGAAAAAGATGTTGTTTATTTGGTATTTTTATTTCAGATAATTATATGTTTGATTGCGTTGATGATTTTTAGAGAGAGTATATTTTTAGGAGTATTAGGATCGGAGTGAATAATTATTTGAGATATTTTATAAAAATAACCTATCCTTTTTTAAAGGGTGGTTTCTTATTTTTAACATGAAAAGGATGCTCCATAAAATCAAAAATAGTGATAAAAGTGTAAAACATTTTTTAAGATTTGGATTTTTTTGTTTTGTTGGTTTTTGTTCGTTTTTAATTGATTGGGGATTTTTTAATCTATTTTATAGTTTTGGTTTAAGTTTTATTTTGGCTATAACTTTTTCTGTAATCCTTTCTATGTTATTTAATTTTAGTGTAAATAGAAATATTACGTTTTCAGGAAGGGGGAGGGGGGTTAAAAGGCAAATCTTCCGTTGGTTACTTGTTTATTTTTTTGCATTTCTCGCAAGAGTTTTTGTTGGAAAGATTATCTTAATTTTATTGGGAGAGACTTTACTAACTGCTCAAATTGCTTATTTTATGGGAATCTTAATTGCTATTCCAATTGATTATTTTGGTTCTTTGTTGTGGGCATTTAGAAAGTGATGAAATATATATTTGATAGACATTAGTTTTATAAAGAAGAATTATCATGATATAAAATGGCTGAAAAAATGAGTTTGGGGACTTTTGAAGATTTTTTGATAAATCAACCTATTCATGTAGATTATAGTTATCTCGTGTTTGCTTTGATTTTGTCTGCATTGCTTGCTTTTGTTCTTGCTAAACTTTATGTTAGATATGGGACTACTATTTCTAATAGGAAGAAATTTTCGTCTAATTTTGTTTTGATGACTGCTACTACTACTTTAATTATAATGATTGTTAAATCTTCTCTGGCGCTTTCCTTGGGGCTTGTTGGTGCATTGTCTATTGTTAGATTCAGAGCTGCGATAAAAGAGCCTGAAGAGTTGGCTTTTTTGTTTTTAACTATTGCTATTGGATTAGGTTTGGGAGCTGGACAATGGATGACTACTTTTATAGCTTTTGTTATAATCTCTAGTTTAATTTTTGGAAGGCACTTTTTTTATAAAAAAGAAGAAAATCAGAATTTGTATTTGAATATTTCTGGGAAGAATATTCAATTGAAAGATATTATTAGTATCTTGAATAAGAATTTTGTTTCTATTCATTTGAAGCGTTTTGATCAATTGGAAGATGGTAGTATGGATGCTTCGTTTTTAGTTGATTTTAATTCTTTTAAAAAATTGGAAAGTGTAAGGGAAGAATTGAATAAGCTTTCAAAATCTTTAACTATAACTTATTTAGATAAATCTGGATTCTGAAAATGAAAATAAAGGAAAGAGAAAGAAGTAAATTGTTTAATCTTTTAAGGAGAAGTTGGGATTTTTTGTTAAAGGTGTTATTTGATGGAAAAACTAAAATTTTGTTTTTTTTAATGATTGTTTTTATCTTCTTTGTTGTAGGAAGTTTATTTGGATTGTTAATTTCTGGTTTTTTTGGAACATTAGATGAACCCTCTGAAAAAGTTTTGGGACTTATACATTCTTTTGGAATTTATGGTATTGGAGAACTAAAAGTAAGGTTTGAAGAAATCAAGCATGAAAATTTTAAGATTTTGCCTAATTATATTAAGGGGCAATTTTCAAATCCTAAAAGAATTTACATAGATATTGATTTTGAAGATTATCAGAAAATAAAATATGAAAGAGAGCAGGCATTGGGTTCTCTTGAATTTGATGGTTTTTTTGTTCCTTCTGCAGGGATTCTTATCTCTTCTGAAAATAGTTATGTTCCTGCAAAAATCAGATATGAAGATGATGAAGTAGATGTTAAATTGAGATTGAAAGGAGATTTAACTGACCATCTTGATGGAAATAAATGGTCTTTTAGAATTAAGGTTAAGGATGATGATTCTCTTTTTGGAATGAAGACTTTTTCTATTCAGGACCCTAAATCTCGTGGGCATGTTAAAGAATTAATTTATCATGAGGCTCTTAAAAATGAGGAGGTTTTATCTTTGAGGTATGATTTTGTTGAAGTGATTATAAATGGAGATAATATGGGGATTTATGCTTTGGAAGAACATTTTGGGAAAGAATTGATTGAGCATAATAGTCGGCGTGAAGGAGTTATTATTAAATTTAATGAGGATAGGATGTGGCAAGGAGTTATTGATTCTAAGGACAGCATCTCTAATTATACAGATTATTTTGATTATGCGGATGAGAATTATTTGGAGAATTTTTATAAGAGTAATATAGAGGCTTTTGATAGTAAAAGGGTTGTGGAGGATGAATTGCTTTCTAACCAGTTTGAAAAGTCTAAGAATTTATTGGAGTATTTTCGACAAGGTTCTTTGAAAACTTCTGAGGTTTTTGATGTTGACTTGTTTGCGAAATATTTTGCGATTAACACTTTAATGGGCACACCTCATGCATCTTATTGGAATAATATTAGATTTTATTATAATCCTATTACTTCGAAATTAGAGCCTATTGGATATGATGCGCTGGCTTCTGCAAGTGCATCAAAGGTTATAGATGATTATTTTCCTAATTGTTTTTATAATGAGAATTGTCCTAGGGCTAAGTCTTTTGAAGAGCTTGTGTTTCGTGATGAAGTTTTTTTTGATAAATATCTTGAAGAATTAGAAAGAGTTTCACAAAAAGAATATTTAGATAATTTGTTTTTAGATTTATATGACAAAATTGAGAGAAATGTTAATATTTTGCGTAAAGACCATCCTACTTATTATTTTTCTAAGGATTTTTATTATCAAAATCGGAATGAGATAGTTAGTAGGTTAAATACTTCTGGGGGAATTAATGCTTATTTTCATGAAGTTTCTTTTAGTAAGAATCTTGTTCTTTATTTGGGAAATATAAAACAAACTCCCTTGGAAATTGTTAATCTTGTTTATAATAATTCTGTTTATTTTGAAAGTGTTGATAAAAAAATAATCTCCTCAAAACCTTTTGAGAAACTTGCTGAATACGAAAAAATAGAGTTTAATATTCCTGAAGGTTTTGTTTGGAATGAATCTTTTGTTTCTGATTTGAGAATTAATTATAAACTTTCTGGAACTGAAAAGATATTAAGTGAGAGAGTTTTGTTTGGAACTTATATTGATGAGAATTTTTTGGAGGAAGATTTTATTGTTTCTACGCCTTTTGGAAATTTTTCAGATATGTTAAGTGCAAATAATGACTCTAAAACTATTTCTATCAGAAAGGGTGATTGGACTTTGGATGAGGATTTAATTATTCCTAAAGGGTTTAATGTTTTGATTGAAAGAGGTAATGTTTTTGATTTGATTAATGGAGCTGTTTTTCTTTCTTATTCTCCTTTGCAGTTCTCTGGAAGTGAAGCTGAGCCAATTAAGATTATTTCATCTGATGGTAGTGGGCAAGGGTTTGCAGTGTTAAATGCTGAAAAAACTTCAAATTTCAATTATGTTATTTTTGATGGTTTGAATAGTCCTTTGAAGGAAGGATGGGAGTTAAGTGGAAGTGTTACTTTTTATGAATCTCCTATGAAATTTAAGAATGTTCAAATATTGAATGCGCTATCTGAAGATGCCTTGAATGTTGTGAGAGGTAATTTTGATATTAAAAATTCTGTTTTTGAAAATAGTTTTTCTGATTGTTTTGATAGTGATTTTAGCGAGGGAGTTATAGAATCTTCGTTGTTTGTTAATTGTGGTAATGATGGATTGGACTTTTCTGGTTCTGTTGTTGATATTAGTTCTATTGAATTAAAAGGTATTGGGGATAAGGGGATTAGTAGTGGTGAAAATAGTTTGTTGAATGTTAAAGATGTTGTAATTGATAATAGTTTTATTGGTGTTGCTTCTAAAGATAATTCTGAGGTTTTTATTGATAATTTGGAGTTTTCTTATATTACTTATGGTTTTGCTATTTATCAGAAGAAATCTGAATTTGGTCCTGCTTTAATAGATGCTGAAAATATTAATTTTTTTGAAATAGATAATAAATATATTCTTGAAAGGGATTCTGAACTTTTTATTAATGACGTGATTATTTTAAATCAGAAACAAAGGGTTTATGAGACTTTGTATGGGGCTGAAGAATGAATTTTAAAAATCAAAGATATGAAAGAAAGTTTGTTATTTCTGAGATGGATGTTAAGGAAGTTGAAAATTTTATTAAACATAATCCTTTAATTTTTTCTGAAATTTTTTATGAAAGAAATGTGAATAATATTTATTTTGATTCTCATGATTTTAAAAATTATCATGAAAATCTGCAAGGAAATTCGCAAAGATTTAAGATCCGAATTCGATGGTATGGAGAGATGTTTGGTTTAATTAAAAAGCCGATTTTAGAATTAAAAATTAAAAATAATGAACTTGGTTGGAAAAAATCTTTTTTATTGAAAGAATTTGTTCTTGATAAAAGTTTTTCTTTAGATTTTTTGCATGAAGTATTTTTGAAATCTGAACTTCCTAATTGGTTGATTGAGGAATTGAAGATATCTTTTCCCTCATTATTGAATGCTTATAAGAGAAAATATTTTGTTTCTGCTAATAAGAAATATAGAGCTACCTTGGATTGGGATTTGATTTTTTTAAAGATTAAAAAAAGTGGAAATAGATTTAATGAGAAGGTTTTTGATGATGGTGTTAGTGTGATTGAGATTAAGTATTCTTCGAAAGATTGTGAGGGTGAATCTTTTATTGGACAATATTTTCCATTTAGATTAATTGCTCATTCTAAATATATTAAGGGTATTGATATATTTGATTTATAAGATAAATCTTTAAAAAAGAGTTAGATTTTATTTTTAAATGAAGATTGCTTTACTTGAGATCAATAAACCAGGAGATAATAAGGATTTTAATGGTGGTTTTGGGACAACGTTTCAGATTGGAAATTCATTGAAGGCGCGAGCTCTTTCTTTTATTAGAAGTAACTTGGAAAATATTCCTACAATGTCTTATACTTATCTTTCTTCTATTTTTAAACGGGACGGGCATTCTGTTAAATATTATTTTAATGAGGTTCCTGATTCTTCAGATATTGTCTTGATTCATGTTAGTTTGATTAGACATAATGAGGAGATTAAGTTTATAAGAAATTTAAAGGCTAGAGGGGAGAGGGTAGGAGTTTATGGGCCTTTGGCTAGTGTCAGGCCTTTTTTGTTTGGTGATGCAGATTTTGTTATCCAAGGAGAACCTGAGGAGATTGTTGTTGAGATTTCTAAATCGGGTAATATTCCTAAAGGTATTGTTAAAAGTAATCCTGTAATGGATTTAGATAGTTTGTATTTTCCTGATTGGGATTTGTTTTCAGAAAAGGATTTTTCTCTTGCCCCGGCAATTTCTGCAAAACCTGCTTTTTTTGTTCATGCTAGTAGGGGATGTCCTTATGGTTGTTCTTATTGCCCTTATCTTGTTTTTGGAACTTATCGTGTTCGAAAGCCAGAAAAAGTTATTGAGGAGCTAGTTTTTTTGAAAAAAAAGTATGGTATGAGGGGATTTTATTTTAGAGATCCTACTTTTTCTATAAATGAAACTAGGATTAAGAAAATTGTTCGATTAATGATTGAAAAAAAGTTGAATCTGGAGTGGGGTTGTGAAACACGTTTGGATCTTTTGAGTATTCCTTTATTGAGATTGATGTATGATTCTGGATTGAGGGCCATAAAAGTTGGCATAGAATCTATGAATCATGGACTTTTAGAATCTCATGGGAGAATTCCACCAAAAATTAGACATCAAGAAGAAATAATTAAATTTTGTGAGAAAAAAGGGATAAAGGTTATTGCGTTTTATATTATTGGACTTCCTTCAGATACTCTGAAATCTATTAAGGAGACTATTCAATATTCTAGGAGATTGAATACTAGTTTTGCGAATTTTACGATTTGCACGCCGATTCCTGGAACTGGATTTTATGATGAGTTGAAGGAGAAGATTATTGAAAAAGATTTGAATAAATATGATAATTTTCATGTTGTTTTTGAGCATGATAACCTTTCTAAGAAAGAAATATTAAAGTTGCAGGAGGAAGCTATTACTGGATATTATTTTCGTTTGAAATATATTTTTAGGTATTTTTTTAATAAAGTAAAGGAGTTTAATTTTTTAAAATGAATAAGATATTGGTAACTGGAGCTAGGGGAAATGTTGGGAAGGTTTTGGTTGCAAGATTAATTGAGAAAGGATATGAAGTTAGGAGTTTGGTTCGAGGTGTTTCTGGAGATTTAATGAATTATGAATCTTTATTAAAGGCTTGTGAGGACGTTGATATTGTTGTTCATTTAGCAGGACTTATTGAGGGAGGTAAGAGAGAATTGATGAAGGTGAATGTTGAAGGAACGAAAAATTTGGTTCGGGCTTGTGAAGAAAAAGATGTTGGGAAAATTATTTTTATAAGTTCTCTTGATATTAAATTTAAAAGTAATTATGGGGTTTCTAAGTTGATGGCTGAAGCAGTTGTTAGGAATTCTGGAATGAATTATTCCATATTACGTCCTAGCGTTATTTATGGAGAAAATTTTAAAAAAGGGCTTGGTTCTCTTTTGAATATTTTGAGAAAGAGTCTTATTTTCCCTATTTTTGGAAACGGGAATAATTTATATCAACCACTTTATGTTGGAGATTTAGTTTTTTTAATTGAGAACATTATTTCTGAAGATTCTTTTGAGAATAAGGGTTATTTTATTGGAGGGGGGAGTGAGATAAGTTTAGTAAAATTAATTGATTTAATTTGTTTGAAGATTGATAAAAAAGTTGTTAAATTTAAAGTTCCTTTTTCAGGAGTTTTAAGTCGCTTTTCTAATGGCCCTTTGGAAAGTTTTTTTATTAATAAGGTTTGTAGTAATGAGGGTATTGAGAAGGATTTTAATTTTTATCCTCTATCTATTGAAGAGGGTATTGATTTAATAATTCGTTGAAGGTTTGAAATTGGTAGTTGTTGTTTTTTGCCCAAATAATATAATCTTCTAATAATTTTAATACTTTATCTCCTGAATTTCTTTTTATGTAAAATGGGATTCTTAATTTTGATAAATTGTTGAATTCCCAAGGATGGAAAAAAAGATTTGTGAATTTTTGATTTTTCATGGAATATTTTGTTATTATCTTTGCATAATTTAATCCAAAAAATCTGATAAATAACCAAGATAATGGTAAATTTGTTAAAGGCATTGTTGAAATAGGTATTTCATATATTTTATTCTTTATTGTTATTTTTTTTGATTCAAAATAATTATTGTATCTTCCTGGAAGGTATGTTGGGGAGATTGATGAATCGTATTTGAATCCTAGTTCTTTTAGTGAATTAAAATCTGGTTTTTGTAATCTTGGAAATCTGAATCCAGAGATTTTTTTATTTATTATTTTTTCTATAATTTGTTTTGATTTTTTTACTTCATCATGATTATAGTTTTTTGTGTTGTGATGTAAATTGTGAGAAGCTATTTCATGTTTTTTGGAAATGTCTTTGATGATTTTAGGATATCTGGATGCAAAGCTTGCAGTTGTAAAAAATGTTGTTTTGATATTGTGTTTTGTTAATAGATTAATGATTTTTTTCAATCCCTTAAGTGAGAAATTGAATTGTTCATCTTTAGATATGTTTAAATTATATTCTAAGGGCAAATTAAATTCTTCTAAATCAAAACTTAAAAGTATCCCTTTCATATTTTCCTTGGATGTCATTTAATTTTATTTTTATTAGGTCTAAGAACATTTTTATAGGGTCTAAGAAAAGGTTGACTTTTGATTTTTTATCTAGATGTTCTTTTAGAACTGTTGCATCTATAGTTTTTATTAGGTATTTCCTTTTTTTTGCTATGTATAGTATTTCTGTATCAAAAGAAAATCCTTGCAAGGTTTGGTTTGAAAATAAATCTTTTGCCACATCTTTTTTGAAAACTTTTAATCCACATTGTGTATCTCCTAAATGATGTCCCAAGATTATTTTAGAAAGAATATTAAATCCTTTTCCTAAAAATTTTCTTAATATGCTTGTTTGTTCATTACTTTCTTTTGTTAGACTTCTTGAGCCTATGCAAATATCTGCTGTTTCTAACTTGGATAATGCTTTTTTTAAATTTTCAAAGGAATATGCTAAATCTGAATCTATGAACCCTATAAAATCTTCTGAAGCATAATTCATTGCTTTTTTTATTGCGAATCCTTTTCCTTTGTTTTTTTTATAAGAAACTATTTTGAAAAATCTTGGTTTGAATTCTTCTAAAACTTTTAAAAGATTGTCTGTTGAGCCATCATTCACCATTAGAATTTCCCATTTTAAATCATCCTTTTTTATGAAATTATGAAGTTTAATAAGAGTTTTTTTTATTAATTTTTCTTCGTTATATGCAGGAATTACTAAGGATATTCTTTTCATAATTTAATGTATTAATTTTATTTTATAAAGATAATTATACTTCCATCATTCTAATCTAAACGATATATAACTAGGATCGGTTGTTGTTGTTCTTGGTCTGCAAAATAAGCGTTTATTGATGTTAGGTTGTGCCTTTGAGCATAGTCATAGCTCCATGGGGGACTTCCTTGGGCTGCTGAAATGATGAAATATTTTAAATTGGGATGTTTTGACTTATATTGTTCAAATTCTTCCTCGGTTTTAATAAATCCTCTTGTGTTTCTTTGTGAGTAATATCCGGTCATTGGCCAACTACTTGTAATAACTTCTTCATGAGGTTGAGAATTATCTTTTAACCAAATTCCAGAAGTTTTGAATTCTCCAAATGAATCTTTTTTGAATTTTATTACATTGTCTGCATATTTTAATTGAGGATATATTGCTAGTGCTAAAAATAATATTATAAGTGCTATTGCTAAATATTTTGATTTTTTCTTTAGGATTGTGTAGATAGTTATTATGGCTGAACTTGCAATTATGAAAACTGCAGGTAGTGAGTTTATTATGTATCTATCTTCATGATAATTATTTCCAAGAGAGAAACTGACGCTTATTATAGGTAATAAGAATATTAATAGTAAGAATAAATCTTTGTTTAATTTTTGTTCTTTGCCAAATAATAAAATGTCTAGTCCTAGGAAGAGGTTGTACATTAGAAATATTCCGATTATTAGAAGTAATAAAACTGGCAATGAAAATGTTGTTGGAAATAATTTTATGTAAGATAGCATGTTTGAAAATCCGTTTGGGATCATTGTTCCTTCGGCAGGTGCGTTGTGGGCGCCTGCAAGAGTTATTATAAATCCATTGAATTGTAAATATCCCCAGATGATGTAAGGGGTAAGGATTAATATGAAAATTATTGCGGCAATCCAAATTTCTTTCTTTTTTATGAATTTTAATTTTTGTGTTAATAAAACGTAAATTGCCATTGCAAATAAGAATGTTGCTGTTGTGATTCTAAACAAGGTTCCCAATGCTATTGTTATTGCTCCAAAATAAAGCATTTTATGTGAGTTTGTTTTGAAATATTTATAGAAAAAATATGCTGAAAATGTGAAGAATGTTAGTGATGGGAGGTCTACGAGAAGTCTGAAGGTATAGAAAAGATTAAGATAAGATGCGGACATTAAAGTTACTGCTATTAAGCCGACTTTTTTTCCATACATTTCTTTTCCTAATAAGTAGATACCTATTAGTGATGCTAATGATAATGTTAACATAAAAACTCTTGGGAGAAATTCTGTTGGATGTATTTTAAAGAAGAATGCAGAGATTATTGAAAGTAGTAATGGCCTTACTGGGAGAAAGTTGTAGTCTATGTTAAATGCCATTGCTTTTGCCATTGACATGTATTCTCCTTCGTCCCACCAAACTGGTTGGTCTCCTACTAAGTTGAAATAGTAAAGTCTTATTGCTGTTGCTAGAATTAGAATTAAAAGTAGTGTTGCATTATAAGGGTTTTTGGTCCATTTAATTATTTTTTGTTTTCTTTTTTGTAGTGTTTGCATGTTTAGGTTTAGGTAGGGTGGTTTTTATAGATTGTTATTTCGTACTCTCAATTCTTTCCCAACCATCGTAATAATGTTTGTGGAAGAAGATTATATCTAAGTAATATTTTATCCAACTGTAGAATCTTGCTAAAGCTAGTTGGATTGTCCAGATTATTTCTTTGGTGTTTCTTGGATATGTTATGAGCCATTTTATTCCTTTTATTTCATTTTTGAATGTTTTTATTTTAGGAGTTGTTTTTGTGTCAACATAATCCCCTATGTTTGTGTGAGACTTATGAGTTCTTGTTTTTTGTTTAATCCAATCTTTCCAGTTATCTGCGTTTTTTACAAAGACTTCTGCGTTTTCTGCGTATGCAATTTTATATCCTTTTTGATAGAGAATGTAAGGAATAATTGTATCTTCTGCTACATCTATGGGAATTTTTCTTATTTTCTTTTTTCTAAATGCGAATAAATATCCTGAGCATTCTATGAATGAATTGTTTTGGTGTGCTTTTTTTCTTATTCTGTGAGCTGCATTGAAAAGGAAATTTGCCCAGTAGCCGTATTTTGTTTTTCTTGATTCTTGTGGAACTGGTTTTCCTGAAACACATCCTATTTCTGGGTCTTGAAAGAGAGTTGTTATTTCTTGGACAGTGTCTTCTCCTAGTTGTGTATCTCCGTCTGTTAGAATTAATATATCGGTGTTTAATTCTTGAAATGCTTGATTTAATGCTAAACTTTTTCCTTTTCCTTTGTCTTTAATTGTTTTAATCTTGGAATATTTTTTTGCTTTTTCTAATGTTTCTTTATCTGGGGCTGAAAGAATTATTTCATAAGGGTATTTTGTTTTTTGGTTTATGGATGCTTTTAGAGCTTGATCTATATTGGGTTCTTTGAAGGCAGTGATTAGTAATGAAATTTTTTGTTTTAGAAGTGTTTCTGTTTTTTGTAAGATTTTGTTTAAGGAAATTTTTTCCATACTTTTGCAATTTGGTTTGTAGCAAGCGGTGCATTTTGAATCTGAGATTACTTTTTCTCCTAATCCATACATATCTATTTCTGTATTAGATGTTGGGCCTAAGAGAACTATTGTTTTTCTCTTTAATGCTAGTGATATGTGGAGTCCTAAGCTATCTGAAGTTATTAGTAAGTTGCATACGCTGACTAATGCTGGAAATTCTGTTAGATTGTTTCCGCATCCTGTGTCAATTATTGGAGAGTTAGATAGTCTTTGTATTTTTTGGTTTCTGTCTTGTTCGTTTGGGCCTCCAAATAAAAGGATTTTTGCTTTGTATTTGTTATATAAATTATCTATTAATTTTGCTGTTTTTTTTATTGAAAGTTGCTTTGGCCACCTGTCTGCAGAACCTGTGTTTATTCCAATTATTAAATCTGTTCTTTTAAGATTATATCTTCTTAAGAATTGATTTGCAAATATTCTTTGTTCCTGAGTGAGTCTTAAAAATGGTTCGTATTTTTCTTTATGTTTTATTTTGATTATCTCTGAAATTATTTGTCTGTGAGTTTTTTTGTTTTGTTTTTTAAGAATGTCGTTTTGAAGTTTTTCTCCTAATGCAGACATATTGAACCATTCTTTTGTTGTTTTTGTAGGTTGGATTTTTTTATTTTTTATTGTAAATCCTATTAGTTCTTGTGGGTTTAGGTTTTTTGCAAAATTGCAGTTTTCTTTATCTTCTTCTAGGTTGATTACTAGGTTGAAGTTGGTGTTTTTTAGGAGGTGTTTTTTTTCTTGTGGTAGTGCTTTGTCGATGTAAGGATTGTTTTTGAAAAATGGGAGTGCGTTTTTTTGTGTTATCCAATAGAGTTTTGGGAAAATTCTTTTTTTTGTATCAAAATATTTTTCTTTTAGTGCTTGAGCTATGAAGCTTGTTCTTACAACGTCTCCTAGTGCGCCTGTTTTTATGACTAAAATATTCATATTCGTATGAAACCTAAGGTTTCCCTAAATTCGCACTTTGACTTTGTTATTTTTATTTTTCTCAAAGTCAAAATGCTCACAAGTCACTCTTCCTAAGTTTGCGATTTTAACTTCGTTAAAATCTACTAAAACACAAAGCGTTTTAGGATTCAAAAATTTCCCAAAGAAATTTTTGGTGATGAACTTGTTATTTACATGATAATTATTTGAAGATAAGGTTTTTAAGATTTGTTTAGGCTGAATATGTATTGTGGGATGTATAGGTTGTAATTGAGATTGTTTTAAAAAGTTAGTTTTTTTGTGTGTTTTATGAGTTATATTAATACTACTTTTACTCATGGAAATGGGCCTTATTCAAGATGTATTGAGTGGGCTGTTTCTGCAAATGATGTTCGAGAGGAGAGAGGGTTGGAGAGATTGCAGATTGTTGTTCCGTTGGTTTATCCTGGAATACAAGAAGATATTATGAAAGCAGAAATTGAGAATAATGTTTCTGAAAATTTTTTAGAAAAGCATCCTGATGAAATTTGGTTGGATGGGGGGCAGGGAGAGTTGCTTGAAAAATTGATGTTTAAGGGGAAAGATTATAAAGAGCATTTGAAATTTTTGGCTGAAAATTATTCTGATGTTGAAACTGAAATGTGGGAGCATTTGGATGGTGTTAGGGAGATTGAGAGACTTTATCAATCCTCTTTTCAAAAAGGGTTGGATAAAAGAATTCTTGAAGAAATTGATTTAAGAGATTGTTCTTTTCAGTTAGGGTTAAATAATAGGATACAAACAGGATTACCTAATCAGTTTTATACTGCTGGAGGCGCTGGACCTTTTGATGAATTGTTGAGAAGGGCTTACTTAGAGGAATGGATGGATAGGGATATTGATATAATAGATGTATTTTCTGTTGCTAGGAAAATGATTAAGAGTCAAAGGATTATTTTTTCAAATGAGCCAGGGGTTTTTAGTTATGATAAAGCTAGAAGATTAGGAGTTAATGAAGTTTTAACACCTCCATTTATTCATCCGCCTAAGGAAAATAATACTGAGCTTTCTGGAAAGGGGATTTATTTTTTGGAAACAGGTATTGAAGGTATTATGGAAAGTGATATTTATGATGCTATTGGAGATTTTGGGATGAGAATTTATGGAGTTAATGATTTAGGTCCTAGCCAAATTAACAATCCGAATATTGTTGCTCAATATGCTCGTGCTGGATGGAGCAGTGTTTGGCTTTCGCAATTGAGTGAAAAAGGATTTATTAGTCCTGCTTATCAGGAAGGGGATGACCCTGAAATGATTTTTAATGAAAGGAGTATGAGGGATTTGGGATTAGGAGCAATAATTGAAGATAATGCTCATGATGCTTTGGAAAAATCTTTAGAGTTGTCTGAAAGTGTTGGAAAGTATAATGCTAAGTTGAAGGCTAAGTATGGGACTTTAGATGGAATAAGATATACTGCGGAGAAGGTTGTTGATTGTTTGGAGGATTAAACCCTATATCTAATTTTATCATACCAAGTTTTAAATGATAAAGGTAATGCCCTGTAAGTTGGTTTTAGGATTTTTTCTCTGATGTTGTCTGAGAATCCTACTGCGATTAGGACTGTTTTTGTTAATGTAGGATTTCTAAGGTTTCTTTGGATTCTTTGAGGTTTTAGAAGGTAGTTGATTAGTTTGTTTGGCATTGGGCCGAATCTTGAATTTGTTGCTGAGCCACGCATTAAATTTAGGATTAGATTTAGATACATGTTTTTGTTTTTTAATCTTATGTGGGATGCTCTGTCCCAGTAGTTTAGGTTTGATGCCGAATCTTCATGTTTTTTTATTATTCCGTCTTCTTTTGCTTTGCAGTAAAGGGGTGTGGAGGTAAAGAAGACTAAGTTGTTTACTGAAAGGAAATAGGGTTTAGGTATTTCTTGGAGAAGACGAATCATGTTTATTATGTCTTCAGGTTTTTCGTAGGGGTTTGTTGTTATTACATCGTACATTACTGCGAGTTTGTCTTTGTATTTGTTTACTATTTTTGCTGCATTTAGGACTTGAGCATCTGTTTGATTTCTGTGGTAGATTTCTTTGTTTACTTTTTCTATTCCCTGTATACCGATTATAACATCTGTGCATCCTGCATCTACTAATGCTTTTATTTTTTCATTTGATACTGTGTGTGGGTCTGTTAGGCATTTAAATCTCATGTTTACTTTTTCCTTATATTGTTTGCAGAATTGTTTTATTTGTTCTGTTGGACGCATTGAGAATGTGTCGTCTCTTATGTCAAAATAGGAAAGTGTTTTGAATCTTTTTTTTAAATTTATTATTTCATTGATTATATAATCTGGAGAATGCCATCTTAGTATTTGTTTTCTTTTTCCTTCATATAACTTGTTTAATTGGTCGTTTGAGCAATAGGCGCATCCGTATGGGCAACCTCTTCCTGTTAAGAAGAAAATTTGTCCGTCTAAGTGTTGTTCTTTGAATTTTGTGATTTTGTTTTTTTCTAGAATGTAATGGTCTTGGATGTCATAGTCTACTGGAGGTAAGGAATCGAGGTTGTCTATTAGAGGTCTTACAGGGTTTTTTATTATTTTGTTGTTTTGCTTTACCCATAGGTTGGGAATTTTGTTTATTGATTTGTTTTTTTGTATTGCTTGAGTTAGTTCTATGATTGTTTCTTCTGCTTCTCCTACGCAGACTATGTCACAATGATTGATGCATTGTTCTGGGCTAATAGTGGCGTGGATTCCTCCCCAGACGATTGGTATGTTAAGGGGTTTTAATTTGTTGATTACTTGGATTGCTCTTGGTGCTGTTGAGGCAAAAGAGTTTATTCCTATTAGGTCTGAGTTTTTAGATAGATTTATGATTTGGTTTAGGACTTGTTGAGGATAGAATTTTGAATAGTTTTCTGTGAAAGCTAGGAAGATTATTTTTACTTTATGTTTTTGGGATTTTAGGACTGAAGAGATTGTTCTTATTCCTTGGTCTGAAGGGTAGGTGGCGGTGGAGATTAGTGTGATGTTCATGGTTAAATCTATTGGAGAGGGTTTTTAAGAATTATTGAGGTGTTGTATTAAATTGCGTTCGCCTTTGGCTCACAACTTATTCTATGTCAGATTGGGAAGCTTCGTTAACCCAATCTTCTAATTTTCTTGATAGTGTGTGTATTTTATCTTTTGGGTTTTGAGAGATTAATTTGATTGAGAGAGGATTTTGTTACTGATTAGTTGGATTTTTTATAGAGAAGATTTAAATATTGGTTTTTTGGTTTAAAATTATGTTAGAAACTTTAAGTGAATTAGTGAGAGAACAACCTTTGATTTCTTTGGGAGTTGGAGTGGCTATTGGGGTTGGATTGAATGATACATTTAAATGGTATAGTGCAAGACCTGAATTTAAACCTATGAAAGTTGGAGATTATTCTTTTAAAGGTAAATGCATTGCAAAGGGGCGTGGTTTTCAAATGCCTAGACCTAGGTCTGAATTTCACTGTAATGGTGTAAGTTTAAATTTTCAAGTTTGTCAAACTGAGAAAGGAAATTATGTTACTTATGGGAAATTTAAAGGGTCAAGCCAGTTTATTGAGGACTTTTGTAAGAGGATTAGTAAAATAGCAAAAAATGAAAGTGAACTATTTGATATTATTGAAAATTTTCCTTTTCAATTATTAGATCTTACTTTCTCAAAAGTAAAAACTCGAGTATCTAAGCAACTTTATAAAGAAGGTTTAAATTTCTCAAAAGTAAAAACTCGAGTATCTAAGCAACTTTATGAAAACGGTTTAGAATCTTTTAAAGAATTAATTTCTGAACATAGTTATGTTGCTTAGGTTTATACTAATTTTCTAATCTTTCCAATTCAAAATAAAGCCCTAATAAAAAATCTCTGTTATCTTGTTGTATGTAATGCATTTCTCTTGCCCCCATTCTGTGAAATGTTTTGCAGAATCTTAGATAATATGCAGGGTCTTGTTGGTTGGGTTCTTCTTTGGAGTTCCAGTCCCAGTTTCCTTGTTGAATGTCATTTACAATAATCATGAAATCTTTTATTTCTTTATTTTCCTGTTTTGCAGTATTTCTTGCCATTGATAAGGCTTTTTCGAAAATCATTGGGGACATGATTGCAGAGCCAATTGAGATATAAACTCCACCTTCTAAATTAGATATTGAGTTTACAAATTTTAAGAAATCTATTTCTGATGTTTTTCCTATTGAAGCTCCGTCATTTAATGGGTGTGTATAAATTATATCGTATCCAAATCCTGGATGGATTGTGAATGGAATGTTGTTTTTGTATGCAGAATATTGGATGCTGTAATTTTTATATGGATGGTTTATGTTTATTGTTTGATTTGGGAAGATGTTTTGTTGCGTAAGTTTTTGTTTTATATTATTTGGTAGGTTGGAGAGAATGGTTAGCTTGTTGTTGTTTATCATTTCAGATATAGATTCCCCATAACCTTTATTTTTTAATGCTCCTAAAATTATTGCTAAATTAATATATTTGCCTGTTTCTTCCCATATTCCAAATTGTCCTTGGTTAACATATTTTTCAACATCTTCTGTGGATTTTCCTTGGAATGCGAATTCCCAATCATGTATTGAGCCTGCACCATTTGTAGCTAAATGTGTGACATAATTTTTTTCTATGAATTTTTTTAAAACTAATGAAAGTCCATTTTTAATTAGATGAGCTCCGAAGGAAATTATTATTGGTTTGTTGTTATTTTTTGCTTTAATTATTTCTTTTGCTATTTTTTCTATTAAGGGGTTATATTCTAATTGTGGGGAGTCTTTCGGGTTTATAGCGATTTCTTGAATAGATAATTTGTTTTGTCTTGAACATAATGGAAGGGTTTTAATTTGGCTTTTATTGAAAAGGGTTTGATTTGTTATCTTTTGTATTAGTTTTGTTGTTGAAGGTTTAGATATTTCATTTGGGATAATTATTTCTTTAGTGTGTTGACTAATGTTTTCTTGTTCTTCTTTACTTATGTTGCATAATTTAGTTGTGTTAGACTTAGCGTATATGTTTGGTTTTAATTCTTGAAGTATTGTTTTTATTTCCCCGAATTGTATTATTAAGATATAGTCTACAAACTCTAGGGCTTCTAGGGCTTCTGCTCTTTGTTGTTCTTGGATGATTGGCCTAGTTGATCCTTTTAATTGTCTTATAGAATTGTCCGAGTCTAAACCAACAATAAGGATATCTCCTTGCTGTTTTGCTTTTTTGAGGAAGTGGAGATGTCCTGAATGTAATAAGTCAAAACATCCGTTTGTCCAAACTATTTTTTTGTTTTGTTGTTTGTAGTTTTGGATTTGTTGTTTTAATTGGGTTAGGTTGAAGGTTTTCATTTTTTGTGGAGTAGTTTTTTATACTCCTTATCTAAAACTTTTGCGGTATTTTTCCATTTAAACTTTTTTGCTTTTTCTATTCCTTGTTGTTGGAACTTTTTTCTTAGTTGTTTGTTGTTGATGAGTTTTGATAATTGGTTTTTGAAATCATCTAAGTTATAGTCTTGGAATGTTAGTCCTTCCTCTCCAACAACCCACGGCATTCCTCCTGCGTTGCTTGTTAGGACTGCACATCCTTGAGACATGGCTTCTAAGATTGAGATGCAGAAAGCTTCATAGTGGCTTGGTGAGCAGAATATGTCTGCTCCTGCATAGGCTTCAATCTTTTCTTGTTCTGAGACTTCTCCTGTGATGATTATGTTCTTTATGTTTAGTTTTTTTATTAGTTGTTGTAGGTGTTCTTGGAATCCTCCATCTTTGCCGATTATTATGAATTTTGCTTTGGGGAAATGTTTTGCTGTTTTTACAAATTGGTCTATACCTTTACTTGGATGTAATCTTGAAACTGAGATTATTGCTAGTTCGTCTTTTTTTATTTTATATTTTTTTCTGAAGGTTTGAGGAGAATATTTTTTGAAATAAAAATCAGGTATGCAGTTTGGAGTTAAGACTATGTTTTGTTTTTTTACATTGAATGATTCTACCCAAGGGGATTCTAATTCTGTGACTACGCATGTTTTTGAGAATTGTTTGAATATGTATTTTCCCATGAATTTGTCTAGGGCGTCTACAATTAGTTGTGCCCATTTTTTTCTTTGTCCTTTGTAGACTGGCCAGTGAGGTGTTATGAATACTGGTTTTTTTGTGAACCAGAAAATGAAATTAAAGGGATGTCTGTATCCGTGAACATGAAAGATGTCTGCGTTAGATGTTGTGATTGCTTTGAAGAGTCCTGGGAAGAAAATTCCTGAGAAACTGAATTTTATCCAACTTCTGAATCTTTTTATTTTTATTTTATCTATTTCGTTTGGGGCATGTTTTATTCTTTTATCTCGATCCATGTTTGAAACATATGCCTCACAGGTGTATCCTAATTTTATAAGTTCTTTAGCAGTATTTTGAATGTGGGTTTCAACGCCCCCGAGTGTTGGATAGAAAAAAGATGTTACAAAGCAAATTTTTGGTTTCTTATTCATATTGAATTTTAATAGATAATGTTTAAAAAGACTTATGTAGTTGAAATTTTATGGTTAGAAGAGTGTTAGTTGGAATTGATAGAGATGGAACTATTAATAAGGATTCTGGATTTTTTGGTTCTAGTGAGAATTGGAAAGATGAATTGGAAATTCATGAAGGTGTTGTTGAAGGAATTAAGTTGTTGAATGAATGTGAAGGTTTGAAAATTGTTGTTGCTACGGATCAAGGAAGTGGTTTATCTAGAGGGATTTATGATTTAAATAGGATTAATAAAGTTAATAAGGAGATTTGGAGTGTTCTTGTTGAAAAAGGTATTAAGATTGATAGTTGGCAATCGGGATTGTATGTTGGATATGATTATGCTAAGAAACATAAGATTGAAAATTATTTGGAGAATAAGTGGGTTGTTGCAATGGATGATGTTCGATTGAGAGATAGGAAGCCTGGAATTGGAATGTTGGAAAAAGGTTGTAAGGAAATTGGTTGTTTGTTATCTGATTTTGATAAAATTTATTATATAGGGGATAGGATTCGAGATGTTGAAACTGGAGTTAATGCTGGTGGAAAAGGAATTTTAGTTTATAATGGTTTGAATGGGGAGGCTGTTGAGGAAATTAAGAGTTGTCTGGATTCTCAGCAGGTTGTTGTTGATAATTTTTATGAAGCTTGTAAGTTGATTGTTGATGGAGTTTAGAAGGGTTAGAATTTGTTACTTGTTGGTGAGATTTTTAATAGGGAATATTTAAATATTGGTTCCTTGTTAAGATTTTATGGTATTAGAAGCCTTAAGTGAATTGGTAAGAGATCATCCTTTTGTTTCATTAGGTGTTGTTGGAGGAGTTGTTGGAGGATTGTATGGAGTTAGGAATTGGTTAGGAGGATCAAAAAAATTTGAGGTTGGAGATTATTCTTTTGAAGGTAAACTTATTGCAAGAATTTATCAAGAAGGGGAAATGGCGGAATGTAGTGGGATGGAATGTCGGGGGGGGCGGGTTAATT
>JABIDS010000017.1 GCA_018651605.1 archaeon | reverse complement strand
TTGTTGTACTAACTCTGTTTCTCCGTCACTAATTTTAATATCATATTCCTGATTCGCTCCAGTCAATTTAAAACTATGAGACTCACTCAACTCCAAATTCAAAGACTTAACAAAAGGTTTACCATTCAAATCAACTTGAATATCTTTTTTATAAGGAATATTTCCAACATTAGTAACAATCAAAGTCTCATTATCCAAAACCAAAGAAACAATTGCTTTCTCATTTATATAAAAACTTTTCAAAGATTCTAATTCATTACTAGAAGCAAGTATCTCATAATAACCTGCACTCTGATTTGTTTTAATAACAAAATCAAAAGTATCTTCAGACAAAACTATCTGTTCAAAAATTCTCATACCTGCCTCATCACTAATTATAACTGAAATTTCCTCAGAAATAATAACTTCTGTTTGGTCTTTTAAAATAGCTTTAAAATTTAAACTCTCTCCAGGATCAAAATTTTGATTGTTTAATGCAACATCAATACTTGTAGGAATTTGAAAAACATTTAAATTTGCCATTGAAAGCCCTTCACTCGTCCTCTCCCCATCTTGCTCTTCAAATGCTAATGCATCAATTCTATAGTCTCCTGCAGGAATATCTTTAGGAAGAGTTATAACAACTGAAAAATCCCCACCACTAATCTGCCCATAATAAGCCCCATTATCCACAGAGCCCTCAACTTCAACAGAACTCTCATTGGATTCACTTTCATTAGAACTTTCAGTCTCATTAGAAACAACCTCTTCAACAACATTAAATCTACTCAATAAAGGAATAGTTATCTCAACTTCACCATTAACTCCAACTCCATTCAATCTTCTAGCATTCCCATTTATTGTAATAGTCTCTCCAGGTTCTGCAAAAAAAGAATCAATTGAAAGAGAAACATCAAGCTCATTTGATATTTTAAACTCTCGGCTTTTTCCATTTACATCATTAGAAAACTCAGCTAAAAAATAACAATCACCATTCATATCTTCTATCCAAGAACTTGTCAACGGAAATTCAATAACTCCCTTTCCATTATTATAAGAACTAGGAAGAACCATCACAGATTCACCATCACAATTCAATGTAATCTCAGGAAAACCAGCCTCAATAGGCTCAACTGTAAGGTTAACAATTATATTATCTCCAAGATTATAATTCTCTTCAGGTTGCGAAAAATACACTCCTGCCGAAACCGTTGTTATAAAAAATAATACTAAGACTAAAGTTAACACAACGAATCTCTTTTTCATAAATAATCTAAGGTAAATGGTTATTTAAATGTTTTCGGTGTTTAAAATATAATTACTTTTTCATAGAATACTTAAAACTTACTACCCTGCCCTAAACAAAATAGCAATGATAATAGAAATTACAAGAACAACAATAAGAATCATCAAAATAAAAATCACAATTGTAAAAGAATCAAAGCCCTTCTCTGAACCAGATTCATCAACACTTCCAAGGTTTTGAACCGAATCTCCAGTCAAATCATAATTCACATTATTATAATCAATATCTAAAACTTCTCTATCTGAATTATAATCATAAATTCCACTATCTTCAAAATCTCTCTGAAACTCCTCATTTCCACATTCTCCAGGAACAGTGCAAGAATCATCTTCATCTTCTTCCTCTTCCTTACACTCACCATTTGAACATCCATATTCACAATTCTCTATTTTCTCAGAAGTTTCAAAACTATCACTAAAACATCCACCATCAGAACATCCAGTATCATAACAAGTCTTCTCACCATAAACATCTCCATTCTTACAAAATTCTCTGCTATAATCATCTTCACAATAATTCTCACCACAATCTTCAATTAAAAGAGCAGTTAACAAATTAGTACAATAACTTGTTCCAAGCCCCGCATTATTACAAAAAAATTCCTCAAAGTTTCTATAAACATTACCTTCATCACAAAAATCATCTCCAACATAACCTTCTACACCGCAATCATCATCATCGCAACAAACAGAACCTGCCCTTGACTCATCATCTAAATCCGGATTATAACTAGTAGAATCCTCAACATCATCCCAACATCCAGGATCTTCAGAATCCACTGCATCATCATTATCATTATCAACTCCATCATTACATTCAGTAACACAAACATCTCCTTCGTCAATAACACCATCACAATTATCATCTACACCATTGCAAACTTCCAAAGCTCCAGGATTAACATTAGAATCATTATCATTACAATCTGCATCCTTACCATCATCTCCAGGCTCTCCAGGATTACAACTATCATAATTATCTATATCATTGTCCTCACAAGTGCTCTCAATACAATCGCCATTAAAACAACCATAATCACATTCACTCACTTTCTCTATTTTCTCAAAAACATTTGAAAAACACGCACCAATAGAACAACCTTTTTCTACATAATTTCTCTTATGATAAACATCATCATCTTTACAATAATTTCCTTCCCAGCTTGTATAATAATCTTCACCACACTCAAAAATCTTCTGAGCATTAACAACACTAGAACAAAAAGCATTATTAAATCCAGCATTATTACAAGTAAAAAAATTAAAATCCTGATAAACATCACCATTACTACAAAAATTAGGCTCTCCAGAACATTCATCAACACCACAATCAAGATTAGAATAACAATCCTTTTCATCATCATCAAAAATAGAATCACATCCAGCATCATCCAAATCAACTAAACCATCACCATCATCATCAATTCCATTAGCACATTTAGTAGGAACAACACACGCACCATTTGAACATCCATAATTACAACTATCAACCAATTTCAAATAAACCGAACTTGAACAAGAACTATCAGCAGTCCCTGCATTCAAACAATCATAATCTCTATAATTTCTATAAACATTTCCAGAACTACAAACATTCCCACCAATATACCCGTCACTCCCACATTCATTATCTGCCTTACAAACAATCTCTTCATTTGAACATGAACTCTCTGCAGTTCCAGCATTCAAACAAACATCCTCAGTATAAGAATCACTATCATCACAATCATTATCATTAAAACATTCAAAAGGATCAGAACATGTCAAAGATGCAAGCCAAGTTTTACCAACAGCACTAACCATCTCAAAATCATTCTCAGAAACATCCCAAACACCAACAACATTATTATAAGGAGTTGTAAAAATACATTTTCCATCCTCATTAACACAACCTCTAGATTCAACAGTTTTATAGCCCGCCAAATCACAAACCTTATCTGCAGTAACAGCATCATTACTTACAAAACCTTGCCCATTAAAAGACACTGGAACTTGAGTATATCCAAGTAATGAAGCTTTCTCATTAACAAAATTTCTAATATCATAAATATTCTCAGACCATAACCGAGTTTCCTGCGAAGCAATCAAACTAACAGAAAGAAGTATCAACATAAATAAGGCCAGTCCTAAACCCAAATAATTCCTTTTCTTTATCTTCGTATTTTTTAATGATTTTATTTTCATGTGGCATTCCACACCTCTACACCTCATCACCATCACACCTCACCAATAATCACCCCACATCACCACTCATTAATACTTAATTATTCTATACTCCCGAAAATACCCTTTATAAAGTATATGGTTCTAGAGTATACATTTTGATACGTGTTGCAAGTGGTGAATTAAAACAATTATAAAAATATCTCAAACAAATCCTCCAGATTAATAACAACTGAAATCTACTAAACTCATTTATTTAATTTTATAAGATTTCAATATTCAACAGCGGAGCGCCCTGGACTTGTCCGGGCGCGGGAGCGACGCAATAATAAAACAACTAAGTCTTCCTTCAACAAACTTTAAATATCCTCCTCCCCATCTATAAACATGCCAACAAACAAATTCAACCCCTGGGAAATAAAAGGTGATATAAACTACAAAAAACTAATAAAAGAATTTGGAATCTCACCATTAAATCAACTTCCTGAAATTTTCAACAAAGAAATACTATTTAGAAGAAAAATAATTTTCGCACACAGAGACATTCAAAGAATTCTACAAGCAATCCAAAACAAAAAAAAGTTCGTCATGATGACAGGATTAATGCCAACAGGAAAATTCCACTTAGGACATATGATTATAGCAAGACAAATGGTTTTCTACCAAAACCTAGGTGCAAAAATTTACATAGCAGTAGCAGACATTGAAGCCTACAATGCTAGAGGACAATCACTAGAACAAAGCAAAAAAATCGCAGAAGATTACATCTTAAACTATATCGCACTAGGACTAAAACCACAAAACTGCGAAATCTATTTCCAATCAGAAAGAAGCAAAGACGCAAAAAAATCAAACGCATATTACAGACTCCAAAACCTATTATCAAACCACGCAACATTCAATGAATTCAAAGCAGTCTACGGCGACATCACACCAGGAAAAATGCTCTCCTCATTATTACAAGCTTCAGACATGCTACATCCTCAACTAAAAGAATTCGAAAACATCTGCCCAGTAATAGTCCCAGTTGGAATCGACCAAGACCCACATATAAGATTAACAAGAGACATTTCAAAAAGAGTAAAAAACCCAAAATTCACACAATTATCCTCAACTTACAACCTTTTCATTTCAGGACTAAAAGGAGGAAAAATGTCTGCATCAGACCCAACATCATACATAGCATCAACAGATTCACCAAAAGAAGTCAAAAAGAAAATAAACAAATACGCTTTTTCAGGAGGACAACCAACTTTAGAAGAACACAGAAAAAAAGGCGGAAACCCAGACATAGACGTTTCATATCAATATCTAAAAATCCTAGAGCAAGATGACAATAAACTAAAAGAAATCTACAACAACTACAAATCAGGAAAACTCTTAACAGGAGAACTCAAAGCCCTAACAATAGATACAATAAACAATTTCCTAAAACAACATCAAGCCAAAATGAAAGATGCTAAGAAAGATATAGATAAATATTTAGCTTAATCAATTCTTCAAATCCCTAATCAATTCCTGAATACAAAGCAATCTAACCGCATTCTTCGCAACAGATTTCCTACTCCGCATCTCCAAAATCTTAAACAATTCTCTTGCCTTATCAACTTCTTCACTTGTTTGCATTTTTTCACCAAATTTATAATCCATCATAAACCCCAACCTCACTTATCCAAATCCACACCCCGTTCCTCCAATAATTTTATTATCGCCCTATCAACAAAATTCCTTTTAGAAGGAAATTCAGATTTATTTTTATTATTCTTATTAATATGATTATCTATAGACTGGATTAACCATTTACTTACCTTAACAGTTGTTTCGCTCGACGTCACCATTTTACTATTAACTTTATGTATACTAATCGTATACGATGTATTTAAATGTTTTGGTTACATCAAACAACTACTTTTGTTTCATCCCTTCTATAAAACCCTTATTAAATTCAGAATCAAGATCTAGTTCTTTATTTAAATCATTATATCTATCCCCAAGACCTTCTTCTAGCTTATCTAATACATGTTCAAATGATTCAGCATAACAATAACTTGTCTCCCACATCTCATCCACTGCTGCATCAACAGACTCTTTATCATCTAAATCAACATCCTCACTATCCATATCTTTCGCCATACTCACACCATAGTCATATATTGCCTTCTTTATTTCATCATTATTTTTCATTGAAAACACCTCCTTTCCATATTTTTACACGATTATTAATTTTTATAAATTTAGATAGCATATTAATAATCTAAAAAATGATTATATAAATATTTTTCTTTGAGTTATCTGCTATCATCCCAATCTCAAATATCTAGTAAATTTTCCAAAAATCTTATAAACACCTCTACCTTTCTACACATAACATGAAAATCCTATCACTACACTGCGATTATATAAAATTCAAACCTCTAAAAAAAGCATTAAGAAATCCAGAGGAATTAACAGAAAAAAGAAAAAAAGAAATAGAAATAAAAGAACCTCTTGTAATCATGACTGCAATTGAAAAACAAGATGAAAAAAACCCAAACCTAATCCAAGACTTAGTCAAAGAAATAAAAAATATCACAGGACAATTAAAATCAAAAGAAATAGTTCTCTATCCCTACGCCCACTTAAGTCCTTCACTATCTACACCAGATTTTGCACAAAAAACACTAGAAAAGGCAGACAAGGAATTATCAAAAGATTTCAAAATAACAAGAGCTCCTTTTGGCTATTACAAAGAATTTGAACTAAAAGTAAAAGGACACCCACTATCAGAATTATCAAGAGAACTTCATTTTTCAGGAGAAATTCCAGAAGAAACAGAAACAGACAACTACAAACAATTACTAAGAGAAATTTCTAAAAGTAAATTAGATTCAAGAGAATTAAAAGAAAACGACCATAGAATTTTAGGAAAACAAATGGACTTATTCTCATTTTCAGAAACAGCACCTGGAATGGTTTTCTGGCACAATGACGGGTTAATCATAAAAAATAAATTAATAGATTTCTGGAGAGAAGAACATAAAAAAGCAGGATATCAAGAAATTTCAACACCTCAAATCCTAGATAAAAAATTATGGCAAATTTCAGGACACTGGGATAAATACAAAGACAACATCTTCTTATCTGAATATGAAAAAAGACAATTCGCAGTAAAACCAATGAACTGCCCAGGAGGAATGTTAGTTTACAAATCAACTCCAAAATCTTACAAAGATTTACCATTAAGAGTAGGAGAATTAGGAATAGTCCATAGACAAGAACTCTCAGGAGTTTTAGCAGGACTATTCAGAGTAATCCAATTCACTCAAGATGATGCACACATTTTCTGCACAGAAAAACAACTAGAACAAGAAATAAAAAAAATAATAGATTTAGTAGACAAATTCTACAAATTATTCAAATTCAAATACACAGTGGAACTTTCAACTCGTCCAGAAAAGAAAATAGGCAATGAAAAAATCTGGGATAAAGCAGAATCAATTTTAGAAAAAACATTAAAAAAAGACAAAATCAAATTCAAAATAAACAAAGGAGATGGAGCTTTTTACGGCCCAAAAATAGACTTCCATATCAAAGACTCATTAGGAAGAACTTGGCAAACAGCAACAATTCAATTAGACTTCGCAATGCCAGAAAGATTCGACTTAAACTACATAGACAAAGACAACAAAACAAAAAAACCAATAATGCTCCACAGAGTAATCTACGGAAGTTTAGAACGTTTCATCGGCATTCTCCTAGAACATACAAACGGACACCTCCCACTTTGGCTTGCACCAAAACAAATAAGAATAATTAATTTCACAGATAAAAATAACAAATCTTGCGAAAACCTAAAACAAGAATTAGAAGACAAAGGATTTAGAGTAGACACAGATTTAAGAAGCGAACCCATCGGAGGAAAAATCAAACAAGCTGAAATAGAAAAAATCCCTTACATAATTACAATCGGAGACAGAGAAGAAAAAAACAACACTTTAGCAGTAAGACATAACAGCAAAGTTAAAAACATCAACACAGAAGAATTTGTTAAAAGTATAATTGAAGAAGCTGAAAAGAGGGCATAGGATTAGCAATCTGGTGCAATACCTTTATCTGAAGGTTCTTTAGAACCGAAGAGTCAGAAAATTAAGAATTTTCTGGATGCGATAGCGACTTATGAATATAAGGATATTTTATCATATAAAAAAATAATTGTTAGAGATTTTTTAATTTATTATTACATCTTTGATGAAATTATCCTTAATATTAAGAGTTAATGAAGCTACTCTCTTTAAATGATAAGATATAGATTTTTTATTCCCAATCGCAACATAAACGATTTCTTTATCAAGTCTATTAATTATAGAAGAGACAACTCCTGAAAAATCTCCATCATTTGAAATAAGAAGGGCTTTGTCATACTTATTATCAATAGAATCAAAAATCAAATCTCTTGCAAGATTTATATCTGTTGCTTTTTCAACATAAATTATTTTTCCATCTTTTTTATGTTTTTCAAGCCTACCAAAAATAATATTCAATTTATCTATCTTTTTTAGTTTTTCAAAAAAACTTTGTTGTTCTGCATACATCTTAGGATTACTAGACTGCACAATCGGAGAAATATAATAATTAATCTTCACCAACTCATTATTTTCTACAAGTTTCTTACAGAACTTCTCAATATCAATCTTACAATTAAATGTCTTTTTAATAGAAAAGTAAAAATTACTCCCATCAATATAAACAATAATATTTTTCTTTTTAGAATCCATTTTAAAAAAGCATGGGGTCCTTTTACAGAACCCATGGTGTTAATTAATTACTATAAGAATAGTAAGTATAAAAAACTTTGCATTCTAATTTTCACAAGTAAAAATATATTCCATGTAACACTTTTTGCAACCTATCTTAGCAGCCCTACACAATTTATTTCTTCCCACTCTCAATCTTAACACCCAACTCCTCCAACCTTTTCACATGTGCTTGCATAATTGCTTCAACATTCTGAATCATTTTAAACAATTCATTCCTTTCAGCAGCCAAAGTATTCAAAGCACCCTTATGAAAACCAATTTCCTCTTCAGGAGATAATTGAGCCTGAGGTTCAGGACTTTCAGTTTTAGAACTTTCAGCAGCCCCAGAATTCAAAGCCTTTTCCAACGAATCTTTATCTATATTTACCATAGAATAACCGAATAATTAGCTTTAATAAAGCTTTGTATAATCAAATCCCAACAACAATTTTTATAAACCTAAACAATTATCTTAACCCATGTCATTCACCACACTACTACAAAAAGTCCAAGAATCAGAAACATTTCAAAACTTCAAACAGCAAAACCCTGATGCCCAACTCGTAGCCGGTTTCTTCATACTAGATTTTCTATCAAACGACAACAAAGAAACCTTAGACTACAAAACCAAGGATGATATCTTCACGTTCACTCTAAAAGACAATAAAATAAAAATCAATAAAGACAAATTAATAGACGACCCAACAAGACCTCAATTAACTGAAATCCAACAACAAATAAAAATCGACACAACAGAATTAAAAAATCTTGTAGGCCTAAAAGCCCTAGACAACGGAATCTCAGCAAAACTAAACAAAATAATCGCAGTCCTACAAACCTATAACCAAAAACAAATCTGGAATCTAACCTGCATGCTAGAAAACCTAATAATTCTAAACATCCACATCGACTCAAACACCGGAGAAATCACAAAGTTCGAAAGAAAGTCTATGATGGACATGATAAAGAAAGTCAAATAACCCAATATTTTATAAACAATTCTTTCTTACTATTCATATAAAAATGGGAGAAATAGATAACATAATCAAAGAAATAAGTCCTCACTATAAGACAAAAGACTCAGATTTAGATCTAAAACTAATCTACGACTCATCAACAGAAACACTAGAACCAGTCTATTTCTGGTTATTAGACTTTGCAAATAAATCAGGATTCCCAGTAACAAAACTAGTAGACAACTTCGCATCATCAGTTGGAGGAGGACATTTCTCAGAAATCCAAGGAAAAGCAAGCCACATGCAACAAGAAGCATCACGAGTAATGGCAACAATCAACGCAATTCTAAAAAGCGTAATAAATCTAATCTATGACTTAAAAGAATTCAAAATGAGATTAAGCCATTACGAAGCAGCAGATTCTAAAAACAAAGATACTGCAGAAGCAGGAATGTTAGCACTAAAACAAATATGGATGGACAAAGTAGACATCCAAAGAGGACAAGGAAGTTTAAACGCAATGGCTTCAGGAAACTTACAATTCGTAACCTTAAGAGATGCATTCATGATAGTCAAAGACGTAAAAGATGTTGATGGATTAGATTTAAATGATAGAGTAAAAAGAATTTTAAAACCAAGGGTCCAAGAATTTTTTGAATGGATAGGAAGAAGCAGATCAGAACTAGAAAAAAGATTTGAAATAGAAAAAACTTATCTAAAAAGTCAAGTTGATTCCCTAAGATTGCAAGCAAGATGGGCAAAACCATACCTAAAAGCAGCAGAACAATTAGCAGGAGACGAAGGACTAAGTAGCCGGGCAGAACTAGTCACAGTCTTCAATACCCTAATGATGCAAATAACTTTAATGGGAAAAGGAAATCCATTCGACATTCAAGGATCAGTAGATAATAAACATCTACCTCCAGAATTCGCAAAAATAAAAAATAAAATCAGAAAATATCATCCAGTATATTTTGTTAATTTCTTATTCAGAGGAATCCCAAGCAAAACCGGACAACACTACACCTTTGGAGGAAGAGTTGAAGTTGAATTTAGTGCATATTGTCTAAACGACGAAGAATTATTCATGTTAAATAAAAAAATGGAAGATTCAGATTTACATGATGCCCTAAAATTAGTTCAAGGAATGACAGACGACTCATTATCACAATTACAAGTCGACATTGATGAATTAGTCGGTAAAAAAGAACCAGAAAAAGAAAAAAAACAATTTGATAATCCATTCTCAGCTATTTTCACAAAACCCAAAAAAAAGAAAGAATCAGATGAAGAAAAAGAAAAAAGATTAAAAAAAGGAATAAAAAAAGACTCTTACTCCGAAGCTTATATTCGTAACATGGCAGAAGCCGCAGGAAAAAACGGATGTTTTGATTTATATGATAAATACAAAAAAGGACATGGCATGGCTTCAATCCCTTACACCTTTGACTTTGAAGGCAGGCCACCAACAAGTCAGATTGAAAATTTATTTGGGTTTAGTTAATTATTTATTTTTCTTAAAAACAAAACCGAATCTTCTCATAACAACCAATCACATCATAACAACCAAATCTACTCCTCTGAAAAAATAAACCCTCTAACAACTTTTCAAAACTGCAACAGGGCGGAAGGGAAAAGTGCGAGCACGGCCTTCCGAAGGAGGCGGAAAACAATCAAACCACAAACACCACAAATATTAAATAATTCATTAACCTTAATTTTCTATGACAAAAAAGAATGATAATCCAAAAGAAAAAGAGACTCCAAAAAAAGAGAAACCAAAACCAAAAACAACCATCCTAGAACTAAAATCTTCTAAAGAAGAACTAGAAAACATCATACAAGAGATACAAGAAACAAATCCTTCTCAACCAACAAAAACAAAAATCATAGACCCATCATTAAAAATCTCAAACATAATTCCTCAAAACACTTTAGAACAAGGCCTAAGAGATATTCCAACAGAATCAGAAGACGACAATCAAGACCTAGCTCAATATGGAATCCAAGATGACTATGCAACAGCCGGAGGAGATTATGACACAATAGGAAACTCAGATGACGACAGTCAAAGCTACGATACAGGACCTTCTTTAGCAATGGACAACAATCCTCAAAACGCAATGCAATCTGGAACAGGTTATCCAGGAACAAAAAGAAAAAAGAACAAATCCTACAACACATTCATAGGGCAAAGTTCTGATGAAGAAAAAAAGAAAAAAGAAAAAGAAAAACGAATGTGGTGAATAAAAGAACATCAATTTTTCAAAGCATCCTGATAATTAATTAAATAATCTTTTACTAAATCCAAATCTAATTTATTTCCAACTCTTACTCCACTTTCAACATCAACACTAATCCTATTAGGAAAGAATGAATTTAATTTTCTTCCCAATTTCCCAACATTTTTAGGATTTATTCCTCCAGCATACACTAATCCAAGATTATCTAACTCTCCTCTAGCCGTAATTTCTTTTCCAAATCTTACAGCTAAACTTCCTTCATCTAAATTTAAATCTAAATTTGTTCCATGACTCGGGTCAAACATAACATAACTAATAACGTCTCTTCTATCATAAACCTGATTCACCAAAGGTACAACCTCTCCTCTTTCAACATCTTGAACATCTTCTCCTTTCCAAACAGCATATCCTCTTTGAGAAGATTGCTTATCTGAAACCGCAACTTTAAATATTATCTCAAAACCCATCTTCCCAACTTTCTTTAATATATCTAAAGAAGGAGGCAAAGTATTAAATTGAAGTAGTGCTGATGAAGATTCTACTCCGGATTCAATAACCTTCTCCAAATCTTCAACAATGGTATCATTATTTTTAGTATAATAATGCACGGCAGTTATTAATCCATAATCTCTTGTTTCCCTATCCAAATTTCCAAGTTCAGTAAATTTAGGTTGCCTTGAATTTTGACTACCTTGATTAATACTCGAGTTTGAAACCTGATAACCTATAACTATTGGAAATTCAAATCTCTCAGTCTTAGAAATTTTGCCTATTTCAGCTAATTCTTTTCTATCAGAAACTGCACTAACAGAAACAAAGTTTTTAACCATAAGAAAAAATGTAATTAGATATTTAAAAAGATTTAGATATTTTCAAGACAAAGGAAGAAAATGGGAAAGTGACGTAAGGAACGGATTTTCGTGGGGATTTTCAACCAACCACCAACCCAAAAAATATATAAACAAATCTTCCCTTATCAATAAAAAGGAATTAACAATGACAAGCTATGAATCTATTTACGGAGGAGGAGATGATACATTCATGCCCAAATACAATGCCACTGGTTATCAGATGGAAGTCCGAGGAATAGGAATGTCTACAGACCCAAGGACAGCAAACCAACTAGGAGAATTAAATCTAAGAATGAATCCAGGTATGAAGCACATAGAAGTGGGTGCAATCCAAGGAGACGTTATGGAATCAATTCCAGAACAACACTTAGATGAAATAAGAAGATTAGCAAAAATGGCAGGAGTCAAACCTTCATTCCACGCACCAATAATTGAAGCATCAGGAGTAGGAGAAAGAGGATGGGAAGAAGCAAACAGAGTGGGTGCAGAACAACAACTTAAATCCGCAATTTCACGAAGCCACAAAGTAGACCCTAACGGAAACATCTCAGTCACAGTCCATTCTACAGGAAGTCTACCTGAAATGGAGTCTAAAATAATCAAAGAGGTAATAGTTGATGGAAAACCTAAAAAAGTTGAAGAAGAAACAGGAGTCTGGATTATCAACTCTAAAAATGGACAAACAAATTTCATTCCGCCTCAAGAAAGATTTTTTCCAGAAGAAGGAAAAGAAACATTTGAAGGAAAACAAATAAAATTTGATTATGACAAAGAATTAGATAAAATAAATGAAGACACTTGGTCAAGCGAACTTTCAGGAGTTAATAGATATGCAGAGTTTGGAGATCAAGAATTAAGACACGCTAAAAGCATAATTCCTAACGAGGAACTTTTCTCAAAAATTGCTTCAGGAAAAATAAATTTTAATAAATTAGATGAAAAAGAGGAATTAGAAAAACAAACCCTAAAACAAGCACATAGAAATATTACAAGTGGACAAATTTACTTAAGAGATTCATACAAACAAATGAAAAACCTATTTGATAATGCTTGGGCAAGTAAAAATATTTCTACAAAAGATAAAGAAAAGTTAAGAGCATTTGGTGAAAAAATTGCTCCAAAAATTAAACCTGGGATGGAAAAAGATCCTGAAAATATTAATGTCTTAGGAGAAATTATTGAAGAAGGTTTAGATGTTTTGGGAAATCTTAAAGAAACCCCTCAAACTTATGAAAGACTCCAACCATTTATAATTAAAAAAAGTGCAGAAACTTTTGCAAATGTTGCTAAAGATGTTTACAAAGAACATGGAAGTACAGCACCAATGATTAACATCGAAAACCCTCCTGCAGGAGGAGGTTTGAGTCGTGCAGAAGATTTAAAAGAATTAATTGTAAAAAGCAGAGATCAACTTACAAAAGATTTAACAAAAGAAGGCATGGATAAATCAAAAGCAAAAGAAGTTTCTGAAAAAATGATTGGAGCAACTTGGGATGTAGGACACATAAACATGTTAAGAAAAAAAGGATACTCTGAAAAAGATGTCATAGAACAAACCAAAATAATCGCACCATTTGTAAAACATGTCCACCTTTCAGATAATTTTGGACTAGACCATACAGAATTACCAATGGGAATGGGTAATGTTCCAATTAAAGAGATAATGCAAAAATTAGGTGAAAAAGGTTTCGAAGGCAGTAAAATAATCGAGGCTGGAAACTGGTGGCAACACTTTGCAGAAAAAGGGGGAGGCAACCCTTTCAAACCATCTTTAGAAAACTTTGATTCACCAATATACTCTTCTGGCGCAGGACACACTTGGAGCGAAATGGGCTCAATCCCTGGATATTACTCAGGACATGGCATGATTAATCCTGCAAAGCACCATCAAATCTATGGTGCAGGATTCGAAGCCCTTCCAATAGAATTAGGCGGAGAAATGCCTGGAGACCAAAGCAGATTTTCAGGGGCTCCTAATCAATAAAAATCAAGACTGATTAACTACTTTTAATCAATAAATTCTAATAGCAAAATATAAATAACCTATTTGTTTTAAAATTATATGGGTTTTATGCAATCTATTAAGAATTATATTGGAGATCATTCTAGTTATATGAGGTGCCCTGTAAGTGGAGATACTCTTTGGTATTCTAATATTACTAAAATTCCTTATTCTGAGAAAAATGGTGTTTTAGTAACTTTAGATAGTTTACGTGATTTTTCTAGAGAAGAAGTTGCAGAAAGGATTTTTGATAGTGTTAATAATCTTAGAAAAGGAACTACTAGGATTGGTCGTGGGCGTATGTATTCTATTGAAGAGATAGTAGAAAAAATTCCAGATATTAGATTTTGGAACAGAAATTAGAATATAATTATTAAGTAGTAACACCACAAAGATTTATAAACTCAAACTTCATTAAAAAACCACAATGTTAAACCTACCAAAAGAAATAAATGAACGCTACGGAAAAAACATAGACAAAATGCCAAGGCTATTAGGCGCTGGTGAAGTCCCTATATCTGTATCTGGAATTATGCAAGCAAGATTAGAGCAAGGGAATGAATTTCCTGATTTATGGAATAATTGGTATGATACTTCTGATTTAGTTGTTTATACTGAAGGAAATAATAAAGAATTGTATGTTTTTTTAACTGTTGATAATCAAGGCAAAATAACTAAAAATGGAAGAAAAGCTTTAGAGCTTATTAGACAAGATAATCTCGCATCAAATCATGGAGCCATTGTTGAACAATTAAAAGATTTGGGAAGAAAAGGCTTAATAAAAGTTCCAAGAAATAAAATTACAACTGAAAATTATTTAACAAGGGACCAAGTATTAGATGAACAAGTTTGGAGAATTCTTGCAAGAGATTCTAATGAAGTTCATGAGGATTTTGCAGAAGAGGATGGATTGTTAGGAAAATATTTTGATGAAGTTGCATCAAGAACTAAAGATCCTAAGAATATGGCTCTTTATGTTGGAGATTCTTTAAAAGATCAAACTACTTTAAAGGCGTGGTGTGTCGACTGGCTCGGGTACAGGTCGTTTGCTTACGGCAGGAACGACCTTGACGATGATAATGGTCGCCTGCTCGGTATAGCGCCAGAGGCGCAGAATGTTCCTGATAAAATAGAAAAAGTTTCACAATTAGAAGAATCTGTTAAAGATGCTTTATCTCAAAAGCAAGCTTTTGAATATCAAGGAACTTTATATGTTCCAGTTCAAGATAAAAAAGTAAGATTAGAAGAGAAAAAATAAAATGACAAAATATAATTTACCTCAAGAAGAAGTAAAAAGATTCGAAGTATACAAAGGTAAAAACACAGAGTGGATGCCGAAGCTAATAGCTGATGGAAGAATGCCTGCCAATGTTTCTCAACTAATGCAGAGGATATTAGATTTAAGAAATGATGAAACAGGTGTAAAAGATTTCTATCTGGATAATTATTTTGATACTGGAGATGTAGTTGTTTATCATCCTGATGGCAGAGTTAAAATTGTCCTTGATTCTCAACACTTAAGAGATATGACTCCAGAAAGTCCAAGAAATGGTGGAGCATTGATTTTAGGAGAAGAGGTTTACAAAGCATTAGAAGGTGAAGAGTTTAAGAAGGGTAAGCTTGGAAAAATAAATGAAAACATATCAAAAGTAGATGTTAAGGCTCATCCAGTATGGAAAGTTTTAGCAAGAGACCAAGGATTACTTAATGATTATACGGATCTTATTTTTGGAGAATATAAGGCAAGATTTGCTAAAGATAAAAATATAGATGATTTAAAACTTATGGGAATTTTCCAAGATTCTGCTAATGGAAACACTCCTGAAATGAGGACGTGGTATGTCGACAGGCTCGAGTACGGGTCGATTGCTGACGGCAGGAGCGACCTTGGCAATGATTATGGTCGCCTGCTCGGTATAGCGCCAGAGGCGCAGAATGCATCGGGCAAGGGAGCTTCAAATATAACAACATATACTATGGCTGATTTACAAAAATTTGATGAAGCAATGAAAGGATTAGAAGGAACTCTGCATCCAGATATTCTAAAACCATTTGATGAATTAAGAAAAAAACTTTAATTCTATTGTTGCATAATCTTTTTATAGACAATTTATTATATTTATTTGTCCTGGCAACCATGGGAAACTACGAGAAGCTGGGTTATACGCTCTTTTACAAGGGCAACATTGTTGTCATAAAATACAACCATGACACCTAATGTCTTAAATTTGCAAAAATTTGAAGGTCAGAGATTAAAATCTCTGAATGTGAAATGGTGGTGGGAATAAATAAGTGAAAGAGCTATGCTCTGGGGCGTGGTATGTCAACAGGCTCGAGAACAGGTCGAATGCTAACGGCAGGAACGACCTTGACAATGATAATGGTCGCCTGCTCGGAATAACTCACTTGGTTGCAGGACGTGCTTTATTTTGTTCCAAAGACCTTGGAGTACGCCTAATGGTGCCCTTCCACTTTCTTTTAGATTTAATACTTACCATTACACAAGCAATATCATCATATGTTATTTTATCATCACTCAATCTTTTTTTAATATCTCTAAGCCTTTCTTTGTGACTATAAATCTTGTTGAGAATTTTGTAAATTTTCTCTTTTGATAAAACCTGCCAAACAGATAACTGTTTATGTTCTATGAGATTAATCAAGTGCCCCCAAACTGTTGCTTCTTTTATCCCTTGCCTTAAAGCAATCTCTTTTATTCCAAGACCATTCTTATAATTAAACAATGTTTTTTGTGTGGAGAATTCCAATTCACTCCTTTTAATCTTCTTAATATAATTAGCATAATTTCTTTTATTATGAACTAGTAATTTATTTCCATGTGAAAAGTTCCTATAAAAATCTTTCATCAAATGTTTTCTATATTTATGAGTATTCGCATGAGAACAATAAGCCAACCAACCTTCTAAAAATCCAAGTGCTTTTTCTCTTCCAATAATTCCTTCATCAAAAAATATCCTCAATTTATTGAATTTTCTATCAAAATTTTTAAGATTACTTTTTCTTAAGAGCTTATGATAATAAAAAATCCTAAATCCAAGAAAATTTATTCCTCCATTTAGTCTTAAAACATTTGACTTACTGGGATGTAATTCTATCTTTAACTTTTCTTTTAAGAATTTATCAATCTTATTCTTCCATTCTTCTAATTGTTCTTTAGATTCATGTAGGATTACAAAATCATCTACGTAACGAATATAATATTTTGCTTTTAGTTTATGTTTAACATAAATATCCAATTCATTTAAATATAAGTTTGCAAAAAATTGACTTGTCAAATTTCCCAAAGGCATGCCTTTTGTTCTATTATTTGCAGACAATATCCTCTTTATCAACCAAATAACCTTTCGGTCTTTTATTTTTCTTATTATTATTTTTATAAGAATGTCATGGTCTATTTTTTCAAAATAATGTTTTATATCTGCCTTTAAAACAAAACATTTTTTTGTATTATTCTTTGATACTTTTCTTTTAAATTTATCAAATCTTTCTATTGCCTTTAAAGTTCCCTTACCTACTTGGTTGGCATGAGAATCATAGATAAAACTTTTTTCAAAAATCGGCACTATAAAATTACATAAAGCCCAATGTATAACTCTATCCCTAAATGCTGATTTAGAAATTTTTCTTGTTTTAGGATCTCTTAATAAAAATGTTTTTAAGGAACATGGTTCATAGGTTTGATTCTTTAATTCTTCCCTTAATTTTAATAGATTTTCTCTCAAATTTCTTTGAAAGCGCTTTACATATCTTCTTTTTGTTTTCCCTTTCTTAGCTTTTTTGAAAGCAAGAACCAAATTTTTAATATCATATATTTGATAATAAAACATCTCAAAATCAACCCAATTTCTCCCTCATCAACGAACTCTTATATTTCTCAACCTTAAACCCATCCAACCTCATAACCTTAATAACCAACCCTCTCTTAACCAACTCCCCCTTTAAACCATAACTAAAACTCTCTTGATCATAACCCAATGCAATAATATCTGGCCCAACTTCCTCAATAACTTTAAACTTATCACCCAAACCACCAAGAATAACCTCATCAGCAATCCCCAAACTAGAAACATCCTTAACCCTCTCCTTCTCCTTATGCAAAGGCAAAACACCCTTTACTTCCTTAATTGTCTTATCTCTTCCAACAACAACAACCAACTCATCTCCAAGAGCCTTAGCTGTCTTCAAAAAATAAACATGCCCCTTATGAACAATATCAAAACTTCCAAAAACAAGAACCTTTACCATTCAACAAATTAACAAACACAATTTAAAAGATTTATGTATTAATCAATAATATATCACAATAATACTTATATATATAATAATATTAATTTTTTAATGATGCAAAGTCATGGTACAGATTTGAATGAATTAGATAGAAGTGAAGAAAGTTATTTTGATTCAATATGGAGACTTGAGAAAGAGAAGGTTGCAAGAACAGTCCCAAAATATATCAGATATAGGATAATTGAAATTGCTGATGCAATACCTTATCTGGGCAATCCTTCAAAGTTAGTAGATAAAATTTCTTGGAGAATTTACACAGAAGCTTGCATGAATCCCAAGGAAAAAGTAAATGTAAAAAAATATGATAACAAACCACTAACAGAATTTATAGAACAAGAGACTAATCATGCATTAAAAAGAGCAGACAAAAGAGGCTTATTAAAACTGCAACCCTATGCCCATAATCCTAAAAATGAGGTAACCTTAAAAGTATTAGAAGGTTTAGTTAAAAGAAGTATAGAATTATTTAATGATTGGGGAGGAGCAGACGCCCCTGAAGGAGACGAAAGAAATCTTAGAATAAACTTAGAGAGCTATATAAGATTCTAATTCACAAAACCACCAAATTTAAAAACAACTAATCCCTTAATAATCTATAAAAATGGTGATAAAGAAAAATTCTTCAACAAAAAGAAATAGTGAAAAACAATATCCAACTCTAAAACTAAAAAACGAAAGAGATATAGCAATGGATTTTGCCGAAAAAGTCTACGAAAAATTCGACAAACTAGTAAAATCAATAATCCTTTTCGGTTCTGCAACAAAACAAAAACAAGTTGTTGGTTCAGATATAGATATAATAATAGTAGTAGACGATGCAATTGTAAATTTCGACGACAAATTAATAAGCTGGTATAGGGAAGAATTAGGAAAATTAATCCAATCAAATCCTTACAATCAAGACCTACACATTAACACAATAAAATTAACAACTTGGTGGGAAGACTTACAAAGAGGAGACCCAGTTGTAATTAACATAGTTAGATACGGAGAATCATTAATAGACTTCGGAGGATTCTTCGACCCATTCAAAGTTTTATTACAAGAAGGCAAAATCAAAACAACTCGCGAATCAATCTACACAACTTTAAACAGAGTTCCAGGACATATTGTAAATAGTAAACTAGCAGAATTAAGTGCAATAGAAGGTTGCTATTGGGCAATGGTCGAAGCCTCACAAGCCCTATTAATGTCAATAAATGTTCTTCCTCCAAGCCCAGAACATATAACAATACTTTTAAAAGAAAACTTTGTAAACAAAAAATTAATGAACATGAAATATGTCCGAGAACTAGATAATCTATATCAACTACACAAACAAATTATCCATGGAGAAGTCAAGAACATAGACGGAGGCGTCATAGATGGTTATCAAAAAAAAGCAGACGAATTCTTTAAAATAGTTTTAAAGTTAATTAGAGAAATATTTGATTGAAAATTAATAAACTACTAAATGCTCGCTTCGCTCGCATAGTTTCATTCGCTCCGCTCATAACTTATTTTATGTCAAAGTACCAGACTTCGTCAAGGCACTTTTCTAATTTTCTTAATATCTCATAAATCTTAAACCCTATACAAAACCATTCCAGCTATCAAAACAACAAACCAAAGAAAACTTATCTGAATAAAATAAATTCCTAAGAAGATTTCAATATTTTAAGGTGCGGAAAGGGAAAGTCGACAGACGGCTTTTCGCAGGGGTGGAAATAAAAAACCTATTCTTCCTTAGATTTCTTCATAGAATCTAATTGTCTTTTAGCATTAACTAACATTGAACCCAACTGCATTCTTCCATCTTTTGGCAATGACTTCACAATATAATCTGCAACATTTTCTCCAATAGCCTCAACTGCTTCTTTCTTAAATTCTTGTTCCATTCTTGAAATTCTTTTCATAAATACATCCTCATTAGAAAGTACAAAAATACTTAATACTTCAGCCAAATCTTCATCATCTTTATATTTATCCTTATAATGTTCTAAAACTATTCCTTGAACAGCCTTTGTTGCTTCTTCTCCAGGATTACCTTCTTTCTCAACAACATTCAAATAAGTTGAAAGCGCGAAAGCTTTTTTATGAGCCTTATTTGCTTCACCATAGTCTTTATTTACACTTTTAGGATTATATGAAAATAAAGATGCACCTAAAACTTCCTTGGGTAAATCACCTAATATTTGTTCTAAATTCTCTTTAGTTAAAAATTTCTTTAATTCCTTTTCAGCTTCTTTTGCAGATTTCTCTAATCCTAATGCATTTGCTCGCGAAGCAGTTGCATCCAATTTATTCTTATCAGCTAATTCATATTCTCCTAATTCCTCTGCATTTTTTACTGTTGCAAATTGATATGGAACTAATTCTTTTGCTTTTTCAGCTCCTCGACTATAGGACATATTTGTATCTACAAGTGATTCCAACGTTTCATACGGACTTAATTCTTTTTCTTTTGCCATGTTTTAAATTTTGTTTTTTAATTTAAAAGATTTCAAAAAATCTTTTGATTTTTTGCAATGTTATTAATACTCTCACACCAAACAACTATATAAACCTTTCTATTCTATGTTATTTAATAGTAGTAACAAATATCACTCATAATCATCAAATTCATCAAAATTATATTTATATTTTTTCTCCTCAGAAGAATTATCTTCCTTAACTTCTTCAGGCTCATAAACTCCAACACTTTCTTCACTTTCATCCCCACCAACCCCTTTTTCAACCACCTTCTCACTACCTTCCTCACCAACAACTCCTTCACCTTCCTCATACTCCTTAAATTTATTACTATAATCAATTTCTTTTTCCACTTCAGAACCACTAACCTCTTCCCCACCAAACTCCTCCTTAACCACTTCCTCTTTAAAACCTCCATCAACAGGCCTAGCACTAACTTCAATACCATCCTTCACTTCTTGAATATCTTCTAACTTTTCTTCATTATCTTCCCTTACATCCTCTTGAATATCTTCAATCTTATCTTCAATATCTTTAAAATTCTCTCCAAATTCATCTTCATTAATATCCTTCGAAGGCTCTGCAGAATACCGAATCTTACTTTTATCTAAAAAATTTGCAACATTACTCTCCTTCTCAGGAAGTTTAGCCAACTCATTATTTTGAGGCAATGAAGGCAGAACCACTTCCTTATCTACCACTTCTTTAACATCATCAACAGGTTCCCTAGTCCAAGCCTTATTAGAAATATCTATGGGCTTATTCCCTCCAAAAGATTCCTCTCTTTTATTTGAAAAGTTTTCCTGATTGTTATTATTATGAGGATTAAATTCCCCTTTTTTATCCCAATGATTTTTCTTTTTCTTTCTTCTACGTTTCTTCTTCCTTCTAAAATTATTATCACCCGATTGTCCCTCCTGCAAACCACCATCACCAGATTGTCCACCATGAACACCCTTAGAATCTCCACCATGAAAACCTCTTTCTCTATTTTCATTAATTCTATCTTCTTCTATCCGAACATCTTTTCCAACACCTTCATAATTTCTAACCTCTTCACCAACTTTCTCACCAATGCTTTCTTCACTCTGAGCCTCTAATTTCTCATCTTCAACCTGAGATTCCGACTGAAACCTAGCCTCTTCACGTCGAACATTTTCAACTTCCCTCCTTAACCTCTCTTCTTCACGCCGAGCCTCCTCCTCTTTTCTAATTCTCTCCTCCTCCTTTCTAGCCTCCTCCTTAACTCTCTCCTCTTCCTTTCGAACTCTTTCAACTTCAAGCCTAATTCTTT
>JABIDS010000016.1 GCA_018651605.1 archaeon | reverse complement strand
GGGGGAGCCATAGGAATTAAGAATTTAAAGGGAGAAGGTTCAATATCTGTTAAACCAATTATATGGATATTTTTTATTATTGTTTTTGGTGCAGGTGTTTTATTTTTGCTGAGGAGTGTTATGAAGAAAAAATCTTTTACTTATGGTTTTAATAAGAAGAAATCTAAGAGTGCTGATGTTGTGGAATTATCTGCCCCTAAATCCAAACCTAAAAAGCAAGGTTCTCCTTTGGTTCCTCCTAATCAGGCAGAGCAAGTTTTAGTTTTGCAGGGTGAAAAATCAAGAGCAGGAATTGTTGTTTTGAAAATAAAAAATAAGATAAGTTCTTTTTCTAAACAGAGTTTGGAAAAAGCTATTGAGCCTATTTATGGTAAGCGTGGTGCGGTTTATGAGCAAGGTGATTACATTTTTATTTTGTTTAGTCCTTTGATGACAAAAACTACTAAGAATGAAGTTTTGGCTGCAAGGGCTGCTGAGAAAATAAAGTCTGTTTTAAATCATCATAATAAAAAGTTTAAGGATAAAATTGAATTTGGATTGGCTGTGAATTCTGGGAGTATTATAAATAAAGTTGAGAATAAAAAGTTGAAGTTTACTGCTTTGAAGAATGTTATGGTTGCTGCTAAAAGGTTGGCTGAATCTTCTGATGGGCAGATTTTGGTTACAAAGGAAGCTTATGAACGAGGGATTTCTGAGATAAAGGCAGAGAAAAAGAAAATTGGTAATGGAGATGTTTATGAGTTAAGGAGAGTTGTAGATCATGATCAGAATAAAAAGTTTTTGAAAGGGTTTGTGGAGCGGATGGAGCAGGGGAAGTAGTTGTTTTAGTTTTTAAAGTAAATCTATTAATTTTTTTATTTCTGGAGAGGTGTTGAATTTCCACCCCACGAAAATCCGTTCCTTACGTCACTTTCCCATTTTCTTCCTTTGTCTTGAAAAGTTGTTAAAGAGTAACTTTATGAAGATGAGAAGATTTAGTCTATTATAAACTGTTTTCATTACAAGAATGTTTTCCATAGATTTTAAGATTTCAAGAAAAATAGAAAATTAGGTTATCGAAGATTCCCAAAATTTTAATAAAATAAGTTGTGAGCCGAAGGCGAGCATATTTTTTATTTTGATTATTTATTAGTAAAATTCCAAATTATAGTTTAAAAAGATTATGAAGGTTCATTATTTAAATGATGATTTTTATGGTAACAGGTGTTTTAACCTGTTACTACTAGTTAATAATTTATCGACGACAAAAAGCTTATATATGATAAATGATTATTAATATTATGAAATTAGAAAGGCATAACGATTGGAGAGTAATGTGTTGTGGTAATGCCTCTGTCAATTTTAAATCCAAATTTATTCTGACGATTTAATTTTGAGTTTTTTTTTAACTCAAAACTGAATCCATACTTTTTAAAATGATAAAACAAAAAAATTATTTAATCCCTGAACAATGCATGTGTGATGTTTGTAGAGAAGCAGTTGTTAATCCTATTTGTCCTTCGTGTATAACTACTGAAATAGAGGCGTGGTTGGTTTTATATCCTAATTTAAATAGAGAGCTTATGCCTCGTTTAGAGAGATTTCTAGAGAAGATAAAGCATAAGACTGATGCTACTAAATGTATTCAATGTAAGAATAAGCGAGCTGCTGTTTGTCCTTATTGTTTTACTTCTCATGTGTTGGATAATTTAAAGGAATTGAAATCTAATAATGTGATTATGACTGAGTTTTTTGAGTTTTTTAATTTTGATTTGCATCATACAGGATATACAAAGGAGGCAGAAAGACTTGGATTGATTTGATTTGCTTAGGCAGATTTTTGATTCAAAAAAATTTAAAATGGAGGAACAAATGGAAGACGAAGATAATACTCTTGAATTAGATGATGTTGAAAGTTTAACTCTTGATGAATAGAAAATGATAGGAAGATGTCCGCATTGTGGGATAGACTTGACTATGCCGCCGTTTAATGATAGGGAAGTTAATGAGGTAATGGTAGTTATGAACTTTAGACAAAGAGTTGATGGTGATGAGGAGTTGGAATCTATTGAGAAGAAAGGTTATTGTGATATTTGTAAGGCTAGTTTGAAGGATTTGGAGGCGCAGAGTGAGGAGTAGGAGGGGTTTGGTGGTAGTTAGGGGGATTTGGTTGTTATGAACAGAGATTTTATTAAAACCCCGAAATCCTTAAAAAGTCTTGATTCTTTTACTTGTTATGGATAAAGAGAAACAAGAATTAAAAGATGAATTACAGAAACATGTTGATAAAGTTGGGATAAAGTTTAATCCTAATGAGAAAGTTGTTGAGGGGATTTTGACAGGGCTTTTGAAGAATAAAGAGAAACATGGAGATATTTATTGTCCGTGTAGGGTTGTTACTGGAGATAAAGAGAAGGATAAGGAGATTGTTTGTCCGTGCGTGTTTCATCGAGGAGAAATTGAGTTACAGAAGCATTGTCATTGTAATATTTTTGTTGAGTAATGTTATTATAATTTTAAAACTATTTTCATATAACTTATTGTTCCTATTAGGCCTAATGTTAAAATTGATGTTAATATCAACATGAAAATTATTAATGTTTTTGAGGGTTTGTTTGGGATGTTTGCTGAAGAGTTGTCTCCATTTGTTTTTATTTCGTTGATGTTAAGGGTATTGATCTCTGTGCAATCTACAACTATTTGTTTTTCTTCTGTGATTCTTTTTCCACCAAAATTAACAGTTATTTTTAATGGGTAAATGTCTTTTGTTGCATCTTGAGGTATTTTTAAGTTGAAATCTTTTGTTATTGTATCTTTCTCATCATAGGCGTCTAAAGCAAAGAGTTCTATTTCTTCATCTATGTCTAATTTTGAGCTTTGAATTTTTATGCCAACACCTTGTTCTTCTGATCCTATGTTTTGTAATTTTATTTGCGTGTTGAAATTATCTCCGCAGTAAATTTGTTCTGGTGTTTCTATTTTTTTGATGATTACATCTTTTTCCTTTCTGTCTAAATTTATTTCTATGTAACCTTCATTAAAATATTCTTCGTCCTCGTCGTTGATTTGAATAAATAGGGCGAAGTTGTTGTCTTCTTCTATATCATAAGGTAATATTATGTCTGTGTTTATTATTCTGCTACTTTCTTCGTTTATCTCTGTTGTTGATTCGTATTCTTCAACTACTTCATCTTCTGTTAAATCATAAAGAGAGATTTTTATTTCTATATCTAAATTGTCGTCTACATTGTTGTCAATGTCTAGTTTTACTCTTAGTGTATCTCCTAATAAGAATTCTTCATTTTCGTCTGGGTCTTTTATTTCAAATTCTAAGTCGTTTGTTATTTCATCTTCTCTGTCAATGTCATTGAATTCTAAAGGTTTTTTTGTGCATGTTACTGGACAACATCTAGGACTTATTGTGTTTAGGAAATCTTGTGAGCATGATTGAGTTTCTGAGCAGATGAAGCTGTTTGCTTCTGAGCATGTAAGGTCTTGAATATTATTAACTGAAAAAGACCATAAATTTTCAACTGTAGAATTACCATCATCAACAACTGCTTTTAAGTTATAATTACCTAATCCTTCTTTGAAATCATAACTCCAACCCATTCCAACAAAAATAGAATCCATGAACCATTCAACACTTGCAGTAGGATCTGAAATAACTACGCTAAAAGATTGAGAATCTCCATTTAATATTTTAAGGGAATTAACATTTGGAGTATAAGATGAAATACTTAATATTTCTGGTTCTTCTACACAGTCTAATCCGTTGTCTATTAAACCGTCACAATTATCATCTATGTTATTACAAATTTCTAAAGTTCCAGGATTAATAGTTGGAGAAGAATCATCACAATCAAAAGGATTTCCATCGTCTCCTGTTTCTCCAGGATTACAATTATCATATCCATCTAGATCTAAATCCTCGCAAATACCTGAATGTTCTAAAACTCTCATTAAAACATTATTACTTAAAACAGATTTTTCTCCATCAGAAGCTTTGAATATAACCCAGTCTTCTCCAAACCAACCATCTATACTTGTAAATCTAACTAAATTATTACTAATCGTTATAGTTATTTCATCTTTATCTGAAGTTTCGTGTATACTATATGTTAAATCATCTCCATTATGATCTTCAAAATAATTATTGAAATTAATTATTAATTCTCCTCCTTCATTCCATTCTAATGTTCCAATGTTATTTGTTAAAGTTGGTGCGATATTAGCTTCTCCAATTAACCAGTCTATAGAATCACTAAAAATGTTTTTTGTATCTAGTGTCCAATAATTAGTTTCAGGTATACCAAAATAAATAATTGATTCTTCAGAAGAGCCTCCTCCATATAGATTGCCTTCAGGTTCAATAATTCCTGCAACTATTCTTCCACTGCTTTCACTGACTATTAATCTTTCTAATCCTGAAGCACGATTACCTGGATAATCTGGTAACAAACATACTTCTGCACTTTTAGTGTTATAAAATTTAATAGAATCATCCCAAGAACTAGAAATACTATGTCTGAAAACATCTCCATAATCATAATCATTAGAACTAAATGGATTCATATAATCTGCAATCCCCCATTCATCTATGTGGCTATTTTTACAACTTACAATTAAACTTTTCATATTTCTTACTGGAATATCCTTATAATCTGATAAAGTCCCCTCACCAATTAATAGCATGGAATAGTCTGTGAAATCAACTCCCGAAACATCATCACCATCTATAACTTCATAGGTGTAGCCTAAATCATTGATAATTGTTACAATGCTTGAATCTGTACTGCTATCTACAATATAACCTATATCTGCTGCGAAAACAAAAGGTACAACTAAAATTAAGAATATTAATCCTAAAATAAATTTATTATTTTTCATCTTTAGAACTCTTTTTTGATTTAATTTTATCATCTTTAATTTCCTTGTTAGGTTTATTTCCTGCAAAATATAATAAGATAACTAGGATTAAAAATATTATTGCAGTTATAGAAAGAAAGATTTTAATAATTCCACTCTTGCCTGTGCTATCTCCTGTAGCTGAATCACTATCAGAACCATCTCCAGAATTATCTCCAAGTAATTTATCAATAAAACCTGGACCATCTTCTGCAAGTACAATTACTGTTGATTTTAATCCTACTCCGTTACCACCATCTACTGGAGCGAATAAAACGTTAATAACACTTTCAGTAGTTCCTGGTTTACCTACATTAATAATAAATTGTGCTTTTTTTTCTTCTCCAGGACCTAAAATAAAATAATCGTCTGTAATATCTATATGTTTTTCTAAATCTCCTGAAGCAGAAACATTAATTTCTACAGAAACATCGTTGACGTTTTTGACTAAAACATATTTATCTATGCTATCTCCAACAGTCTTATCTCTTAAAATCATTCGTGCATTTCCAATGCTTCCTGTGATTGCACTTACGTTTGAAATTAATGTTAAAATTAGTAGAGAAATTATTACTAAACATAGATAACTTTTTTTGACTTCCATTTTTACAATTACTTTATAGCTAATTGCTTTTTAAAGATTATTAGTCTGGAAGATTTATTATTGAAAATAAGTGTTGGAATGTTTTCTATGATTTCTCTAGCGAAGTGTTACAATAAACCTTAAAACCCCTTGAAACCTCAAATTAGGATGAGTATATTTGAAAGTGTTATGAATCTTTTTAAGAAAGAAGAAAAGGAACCTGAGAAGATGGGTTTTAAGGGCATTGATAATTGGATTAAGGATAATGATTCTAAGGGTAAGGAGAAATTAGATGAGATTATTGAGTTTATAAAAAATGAGGTTTGGGTTTTGGCGAATAGTTTGACTCAGAATATTGAGAGTTTGAAGGGAATAAATATTGAGAATAAAAAGGTGGAGCAGAGGGCGAAATTTATTGTTAAGCAGAATTTGGATTATTATGTTGTTGGTTTGGAAAAGTTGATGAAGGATTTGAAAAAGCTTGATGTGAAGGATGCTAATGAAAGTATTGAAGAGATTAATAATTTGTTTATTGAGTTTGATAAGAAGACTAATATGAATTTTCAGAAGGCTACTTTTTTGATTGGAAAGGAATTGGAAGAGACAAAGAAAATTATTAGTGAGTTTTTTAAGAACTTGAAGGTTAATGCTAAGAAAAATAAAGAGTTCCTTGAAATGCAGAGAGTTATGACTGTTGTTAAATGTAATTTGTATAAGAAGAATGGATTGAAGGAGATTATTTCTGAAATGAATAAAGGTATTGATGGTAAAAGTGAGGAGATTGTTGTTTTGAAGAAGGAGATTAAGAAGTGCAGGGATTTTATTAAAGATGTTAAGAAGTCTAAGGATTATGATAAAGAATTGAAGTCTCGTCGAGAAATAGTTGATATGGAGCAGAATTTAGTTAAGAAGTTTGGAGAGTTAAGGGGGTTGGTTGATTTTAAGAGTCTTTCTGGAGTTTTTCATTCTAATAAAAAAGAAATGGGTTTGATAAAAGAATATGAAAGTAATTTTCGTGATGCTTTTGATTTGAATAGTGGTGAAGATTTGATTGGGCTTTTGAATGATGCGAAAATTAATAGTGAGGAGATTGGTTTGAAGGTTGAGGAGATTAAAGAGTTTGATGGAGAGTTTGTTATGTTACGGGATGGTTTTAAAGATAAGGAGTCTAAGAAGATTGTTGATAAGGAATCTGAGATTGAAAAATTGAATCATAAGATAAGTGAGTTGGAGTATGAATTATCTAGGAAGAATCGTAAGTTGGAGAAGGTTTATGAGGAAGAGAAAGAGGTTGTTGAGAAAATTAAGGTGGAGTTGTTTGGGGTTGGGGTTTTGGTTGAGTGAGTGTGGTTTGGTTGTTTTTCCACCTCCGCGGAAAGCCGTGCTTCGCACTTTTCCTTTCCGCCCCATTACATATTGGTAAGTCGTTAGAGGGTTTATTTATTCAGAGGAGGGATTAGAGTTGAAGGGGAATTTTCTTTTTGGTTGTTATGAATGCTAAAGATGTTTTGTATAGATTTTAAGATTTAGGGAATATCAAGACAAAGGGAGGAAAGGAAAAGGTGACAACCGGCTTTCTGTCGGTGGAAAACTAATTAATAAAAAAATTATTTGTATTACTCGCTATCATTCTCATCATAACATTGTGGGTCATGCATGATTTCACTATCATCTCTTAAAGAGTCGCAACCATCATCTTCGGGGTAATCTATTTTACCATCGTTGTCATTGTCTATGTTGTCGTTACAGTCGCTTTCTGGGATTTGATCTCTACATGTTAAAGATGCAAGCCATGTTTCTCCTGTTGAGCTTATTATTTCAAAGTCATTATCTGATGGATTCCAAACTCCTACAAAATTGTCATAAGTTGTTGTGAAAATGCATCTTCCATAATTTCCATTTTCGCGGCAATCACGATGTTTAACATTTTCATATCCTGCTAATTGACAGACTTTTTCTGCAGTTGTTGCATCATTACTTACCATTCCTTGTCCATCAAAAGATGTTGGTATCTGAGTATAACCAAATGTTTCTGATTTTTCATTGACAAATGCTCTGATGTTTTGCATTTCTGCATACCATGATATTTCGTTGTTTAATGTTCCTTGAACTTCTATTAGGGCGTCTATTTTGCCGTCGTTGTCATTGTCTAATCCATCTTGACATTCACTTGCAGTTCCTTCTTCGCTATCATCATCAAGACTAGAACATTGTGGGTCGTGCATGATTTCACTGTTATCTCTTAATGAATCACAACCATCATCTTCTGGGTAATCTATTTTACCATCATTGTCATTGTCTATGTTGTCGTTACAGTCACTTTCTGGAATTGAATCTACGCAAGTTAAGGATGCAAGCCAGGTTTTTCCAACTGCACTGATAATCTCGAAATCATTAATAGAAGGGTTCCAAACACCTATGAAATTATTTTGAGGTGTTGTAAATATACATCTTCCAGAATTTCCATCTTCATTACAATCACGGAATTCAACGCTTTCATATCCTGCTAATTCGCAAACTTTTTTTGCAGTTATGTAATCATTGCTTACAAATCCTTGCCCATAGAAGGAAGTAGGTATTTTAGTGTATCCATATAGTTCTGCTTTTTCGTTTACAAATGTTCTAATGTTTTGTATTTCTCCATACCATGATTTTTCCCTATTGCCTGTTCCTTTGACTTCAACTAATGCATCTATTTTTTCATCATTGTCATTGTCTAAACCATCTGAGCACTCTGAAGAGCATACGTTGTTTTCATCTATTTGTCCGTTACAATTGTCGTCTATTTCGTTGCAGATTTCTGTAGCTCCGGGATTTATGTTTTCATTGTTATCATTGCAGTCTGCAGGGTTTCCGTCGTCTCCTGTTTCTCCAGGATTGCAAGTATCATAATTATCTTGGTCGTTGTCTTCGCATGTTGAGCATACGTTGTTTTCATCTATTTGTCCGTCGCAGTCGTCATCTAAGTTGTTGCAGATTTCTTGACTTGGAGCTGTTGGAGAACAACTATTGAACATTGCACCATTAATACACCCTAAGTTTCCGTGATTTGAACATTCTCCTGTACCGCAAGTTGTTATTTGATTTAACCATGGTTCAGATAATCCATCTGAAGTTAAAGCATTGCAGTCGTTATCTATTCCATCGCAGATTTCTGTAGCTCCTGGATTTATGTTTTCATTGTTATCATTACAGTCTGCAGGATTTCCGTCGTCTCCTGTTTCTCCAGGATTACAAGTATCATAATTATCTTGGTCGTTGTCTTCGCAATTGCTTTCTAAGCATTCTCCATTAAAGCAGCCATATTGACATGAGGTGATGAATCTTGTTAATGTATCTGAAGAGCATGAGCTTTCTTTTGTCCCTGGATTTTCACAGTTGAATTCTTGATAGTTTTCGTATACATCCTTGCCTATGCAAAAATAATCTGCCATGATGTTATTGATTGTTCCGCAGTCTGAATCTTGGAAGCATGTTATTGGTTCGTTTTCGCAGTAAGATTCTATTGTTCCTGCAAATCTGCAAGTGTCTTCTGTTGATGAGTCTTGGTCGTCGCAGTCTGAGTTAGAATCGCACCTTATACAAGAGCCATCTGTGCAACCATATTCGCAAGTGTTGATTAATTTTGGTGAAGTATTATCACTACAGAAACTGAATATTGTTGCAGGGTTATTGCACATGAAGATTTTTAGATTTTTGTAGATATCTCCTTGATCACAGTAAGAATCTCCGACATATTGATTTGTTCCGCAGTCAGAATGTTGGAAGCAAGTTATGTCTCCATAACTACAGTATGAGTCAACTTCTCCTGGGTTGTTGCAAGTATCTACTGTTGATGGGTTTTGGTCATCGCAATCTTGGTTTGAATAACAAGTTATTTCTACGCATCCTCCCTCTATGCAAGTGTCTGCACAAGTTTCTATTAATCTTGGTTCTATTGTTTGAGAACATGAGCTTGAAGTAGTTCCTTGGTTTATGCATTCAAATGATTTGTAATTTTGAAATACATCATCTTGGTTGCAAGTTGTCTCTCCTATGAATCCGTCATAACCGCAGTCTGAATTTTGGAAACAAGTTATTGGTTCGTTTTCGCAATTGCTTTGGATTGTTCCTGGATTTGTGCAAGTGTCTTGTGTAAATTGATTGTTGTCATCGCAGTCTGTGTCTTCTATGCATTCAATTGGTTTGTTTTCGCAATTGCTTTGGATTGTTCCTGGATTTGTGCAAGTGTCTTGCGTATATTGATTGTTGTCGTTGCAATCGTTGTCTGAGTTGCAAGTTATTTCTACGCATGCTCCATCAAGGCATTGATCAGCACATTCTGAGATTAATTCTTGATTGAGAACTGATGTGCAGAAGCTTTGTTTTGTTCCTGGGTTGTTGCAAGTTGATAATCTGTAATTTTTGAAAACATCTCCTGTTTTGCAAAATTCATCCCCTGTGAATCCTGTGAATCCGCAGTCGTTATTATTTATGCAGTTTATTTCTGTGTTACTGCAGTAAGAATTAATTGTTCCTTTGTTTTCGCATTCGTCAAAAGTATAAGCGTCATTGTCATCGCAGTCTAGATCGTTGAAACAAGTTATTTCTTGGTTGTTGCAACTGCTTTGAGGAGTTCCTGGATTTGTGCAAGTGTCTTGTGTAAATTGATTGTTGTCATCGCAGTCTGCGTCATATAAACATGTAATTGGTTCATTGTTGCAGTTGCTTTGGATTGTTCCTGGATTTGTGCAAGTGTCATAAGTATATTGGTTGTTGTCGTTGCAATCTTGGTTTGTTTTACAGATAACTTCTACACATTCGTTATTGTTATTGCATATTTCATTGGAGTTGCAATCTGAATCTTTTGTACATTCTGATAAACATTCTCCATTATCACATCCGTATTCGCAGTTTTCTACTAATTTTGAATCTACTTCGCTAGTGCAGTCAGATTTTGCTGTTCCTTGATTTTCGCAATCAAATTCTCTGTAATTTTGGTAAAGGTTTTCTTCTTTGCAGAATTTGTCTCCTACAAAATCATCATCTCCACAATCAGAGTCTTCTTCGCAAACTGAGCCTGCGTAGTTTACACAATCTTTGAATAGATCTTTTGCATTGTTTGTCCAGTAGTCTGTTTTAGCAATTCCATAAAAACAAAGATTTTCTTTGCTAACTTTTCCTTCTGCTAAATCTGTTCCACTTGAAGCAAAAGCAACTACATCTCCTACGTCACTAAATCTATTGTTTCCTCCTGCCCAAGTTCTAGCAATGCTCTCAAATTCTGATTCACAATCTGGTAAATAATAATAAGGAATAAAGTGTCCTCTTTCAGTTGCTCTAGTGTAAACCTTTTCTGCTCCATCATTAACTAACTTTACACTTAACGGATAATTTGAAGTTAATTTGTTTACTCCGTTATCATCACTTAATCCCCACTCTTCTCCATAATAACTATTCATAATGACACTTCTATAATTATAAACTGGAAAATCGTCCAAGAATTTGAATCTTTCATCGCCTACAAAAATTAATTTGTAATCTTCAAGATTGTTGGGTAAATTTTTTTCTTTAATTAAATCTACATCTAAATCCATTTCTGAAAAAGCTTTTAGAATATTTTTATCTATTGCGTTTGATCTTTTGTAAATATATGCGACATCTGATGCAGCAGCTATTAAGCTAGTTAGAAGTAATGTTGAAAATATTATTGCGATAAAATGTAATGCTCTTCTTTTATTAACGCCCTTTTTTATCATACTTATTTAAAATTTGTCGACTATATAAATCTTATTGACTACTTTTTGCGGATGATAAATAATCTTTAATCTGCACAAATTAGTCCTGCACAATAAGGATAAAATTTTTTGCCCTTACTTCTAATAACTGTTCTACAATCATTTGGATATTTTATTTCTATTTCATTATTTTTCCAGTCTGCTTGATTGCAACCCTTACCACATCTGTTTTGTTTAGCACAAAATTGAGTGTTTGAGCATCCATCATTATCTACAACCTCTCCTATTTTTGTATTAGAACATTTATCTTCGCTGTCTAAAACACAATCTTTATCTTTATCTAAGAAATTAATAAGTCCTTTTGTTGAATAATCAAACTTCCAATTTTTTCCGCAAAGTTGCCAAGTTTTATTGTTATTTTTAGAATCAATAAATATTGGTGTTTCACTAATAATTTTTCCTTGATTATTTTTTAATATAACTTTTTCATCAGAGTTATCTAACCATTGAGTTGTAAAATTAATTGTTAGATAATCTTGAAAGAAGTAATTTAAAAAAATTGTTTGATCGTCATTATTTGTTAAACTCCATCCGCTTAGATTAACTTTTACTGGAGAATAAATTTCTATCCATTCTTTTCCTGCATCAGAACTAAAGGGATTTAATTCTACCTCATTAATATTTATGGAAAAAACAAGAGGTATCAATAAAATAATTTCTATAAATATTAATATCTTTTTTATCATTATTAGAATTAGTTTTCTAATTATATAAATATGATTTGCTACTTTTTATTGATGAAAAAATCAAAAATAGATAATTTTTTAAAGGATGAATTTTAGGAGAATTTATGGTTTCACTCCAAGAAATAGTTGATGAGAAAAAATTGATAATTGTAGATGGAAGTATAAAAGAAACTAGTTCTTTTTTATGGAATATATATGGGATAAAAAGTTTTGGTGATTTGGACTTGGAATCAATAGATTCTGAGATAGATTACATGGAAAATTTTTTAGAACTTATTAGGATTCCTGAATTAAAAACAATTCCTGGAGTAACAAATGAAATAAAGGCGTATTTAGATGGAGTAATAACTAAAATAAGTTATCTTTCTAAGATCGAAAATGGGAAAAATCAGGGAGGTTTTAAATGTAGAAAGATTAAAAAAAGTAGGCGAAAGAATAAAAGAGATTCGTGGGAGAATTCTCAAGGGAATGAGGATGGGAAACAAAAACTTGAGGAGTTGAGGCAAGCTTTAACTTGTGTTTATAAAGAATTTAAAAGAAGTGAAATAAATATTAATGATTCTAGTTATGATTTGTTAGTTGATATGGTTAAGTTAGTTTCTGAATCAATAGGGTTAAAGAATGATACTGGAGAATTTTATGGGCAGAATCCTAAAAATCCTGATGACTCTGATGTGGATGAGAAATTAACGGCGACTGTTTATTGGCATGCTTTGTGTAAGGAAAGGAGTTCAAGAGTTTTGACTGCAGATGGAGATTTTGTAGGATTATTAGGAATTACTCCAAGATTATTAGGCGCAGATGATTTAATGCCTTATAATAAAGTTTTTAGGGAACGTGTTTCTAAATATCCTTTTAAATTATATTATGGTAGGGGAAGAGAGTATGAAACTAAGATAAATGAACTTCCTGAATTTTGTAAAAAATTTATGATTTATAAAAAAAATCTTGAAGAAAATAAAAAGATAAAAGAAAAGATGTTGGAACTTTGGAAGAAGTTTTAGAATTTTAGCAAACAATTTCTATATTTCTTGTTTTAAAATTGTCTTGTGGGTTGATGTCGTTGAATCCTACTATTGAAATATTAACTGAAACTATGTATGAACCTGGAACTGTATTTTGTGGAATTATAAAATTATTCTTATTTCCAGTTGTTGTTTCTCCGTTAGGGATTAATCCTGATTTTGATTTTATGTTTTCTAAAATTGTGTTATCTTGGTTTTTTATTTCTAAAAGGATGTTGAGGTCTTCTGTGAAATCTCCTATATTTTTAGATTTAAATTGGAAATCATAATCTGATCCGCAAGATAGTGTTGGTGTATCTGTTTCAATTATATTGTTATTAGTATCTTTTATTTTTATTTCATGTCCAAACCCATCATAATTTTCTATTAATTTTATATCATGATTTTCTGTTCCATATCCTGTTTCTGGTTTTTCTAAACAAATGTTGTCTTGACAACCAAATAAACATTCTTCAACTAATTCTTGAGTTATATCTTCTATGCACTTTTTTTCTATACAACTAAAATCATGTGAATCTTTGATAATTTTCTGATTTAAAATGCAATAGTTATCTGAATAATAATCTAGTTCGCAATCAGAATCTATAAAACATTCTATGGGCTCTGCTAAACATTCTTTGTTTAAGCATCCATGTTCACAAACTTGAGTGGTATCTGAAATTATATTTTTGCAATGATTGTTAGTACAAAAAGGAGTTTTTGTTATACTTTCTAAAGAATCACTATTACATAAAAGTTCTATGATTGGTAATCCGCAATCCTCATTAATGATGCATTCTGGTTTTGGAGGACCTTTTACTCCTTTAATGACAAAACTAATGCATTCACCAAATAATTCTTTAGCTTCTGGTGTCCAGTACTTTGTTTTAGTTATTCCAAAGAAACATTTATTGCCATCCTTAGAATAAGCAATTACATCTCCTAAAACTCTTTTAGATCCTACATGTGGAATCGCAATACTATTCATATAACCGTCTCCATACTTATTTGAAAGATAATATAAAGAAAAACCTCTTCTAAAAAAATTAAAAATTGATCCAGTATAGACTTTAATTAATTTTCCATCTTTATTCACCTTCATACGAGAATTTGAAGTTAATTTAGAAATTCTTCCTTTATTCATTAAACCTAACTGTCTACCATAATAATGATTGGCAACAACCATTGGTAAATTGCTAGGAATATACTTGACATTATTTAATCTATTATCTCCTATAAAAATAAAGTTATATTTAGAAAAGTTAACCTCTGGAATTTTTTTGCTTTCAACAATTTCTACGCTTAGGCCTTTTTCATTAAAAACTTTAATAAAATTAGAATCAGCTTGATTAGTTCTTTTTACAAGATAAACCACATCCCCGCTTGCAAAAACCAGATTGCATAAAATTAGAATCATAAATAAACTTATTACTTCTTTTTTCATAACTTTACTTAGTTTCTTAATTATATAAATATTGGTTACTACTAAACTAGAATGAAAAAATAAAAATAAAAATAAAAATAAAATCTTAGATTGCTTCTCCCCAGATAAATATACTTCCTTCGTCAGCAGATTCATACTCTCCGTAACAAGGTTCTGGAAGGTTTAATCTAAAAGTAATAGACATTCCTACACTTCCTGGGTATAACCAATTTGCAGCCCAAGCAATATCATTTGTTGTTGCAGCACCATCTCCATTTAAATCCACAATTGGATTTGCTTGAATAATTTCTGCATCATTAAACATTGCTTCTGAAAATCCTGAATCAATTTGTTTGTTAATATTTACATAACCTTCATCATCTACATTTCTGCAAACAGAACTGTAACCACTATCGGTAATCGCATTATTACAAACACCTGTTGCAGTTTCATCTCTTGTAGAATGTGCTCCATTTTCAGCATAGTAACTAAATGACTCTAAAGGAAGATAATTAACAAATTGAGTTCCATCCCAACATCTACCCAATGGGTCTGTGTCTGCTGATGGCCAGTCTTTACCTGCAATGAACATATCCATTAAAACTCCTCCTTCTGCTTCATTTCTTATGAGAATAGTTCCATAAGAAGAAGTTCCGGGCATAGCGTCTTCAAAATCTAATCCATCTTGATCTCCAAGTACACTAACGTCTAGTGAAATAACTGGATTCATAAACCAAAGAGCAGATTCTGCATATTCTCCTTCACCATCTGTAAAAGGATTTTCCGCAATAACTTTCATAATTGAAGGCCCATACATATGTTCTGAATCAAGAACGTCTAAGCTACATCTGTAAGCTCTCATTGTATCTGGATTTTTGACAAGATCTTCTTCTCCGAATCTTGCATTACAATCATCATATGTAATATTATTTAGAGGGACCTCTTGACAATTATTCAAAACATCGCTACCTTCACATATAATTCCTGTCCTTTGATAAGTATATATTATACATGCTTCTGCTGAAGCTTGGGTTTGAATACTTGTGTCAATAGTTCCAGAACCACTAGCACTAGAAGAACTAGCAGTACTAACATCTACGTCAAAAGTTCCAATACCTGTATAAAAACCAAAGTTTCCTGAAGCAATTGCTTGAGTTTCACTATCTGTTCCACTCTCATCATTAAACATTCTTCCTGAATCTCCTGCATGGTCAGTAACACTATCATAAGCAAGAACATCATCACCTACTGAAAGATCAATTTCAGACAAGATGTTTGATGCATCTGGTAATGTAGCAGTTATATCTCCTCCAACATTAACAGTAATTGTTGCAGGATTAGCTGCTTCATTTTCAAAACCAATATCGCTTACCATTTCAGTATCTACATCTACAACTGCTCCCATTAGAGTTCCTAAAGAAGGATTGAACCTATCTAAAGTTAAAGTGGTAGACCAGTCCGCTGTTGTTAGAGGAATACTCTCACAATACTCTACGGTCTCCACAATGGGTCCAGACTCTGTACAGCTTCCTTCCATAGCAATATCAACTACTGCGGCTTCTACTTTATTTTTATCAAATATAAGAACATCTACTTCATATCTTTCTCCTTCGAAAAGATAATGCTGATTTCTTTCGATTAAATTATCACCATCTCCACTAACTCTCCAAGGTTGTATTTCATCATCTGTAACAACTCTATCTCCACATTGAAAGACGTAAGGTCCTACAGAAGAAACTCCTATGCCTCCATCAACACCTGTTCCAACACCTGCTGGACTAACTATAGGCATCACAGACAAAATTAGTAATGTACTAATCAATAAACTAAATATTTTCTTCATATCACATCACCTCCTTTCAATAATTTAATCATATTTTTCTAAAGACTATTCCAAGATAATCTTAATAGATTACATACGATTAATAATATATTATGAAAATCATTTATAAAAACTATCAACTTCTGATATATACATTAACAAGTATACTAATTGTTTTCACTTAAAATAGATAAATATATAAATTTAGTTTGCTGTTAAATCGGATGAGAAATAAAAAACCTAATATGAAAGTTGTTTGGAATAGTTTGATTGCTTTGGGTTTTGTTGGATTGTCTGTTTTTGTTGATTGGATTTTTATTTTAGGAGCTGTTGTTATGATTTATTTTAATCAGAAAGAGTTGATGAGGAAATGATTTGAAAATTCTTAATATTTTATATCTAATCCTATTTCTCCAACTGCAGAATTACCTGCTTCGTCAACAATAAAAATATTCATTAATTCTTCGCCATCTTTAAATGTTTTTCTTTTTTCACATTTACCATTCTTTAAACGAGAACATAATCTTTTTTCTTTAACTTTGCCTCTTCTATCTTTATAGAAATAAACAACTTCATCAAGATTTGGTTCATTAATTTTTATATCAAAATAAACATATTTGCCTTCTTGTCTCCAGAATGACTCTGGATTTAGTATTTTTGGAGGAGATGTGTCAACGTTTAAGTAAATTGTTTTTGAACGAACCTTTATTCCTGCTACATCTTCTAATTCAAAATAATAAGGGATTCTTCCTTTGTTATATTCAGAAACATTTACAGTTTTAGTGCATACTGTTTTTTTCTTAACAGTTTTACATTCGTTGCAAGAATTAAGATCTAGTTCTACTTCTTCATTACCATAATGTAAAACTAAACTTGCAGGATTTAACTCTTGAAATTCTACTTCAAATAATCCTGATGCAAAACCTCTCTTAGGATATGTTTTTTTTATTTTTGGTTTTTTGCTATCTATTCTAAAGCTTATATCACTTTCAACAGAATTACCTAGAGCATCAATAGATAGGAAACTAATATCATTTAATCCTTCATCAAATCTATTTTTATCTACACAATAAGTTGTAGCTCTGCACATTTTTTTCCATTTGGGTCTTCTGTCATTATTATCTTTATAATACCATGTAGTTACTTTATCACTTCGTCCTCTGAAATAAACACTTTTTGAACTATAAACCATTTCTTCTGTTGGAGATGTTATTGCCATTACAGGAGGAACTCTATCAATTGGACCATCGCCTCCAGTATATGTACAACTTGAACCTAGAGCATTACATTGATTGATATTTGCTGGACATGGTTTACCTTTAGTCCCTATATAAGTACAATATGAACAATAACCACTAGAAGTACAAGATTTATCACTCATCAAAGGATTACATTCTGAAAACTTTATTGTTTCTCCTTTTTCTAAACAAATTAATGAGTAATCTTTTGCAAGAACATTGCTTGTTAATAATATTACTCCTATGAATATTAATGTTGTTAAAACTAACTTTTTTAGACTCATCTTTTTTGTTTTCATGTTTTTAGTTTTCATTTTTTCTTTATATAGTTTATTGTGATTTATTTTATTTATTTTTGATTTAATATAATCACCTCTACTCTTTCTTTCGCGCCCCCCTAAAAAAAATAAAAAATAAAAAAAAATTTAATAATTCAAATTAACTCGTATTAGATAGCTTCTCCCCAGAAGAAGATGCTTCCATCTGATTCTGATTCGAATTCACCGTAACATGGCTCTGGTAACATTAATCTAAATGTAACAGACATACCTGCACTTCCTGGATATAGGACGTTAGCAGAATAACCTGCACCATTGATAGTATCTCCAGCTTGGATAACTTCAGCATCATCAAACATTGCTTCTTCGAATCCAGCGTTAAGTTGCTTTTGAATATTTACATATCCTTCAGCATCACTGTTTCGAACAAACCCTATATTATATGCTACTCCTGCATTTGTTACTGCGTCATCTCTTGTAGAGTACGCACCATTTTCAGCATAATATCTAAATGCTCCTAATGGTAAGTAGTTAACATATTGTGTTGGAGCAACTGGAAGACCAGTAGCATCGTCCACATTTGCACATCTACCTAAATTAGTATCTGCAGCAGGCCAATCTTTACCAGTAACGAACATATCTAATAGAACTCCTCCTTCAGCAGTATTCTCTAAAAGAACAGTACTATATGAAGCAGTACCTGGTCGAATCTCGTCAAAATCTAAGTCTCCATCAACAGATAAAGAAATCATTGGGTTTATGAACCATCTTGCGATTTCATCGTAAACACCTTCTTCATCAGTTAATCCGCTTGTAGATTTAACTTTCATCCAGTAAGTACCATACATGTGTTCTGAATCTAAGATATCTATTGTACATGTGTAACCTTGCATAGTTTCAGAATCCCATGATAGAGTTTCTTCATCTATTCTAGCATTACATGCATTATAGTCATATAAACTAGTTTCTACACAATTAACTTCGTAATCATCGAATGGTATACAAGTCTCTCTTTCAACACAAGTTCCTGTTCCATCGTCAACACATTCAGTTGTACAGTATTCTTCACCTTCTAAAACTAAGTCAACCATATTATCTTGTATTTTGTTCTTATCAAAAACAAGAACTTCTACTTGATATCTTTCACCTTCGAAAAGGTAATTTTGAGCCCTCTCAGTCATTTCAATGCCATCTTCAGTAATCCTCCAAGGTTGAATTTCATCATCTACAAGAACTCTCTCACCACATTGGAAAACCATTGGTTCAAATTCTTCGATAACAACTCCACCTCCAAGGCTACCTCCAGTACCTGCAGCAAAAACTGTAGGTAAAACAGACATTACTAGTAAAGCCATAGTGAATAAGCTTAATAGCTTTTTCATTTTATTTTATTAAACCTCCTTTCAAGAAATTAATTGCACCCAATACCCTATTAATATTTCTATTAATAATTCTATTAGTATCGCTACAAATAGAGTTACTAACAAACCCGGGTTTATTAGATGAAAATAAATTAGACACTTGTCTTCGTGAAAACCTTTTTTTATCACTCATGAATTAATTCACAAAAAAATCTTTATAAATAAACTCGGGATTTAAAACTATTTTTCTAATTTACCCAATATAAAAGTATATTTTCTTAACACTATGGATATTAATTACTCAAAGCAAATGAAAAACTTTGAAATTGTTTTTTATAAACCAATAATTTAAAAACCCTTTTTGATAATAGTTTTTTAATTAATATGAATGAGAGTTATTAAAATGGCTATATTGAATTTGTCGGAGGTTTTAGATTAGTTAATTATCCTCAAAGATATAGCCATGAACTTTATAGGTCTATAAAAAAGTTTTGGGAACAATTTGCAGAAGATAAAGTAGCTTAAATTATTTTTTCTTTTTTATTTCATCTTTAACATCTTTTAGTGTTGTTTTTTCAGATGGGACTTTTTTGAATTTTTCTTTTTTATTTTTGGTTTTTGTTTTGGATTTTTGGATTTTTGTTTTTTGTTTTTCTTTTATTGCTTTTGTTATATGTTTTATGTTTTCTGTTGTTTGTTTTATGGTTTTTGTTGTTTTTTTTACACCTTTACTGAATATTGTTATGTAACCTGTGATAAATGTTATTAGGAAAACTATTACTATTATTAAAATATAAAATGTGTTTAGGATTTTTATGAGCCCTAGGTTTAATGTTGTGCTAACAAATGCTATGATGTTGAATAGGAATGTTATTAGGAATATGCTTCCGAACGAGTTGAATATTGGAGCTGGTAAGTTGAATGGGAAAACTAGTGCAAAGAATAGTTCTGATAGTGTGAAAAATAGGCTGAATAATAGGATTAAAATTATGTTTGCGTTTAGTAGCGAGGTTATGTTAATTAGTATTTCGTTGTTAATTATTGGGGCGATGATATTTAATATGCCCAAGATTATTAGAAAGATTATTAATCCTATGATTTTGCTAAAGAAAATTTTGATTATTTTTTTTAGTTGTTGCATGAGTTATAGAAGGTGTTGAAGTATTTAAGATTTTGGTGTTGTGAATGTTTTGGGTTGTGGGGATTGGGTGGTTGGGTTGTTAGGGGTTTGGTTTTGGGTTGGGTGGTTTAGGGGTTTTTGGTTTTGGGTTGTGGGGTTGAGGGTGGTTGAGTGGTTGGAGGGGTTTAGGAGTTTGGGATTGGGTGTATGAATTTCCTCCTCCTCGGAAAGCCGTACTTCGTACTTTCCCTTTCCGCCCCTATGTCTTGATAAGATGTTAGAGGGTTTTATTTTTTCAGAGGAGTAGCTTTGGTTGTTATGAATGATTGGATTGTTAGGAGTTATTGGGTTGTTGGTAGTAGTTTTGATTGTTAGGAGTTATTGGGTTGTTAGGAGTTATTGGGTTGTTAGGAGTTATTGGGTTGTTAGGAGTTATTGGGTTGTTAAGAATTGAGGGGTTGTTAAATTCAATAAAAAAATTAACTAAACTTATGAAGGATGAAAAATTATTTCAACTGTTTCCAATTTGAAATATTTTTTACTGTTCTATTCCTAGAAGTTTTGTCTGGATGCAATTTTATATAATGACTGCAAGGTGAGATTAATTCTGAATGTTGGTCTTCATTTTCTATTTTTATTGCTGAAATATCTTTTGGAAATATTGCTCCAAGAATTAATAATTCTTTTCCTGAACCACAATTACCTGTATCATAAATATCAACAACACATCTATTGGCTTTTACCTTAAGTTGATAAATTGTTTTATCTTCTTTATTATGATATGACCTTGTTGGTGCAAATACTTGTGCCTGTTCAGGATTAAATGTTGCAGACAATAATGCAGTATGATTATAATAAGATGTATGCTCATCAAATAATTCATAAATTAGTTCATCATCTCCATTTTCAATAATATCTTTTACTTCTGCAACATGACCTGTTAAACCTCTACTTAAGGCCCTAGATAATAATCCTTTTCCATTATATTCTTTTAATGCGCCCTTATATAAAATAACTTCATCATTAGGATTTGAACTTACATGATATTTTGGATCAGCTTTAGAATAATTAAAAGATAAATCTGCCTGACTAAATGAATCTGCGGATAATTGTGATTTTTGATCTAATCTTTGAAGCATTAAATTCAAAGATGTTTCTCTAATTCTTTCAGCTAATCCTTGACCCATATTTCATGTTTCCACTAATAAGTTTATAAGTTTAATGTTTGCGGCTTTGGCATATTGAGGGAGAGGTAATATAAGTGAGCGGAGCGAACGTATTCCCAAACCTTAAAAACCTTTGAAAATAAGATATTTTATGGTAAATGAATCAAAAATACTGATGAAATCTAGAAAGATGAATAATGTTAGTGGGGCTGGGAAGACTAAGGTTTTGCTTTTATTTTCAGGTGGGCTGGACAGTAGAATTGCGTTGAAGGTTTTACAGGAACAGTCTGGACTGGATGTGGAGATGGTGTTTTTTGTTTTGCCTTTTGGTGGAGGGTGTTGTAATAATTTTGATTGTGTTTTTAATTATTCGCAGACTGAAGGTGTTAAGCTTCATGTAATTGATTTGACTAAGAAGAAGTTTTTGAAAGAGTATTTGGATATTGTTCGTGAGCCGAAACATGGTTTTGGGACTGGGATGAATCCTTGTAAAGATTGTAAGATATTAATGTTAAGGCATGCTAAGAAATTGGGTGAGGAAATTGGTGCTGAAGTTATTGCTACTGGAGAGGTTTTGAGTCAAAGGCCGATGTCTCAGCTTAAACATCAATTGGATTTAACTGAAAGAATGTCGGGATTAGTTGGTAAGTTATTGAGGCCGTTGTCTGCTAAATTGTTGAAATTGACTGATGCTGAGAAAAGTGGTTTGCTTGATAGGAATAAGTTATTGGATATTAGTGGAAGGCAGAGGAAAAGGCAGATGGAGTTGGCTAAGAAATATAAAATTAAGTATCCTGATTCTGGTGGTGGATGTTTGCTTTGTGAGAAAGATTATTGTAAGAAGTTGAAGGATTTGTTTATGAATGATTCTTTTGGTAGGGAGATTAAGTTTGAGGATATTAAGTTGTTAAATGTTGGACGGCATTTTCGTTTTAAAGGTAAGGTAGTTTTGGGGAGAGATAAAGAGGAAAATAAAGTTTTGGAGTTTTTGGGAGAGAAGTTAGGATATAATGTTGAGGTTTCTAAGATTCCTGGGCCTAGTGCGATTTTTGAGGATAAGAAGAATTTGAAATTGGTGAATGAGTTAATGGTGGCTTATTCAAAAGGGAGTGGGATTAAGGGTAGAGAGAAGTTTAAGAGTATGAGGATTTAGTCTGCTCGGGGGTCTTCATCTTGTTTTGTAAAATCTACATAGAAACTATATCTTTCATCTGCTAAGGAGTCATGTATTGGTTCGTCGTAAGAAGTTTCATTAATTATTTGGTCTTGAGTTATTTCAACTGTGTCTTCTAAAGAATCTGACATAGCTAAAGTCTTTTCTGTTGATGCATCATTCTGATGTTCCTTTAATTGATAAACAAGACAATTCTCATTATTTGATATATGGCAACGAACAGGGTCTAAATCTTGTATTCCTTCGCATTGATTATTGATTGCATATTTGCAAAAAGGTCCTGAGGGGTTAATTTCTAAGGGTTGTAGTCCTGCCCCATATAATTTTTTTTTATCTTCAGGATCATATTCACTAACAGGTTTTGTCATGAAAAATATAAGCATTACTTATATATAAATCTTTATTAAAATTTTAACTACTTTGATTAAATTAATTTAATTCTATTATTTCTGCGTAAACTCCATCTTGGAAGAAACAGGCGTTGCCGTCGTCGCAGTCGATGTGAAATGATAATCTGTGTTCTGGATGGACTCTGACTAAGACCTTGCAGAATATTGTTTCTTTTAATCCTGGGACTTTTAATACGACTGTTTGATTGTGTTGGATTCCTAATTCTCTTGCTTCGTCTTCTGATGCGTGTAAATGTCTATGGGAGATTATAACTCCTTTTTCTAATTTTATTTCTCCTATTGGGCCTTTGAGGATTATTCCGGGGCTTTCTTCTAAGTCTCCTGATAATTTTAATGGGGCAGGTATTTTTAGGTGGAATGCATCTGTTCGCGAGATTTCTACTTGGCTTGATTCTCTTGGTGGACCTAATACTCTGACGTTTTCTATTTTTCTGTCTTGATGAATTAGAGTTATTTTTTCATTGGTTGAATATTGGTTTGGTTGGGAGAGTGATTTGTTTATTGTGAGGTTGTAATTTTCTCCGAAGAGGGCATTAAGGTGTTCTTTAGAGAGGTGGGCGTGTCTGTTTGAAACTTCTATTAAAATCTTTTTTGGGTTTGCCATAGGTATTGAATGAGGTTTTTATTTTTAAGGGTTGTGGAGGTTTTGTTTTTTAAAGTGGATTGTTTTGTCGCTCCCGCGCCAGGACAAGTCCAAGGCGCTTCGCTGTGGTATATTGAAATCTTCATAGGGATTTATTTTTTGGAGATGAGTTTTCTTTTTGATTGTTATGAGTAGCAAGAAAATTCTAAGAAAGTCGGTTTTATAAAAAATTAATTATCAACTCCATCCTTAATCCCAACTAACTTTTCTAAATCTAATTTTAATTTCTATTTCTAGACATCCATGCAAGAATTGTTATGAGTGCGAAGACTGTTAGGGACATCATTGGCATTGTTATGTATCCAAACTCAAACATGTAAATTGCTGCGCATGATGCTCCTTCTGTTGAGCAAGAGGCTACGAATGCAGATTGCTGGATGCTATAATGATATGTTGCGACTAGAGCTCCTAAGATGCTTAATGGGGCTGTATAATAAAAAATGTTTTTAGATTTTTTAAGGAGTGTTATTCCTAGGACAAATACTAATGGATACATTAAAGCTCTTTGAATCCAACATAATGTGCATGGATCATATTTTGCTATTTCTGAAAAGAATAAACTTCCTAGCATTGCTGCTAGTGCAAGTAAGAATGCAAAGAGTAATGCTCTTTTTTTAATCCATGTTAATTTTATTTCTTTTTTGAAAAACTTTTTTGTTATTAAGGATAGTATGAATATAGCTATGAAAGTTTGTCCAATAATTGTGAATATTGATAAAAATTTTGTTACAGCTAATGTTGGAATCATTTTAATTCGCAGTTGCTCCTTTTGCTTAATTCTTGTAATGTGAGTTCTCCTTTAACTAGTGTGCCATCTGCAAATCCCCATGTTGGATAAACTTGAACTCCTGCATCAATGCATTCTTGAGTTGTTCCTGCTCTTTCTGGTAATGAACATTCTATATAGTTTATGTTTTCAAATGAACTTCCAAACATTGCTTTTTGATTTGCGCAATGAGAACACCAATAAGTTCCGTAAAATTTAACTCCTTCTTTAGTTAAACACTGTGCAAATCCTTCGTCTGTTTTGCTGATGGTTATTGAATAGACTGCTACAGTTGCTATTGTGAGTAAGATTATACTCCAGATTAAAATGTCTTTTTGTTTCATGTTAGAGATAAGTAATTATGGTTTTTAAATTGTTCTAGAATTTAGTTGAGATTATTTATCCGCATTGAGCAGCGTCGTTTGTTGCGCCTGTGCTAGCTGAAAATCCAAATCCTGGTGAAGGTGAATCAGATGAAAGTGTTTCTGAACATTCTGAAGGTTCTGTGTTGAAAGCTGAGCATATTGCAGTTAGTAAGCTTGCTGCATCTCTTCCGGCTTGAGCTTGTGCTCCGTTGATTACTAATGTTGGACTTCCTTGAACTCCATACTTTGTGTTTTCTTCTTTATGGATATTGAATTGAGGGAATCTTCCATTGTTCCATGAAGCTTTATCTTCTAAGTTTTTGATAACATCAAACTCTGTGTCTGTTGCAGCATAGCAAGCAGATAGTTTTGTTTTGTCTATTCCTGTGCTTGTTAAACATTCTTCGCTTTTACCTTCTCCTAAAAAGCAAGTTAGATAGTCTAAGTATTTAGCATTTTGTTCTTTTTGTATACAGTATTGATTTAATTGCTCTTCAACTTCTCCTTGAGTTGGGTGCATTGCATAGTCTACGAATTTTATTTCAAAGTCAATTTTATCGCCTAATAATTCTGCTACTGGGATTATTCCTTTTTCAATTTGAGTTCCATAAGGACAGTGGCTCATAATAAATAATTCTACATTTGGTTTGTCTGATTTAGTAACTTCTGTAGGGGGAGGTGTCTGAGTAGGCGTATCTGAAGGTGTAGGTGTTTCTAAAGGTATTAAGCTTGATGTGAAATATTTTCCGTCTTTTGTAACATAAACTGGTAATGTCTGTCCTTGTATTGATAAAGATACTTTGTAGAATCCGTTTTCTTCTTCAACGCCTTCAAGTTCTGCGTTTGCACCTTGTGCGTTTGCGAATTCTAAAACTGCGTTTGCTGCAAAGTCTGCTGAAACAGTTTCTCCATCTGCTCTTAAAAACATTATTATTAAAGCTATACCAATGATTCCTAATGCTATCCAGAATATTTTATTAGAAGATAATTTTTTGATTTCTGTTTTTGCTCTTTTTCCTAAATGTTCTTCTGTTTGAATTGATGGTTTAGGTTCTTGAGTTTTAGTTTCTGTATGTTGTGATTCTTCAGATTGATTAGAAGGTTCATTATTTTGGTTGTGGTTTTCTTCTTCCATTTTCTTTTTTACAAATTAATAAAAATAAAGGGCTTTATAAACATTTCTAAGTTTTGTTTGTGTTTTTATTTTAGGCTTCCTGCGAGTGTTGCGCCTAATGACGACGGGAAAGTTACTATTACTGTTCTTTTTAATGCTAATATGAAATCTGATGTCCATGGTGCTTTTTGGATTGTTAGGAGTATTAATGCGACGATAAAGAATGAAGCGATGTAAATTATGAAGACTCTTTTTAGTAAATCATACCAATAGAAATTTGGGATATTTTTTTTGAAATGTCTGTATGCGAAGAGTGTTACGAATAATAATGAAATGAAGAAGATGATTATTATGTTCCACATTGGAAGTGTTTCTCCTAGTCTCCATGTCTCTTCGGTGAATCCTATTGGGATTGCCAAAATTGTTGCTCCGACGATTGCTTGGAGGATATTTCTTAAACCGAATTTTGTCTTTGCTGGTTCCATTAATTTGCTGAAGGTTGGGGCTTCTTGTTGTTTTTGGATTTGTTTTTTTAATATTGTTGATTTTGAAGGGGGAGATTTTTTATTGGAGGGTTTAGAGGCGGAGGGTTTTTTGGGAGGGCTCTTTTTTTTAGGTTTCATGTTGTTATATTGTGAAGGAGGTATTTAAATTTGGCGATTGATGGGGGGGTCTTCCTCCACCTCGGAAAGCCGTGTTTCACACTTTCCCATTTTCGCCCCAGTCTTGAAATGTTCTAAGGAATTATTTTATTAAGATGAGTTTTTCTTAGTTGTTAGGAGTGATTGATTGTTATGAGTTGCTAAAGAAGTTTTGTTTGAGATAGTTTAAAATTTAGGAAGATTTGTATTTAGAATTGAATCTATCTTTCAAATTCTTGATTAATTTCATTCTCACTTAATGCATAATTCCAGATTTTGACTTCGTCAACTATTCCGTCTAAATCAACGGCTAATTTAAGATTGTTTGGTTCGTTAACAAAACCTTCAGTATTTTCAAACTCACTTGAACCTCTTAATGCTCC
>JABIDS010000015.1 GCA_018651605.1 archaeon | reverse complement strand
TCTTAATGAACGCCCAAGGAGAAGACGTAGTTGCAGGAATAAGGACACCAAAAGAAATCCAAGAACTACAACAAATAATGCCTGAAAACTACAAACAATTAGTAGACATAAGAGAAAAACTAGAACAACATTACAAAGACATGCAAGACATTGAATTCACAATACAGCAAGGAAAACTATACATCCTACAAACACGAAATGGAAAACGAACAGCCCAAGCAGCAGTGAAAATCGCAGTAGACAAAGTAAACGAAAATCTAATCTCAAAAGAACAAGCCCTATTAGAAGTCGAACCACAAGCTTTAGACCAATTATTACATAAACAAATTAACACAAACTCGATTACCTCAAACCCAATAGCAAAAGCACTACCTGCATCACCAGGAGCAGCAGTTGGAAAAATCGTCTTCACAGCAGAAGAAGCAAAACAAGAAGCAGAAAACAAACAAAGCGTAATCCTAGTAAGAATAGAAACATCACCAGAAGACATTGAAGGAATGGACGCAGCTCAAGGAATCCTAACAGCAAGAGGCGGAATGACATCACACGCAGCAGTAGTCGCAAGAGGAATGGGCAAATGCTGTGTCGCAGGTTGCTCAGAACTAAACATCAATGAAGAAAACAAAACAATACAAGTAAACAACCAAACACTAAGAAGCGGAGATATAATAACATTAAACGGTTCAACAGGAGAAATCTTTACAGGAGCATTAGAATTAATAGAACCAGAATTATCAGGAGACTTTGCAGAATTAATGAAATGGGCAGATGAAGCAAGAAAACTAAAAGTCAGAACAAATGCAGACACACCAAAAGACGCTCAACAAGCCATCAAATTCGGAGCTCAAGGAATCGGACTATGCAGAACAGAACACATGTTCTTTGAACCAGCAAGAATCAAAGCAGTTAGAGAAATGATCCTAAGTGACTCTAAAGAAGGTCGAGAAAAAGCCTTAGCAAAAATCCTACCAATGCAAAAATCAGACTTCTATGAATTATTTAAAGTCATGGACAATAGACCTGTAACAATAAGATTCTTAGACCCCCCACTCCATGAATTCCTACCCACAGAAGATAATCAAAATGAAATCCAAGAACTAGCTAGAGAAATGAACACCACACCAGAAAAAATAAAAACAAAAATACAAGAACTCCATGAGTTCAACCCAATGCTTGGACATCGAGGTTGCAGACTTGCAATCACATATCCTGAAATAGCAGAAATGCAATCAAGGGCCGTCTTCGAAGCAGCAGCACAAATAATAAAAGAAAATAAAACAATCATCCCGGAAATCATGATACCATTAGTAGGACACTCTAAAGAATTCACACATCAAAAACAAATCGTAGACGATGTTGCTAAGAGAGTAAAACAAGAACAAAGTGTTAATTTTGATTATCAAGTTGGAACAATGATAGAAGTTCCAAGAGGGGCAATCACGGCAGACCAAATCGCAGAACATGCTGAATTCTTCAGCTTTGGAACAAACGACCTAACTCAAATGGGTTGCGGATTTAGTAGGGACGATTCTGGAAGTTTTTTGAAAGACTATACTAGGCTGGGCATTTACAAACAAGACCCATTTCAAAGTTTAGATCAAGAAGGTATTGGAGAACTAATAAAGATTGCAATTGAGAAAGGAAAAAGCGTGAGGAAGGATATTAAACTAGGGATTTGTGGTGAACATGGCGGAGACCCATCTTCAATAGAATTCTGTCATAAAATAGGATTAGATTATGTCTCATGCAGTCCTTTTCGTGTGCCGATTGCGAGGTTAACAGCTGCACAGATTGCAATCAAAGAAAAGAAAGCAGAGCAGGAAAGGAAACATAAAGAAATGATTAGTAAAGTTCTATCAGAGATTAGAAATAAGTTTGGAGAAACAATATCAGTAGTGGATTTGGAGAGGGAGATGTTAGGGAAGTGGGGTTAATCATATATTCTAAAATACTAAAACCCCTACAAAAAAACTCATCTGAAAAAATAAACATTCTAACAACTTACCAAAACCTAGGAAGGAAAGGGAAAAGTGACAACTGGCTTTCCGTGGTGGAGGAAAAACAACCACCCTCAACTTTTTAAACCAATATAACTTTCAAAAATCATGACATCCAAAGTATACCTCTCCAAAACCATAGAACCAATCCTAAATCTCATACCTACAAATCTTCCACCCAACCTCGCAATCAAAACTCACTTCGGAGAAAAAGGCTGCACAACCTACCCAAACCCCGAAATAATCAAAAAAGTTTACAATCACCTAATTAACCAATCTCACAAACCAACCCTAATCGAAACCAACGTCCTCTATCAAGGCTCACGAACAAACACAACCGACCACCTCCAAACCGCCAAAGAACACGGCTTTGACTTCGCCCCAATAGACATCCTAGACAACGACAACCAATTCATCGAAGTCCCAATAGACAACTCAGATAAAAACGCAAAGCTCGCAAAAAACCTCCCAAACTACAACACAATAATATTCATCAGCCATTTCACAGGACACATCATCGCAGGATTCGGCGCAGCAATAAAAAACATATCAATGGGTTTAGCAAGCAGAGGAGGAAAACTAGACATGCACACAACTGCAATACTAACAGTTAACCCAGAACAATGCACCGGTTGCGAAAACTGTCTAAACAAATGCAACTTCAACGCAATCACAATGAAAAACAACAAAGCAGAGATAAACACCAAAACCTGCATAGGTTGCGCAGCATGCACAGCTGTCTGTCCAACATCAGCAATAAGATGGCAAGGAAGCTCATCAGAAGAACTCCAAAAAAAGATAGTCCAATACGCTCAAGCCGCAAAAAAAATAATCCCAAACATGATTTTCATAAACATCTTAGAAAACATAACATTAGAATGCGACTGCGTAAATTACCCTCAAAAAATATTCACAAAAGATATCGGCATCCTATACAGTACAGACCCAGTTGCAATCGACAAAGCAAGCCTCGACTTAGTCAACAAACAATCACAAGGAGGATTCCATAAAATAAAACAAACCAACAACTCTCCCCAAATATCTTACGCAGAAAAAATGGGTTTAGGAACTCAAAACTATACTTTAACCAAACTACAATAATATTTTTAAACTTCATTTCCTAATAAAAAACATGGTAAAAGTACTTGATGAAACTGAAAGAAATAAGAAAAGAATAAGAAAAGGAAGCAAATTATTAAGAATTGCTGAACAATTTTTTCCAGAAGGCAAGGTAGAAAGTGAAGAGGGTTGGAAAAATGCATTTATTTACATAAACCCAACACCTGAAGAAAAAGGAGACCCAATATGTGTTGCTAGTGATTTCAATAAAATTGATGTTAAAAATAAAAAATATTTTAAACATGCCATAAGATTAGCAAGAGTATACAAAAAAATAGGAGAAGAATTTACAGTAATAAAAGATTATGAATAAATTTCTAAACAAATTACTCTAACAACCCAACCTCTCCTCAATCTCCCCCGCAATATCCTCAATACTCTTCCCACCATCAAAACTCAAAACTTCTACATCACTCTCTTCACCATAATAACCAATAACAGGCTCAGTCTCCCCTCTATAAACTTCCAATCTCTTCATAATCGCCTCAGGCTTATCATCATCCCTCTGAAACAACTCACCACCACATTCATCACAAATCCCTTCCTCTTTAGAAACTCGCGTAATACTATTAAAAATCATACCACACTTACACGATAATCTAGAAGACAACCGTCTAACAGCCTCTTCATCACTCAAACTAATCTCAACAACCTTATCAATTTTAGTAATATCTTTCAAACTCTTTGCCTGCACCAAATTCCTCGGATAACCATCCAAAATAAAACCCTCAGAACAATCAGACTTCGACAACCTATTTTCAATCAACTTATCAGTTATATGCAACGGAACCAAAACCCCTTCATTCATACACTTATTAATTTCCTCTTTCAACTCCCCTTCAGCATTTCTTAACAAATCACCCATAGATATTGTAGGAATTCCCAATCTCTCAGATAAAATTTTACCCTGAGTTCCCTTCCCACTTCCCTGAGGTCCAATTAATACAATCTTCATAACACTAAATCACAAAAAGAGTTTTTAAATTTTTATATAAAATATTTCATAAAATAAACAAAGATCTCATCAAACAAAAATCGAAATTTCCTCAAACTCCTAGAATAAAATATTCACAATTTCAGTATTTCAGCGAAGTGCCTTGACAAAGTCAGGCACGAAAGCGACGTTGTCAATCTTCAAATATGCCCCGGACACAAAACATCATAATCCAAACCCCTCAATAACTCCAAACTCTCATCCATCTTTTCAGGAACACTCTCTTCAAAATCAGTTCTACCAATTCCACCATCATGAAACATTGTATCTCCAGAAAACAAAACACCCTTAAACAAAAAAGCCAAACTATCTTTAGTATGCCCAGGAACCTTAAACACCTCCAAACCTTCCAAACTAAAATCTCCAATATTCTCAAAATCATAAACCTTAGCCGAACTAAACAAATCCAAATTCCCATCATGATCCCAATGCCTATGAGTTATCAAAACAACATAAACATCCTCAACATCAACATCCAACCCAGATAAATCACTCTTTAACTCTTCAGCATTTTCTCCAGACGAAACATCAATCAAAATCTTCATACCCCTAACATCCAACAAATAAACACAACTTCCAAAATTTCCAAAACTAAACTGAAAAATTCCTTCCTTAATCTTTTTCACTACCATTCTTAACCCTTTTTAACCTTCTTAACCCTTTCACTACCATTCTTAATAACTCCCTTACCAATAAAACCCTTCCACCCCAACTTTTTCATAATCCCTAAATCATCCTCAACCTTACTAATCCCCATCGCTGTTTCCAAAGTCACTGTCCCTGAAGAAGGAATCAATTTAACAATTCTTTTCAAATCAATATCAGAATCCATAAAAGCCAAATGAGTAATATCCTTTTTATACAATCCAAGAATATTAATAAATCTCTGCCCACCCAAATGATAATGTCTTGGTTTTAATTTAATAAACTCCTTAATCATCTTAAATTCATCCAGCTTACCCTGTCGAGCAGAAGAAATCGCATGATTAAAATCAAAACAAAACCCTGCACCAGTCAAATCCAAAAATTCTTTCATTTTTTCAGGCGTACTTCCCAAACCTTTTGAATAACTAGAATGATTCTCAATAATAATTCTCTTATCATTAATACTTTTAACAAATTTAACAGAAACTTCCTTAGAACATTTATCATTCAACAACATTCCTGCATGTAAAATAATATTCTTAGCACCAACAGAATCAGCCAACTTCCTAGCAAAATTAATAGACTTCAAATTCTTTGCCTTCAAACCAGGATCACACGCATTAACTCCAAAACCTTGATGCTCCGCATGAATCACCATCGGCTTTTTAAAATTCTTCAAAAAATCATAATCATTTTCCTGAATCGCCTGCACCTCAAAAAAATCACATTTATTCCTAAAATGATCTAAAAAATTCTCATCATTATATGTCTTAACACCTACTTTCATAGTAACTTAAAACCAACAACCTATAAAAACTTAACTCTCATTTATGTAGTAAATAAAAATGCCAATTAAATACGAACTTGCCCCAGACCTTCAAGAAATCACAAAAGAACTCTCATCATACCTATTCCCACATATAAAACTTGATTCAGTAATATGCATACGAAGTTATGGAAGTTCAAGTAGAAGAACAATCGCAAGATGTCATGCACTAGGAAAAGCAATGCAACTAGCAATGGGAAGAACAACAGGATTTTATGTTATCGAAGCCATAAACAAAAGATTTGACAAAATGTCCCAAGAAGACCAAATAAAAACAATGATACACGAACTAATGCACATCCCAAAATCTTTCGGAGGAGGATTTATTCATCACAATGTAGTTCATGAAAAAAACGTGGAAATAGAATACCAAAAATATATAAATTTAAAACAAGGCATAAACCTATCAGAAAAAGAAGAAAAAAGAAAATGGTTTTAGAAACATTCACATTCACCAACAAAAATAAAGCCCACACCCTAAAAATCAAACCCCTAACAACACCAATACAAAAAACAATCGGCTTAATGTTCAAAAAAAACTCTCCACCACTTTTATTCATTTTCAAAAAACCAACAAGACAACCGATTCATTCTTTTTTCTGCAAACCATTCATCGCAATATGGCTAAACAAAGAAAATCAAATCATAGAAAAAAAATTAATCAAACCCTATCAAATTTCAATCAAACCAAAACAAAAATTTACAAAACTTTTAGAAATTCCACAAAACAATCCAAATTTTCAAAAAATCCTCTAACACCTCTCAACCACCTTCCTCATCCCCTAAACCTTCTCAACCATCCCCTTAATCCTCAAAAACCCCTCGACAAACCCAAAAATCCCAAATTAAACCATTTCAACTACCAAAATCACCGACGACAAGGAAAACATTTAAATACTAGTTCGACATATATTTATCATACACTCAATAAAAGGAGGTAAAAAATGGGAAAGATAATTAAAAAAAATGTGATAACAAGAAAACCAGGACATCTTTACTACGTCGACGGAAAAGGAAACGTTTGTGAAGCTAAAATGGCTAGAGGCGGAAAAAAGAAAAAAAAGAAAGCCGCTCCTAAGAAAAAACCAGCTGCAAAAAAGAAACCAGCTAAAAAGAAAAAGAAATAATATTTAAATATTCTGGGTTAAAGAGGTGATTTATTTTTTTTATTTTTTTAAAATTTTTAAACCAAAACTAATTCTCACAAAAACATTTATTAACACTCCTCTCTTAAAAATAAAAAAGAGGAAAACCAAATGCCAAATCTACTAACACCTGAAAACATTCCATTAATAATTCTAGCATTCATCTGGATTATCGGAGCAATTCTTCAAGACTTAAAAAGAAGAGAAGTCGACAACATCTGGAACTTCAGCCTAATCGCTTTTGCATTAGCTTACAGAATTGCAATTTCAATTCACACCCAAAACTACACCTTTGCACTAAACGGAATATTAGGATTCATAATATTTATCACACTAGGAAATGCATTATATTATGGAAGAGTCTTTGCAGGAGGCGACGCAAAACTACTAATCTCCTTAGGAACAATTCTCCCATTATCTTACGACTGGATAATCAATTTAAAAATATTCCTATCATTTACAGGATTATTTCTCCTAGGAGGAGCAGTTTACGTCCTAATCTGGTCAATAATTCTAACAATAATCCATTTCCAAAATTTCAAAACAGAATTCACAAAACAATTCAACATCTACAGAAAACTCCACAAAAGAGCGTTCATACTAATTTTCATAGCACTAATCTCAGCAACAATCTTCCAATCATACTATCTAATTCCAATAATAATCCTCTTTGCATTTTTCCCTATACTTTTCCTATTTGCAAAATCCGTTGAAGAAGCTTGCATGATAAAAACAACAAACCCACAAAAAGTCACAGAAGGTGATTGGCTTTACAAAGACATAAAAGTCCAAAACAAAACAATAAAAGCAACATGGGAAGGAGTCACAAAAGAACAACTCCAATTAATAAAAGCAAAATACAAAAAAGACATCCTAATCAAACAAGGCATACCTTTCACTCCAGGATTCTTAATAGGATTAATCGCATTATTAATTTTAACAGAAAAAGGATTATTTGGAATTTTTTAAATTATAGATTAAAAAGTTTATTATTATTTGTTAAAAATAGATTTCAATATTATTCATATTCTGGGAGGGCGAGTTTAAGCATTATCATTAAAAAGGTGGAGGAACTAAACATCATTCATGCAGGGAGGGTGGGAGGGCAATGAAATAAAATGATGTGAGGGAGGGGCGGAAATAATGCTTAAAGGAGTGGGAGGGTATAACCAAAATAAGAGAATGTTTAATAAGGGAACAGAAACCAAATTTAAGGAATCCTAAAACTCATCTTTGGCAACTTACTAAAATCCTCAACAGCATCTTCCTTCTCAACCTTAACCTTCCGAACTCTCTTACCTCTTCTCTTAATCTCCAACTTTTTCTTCATCTTTTCCAATTCTTTCTCTTCAGCTTTCTTCTTCTCCATTCCCTTACCCTCATAAATAGGAATAACATTAATCATACTATGCCCTTGAAAATTCGAAGTCTCAATCTTAACATCATCACATTTCAACTTTTTCTTCATCCTCTTCGCAATTTTCTGAGCAAGATTCATAACAGACTTAGGCAATTCATCAACACTAATATGCGCTTTAGGCAAAACAATAGAATGCCCCTCAGAAACAGGATTCAATTCCAAAATCGCAACAGCCTTATCATTCTCCTCCAAAATATAAGATGAAACATTTTTATTTACAATAGAACAAAATATACACTGGCCTTCTCCAGGAGAACCACCTCCTAGACCAGTTGGAGAACCTCCAGAACCCGAAGCACCACCACCTTCTGAAGAACCACCACTCCCATCAACACCAGAAACAGGAATATTATTCGCCTTCAAAAAACCCTCCAACTCCTCCTCATTCATCTCAGTAATACTCTTAATAATCTCAGCCTTATTCTCCATCTGAGAATTCTCTACTTGCCCAATTATTTGTTTCTTTATCTCAACAGATTGTTCAGGAGTTAATACCATAAATAATAAACAAAAACAAGATTTTTATATGTTACTAATCTAAAAAATACATTAACTCTTGTTTCTCTTAGATTTTTTAATCACTTTCTTTTTATTCTCTCTCTCAATTTTTTTCTTACCCACAACCTTCTTCACAACCTTCTTATTTTTCAATTTATGATTTCTTGCAAAAGGAACTTTCACTTTTTTCGTTGAACGATGAGAAGGATGTTCAGTAATCCTTAATTTAATCTTCTTATTTTTTTTCAAATCACCTTTACCTAACAAAAGAATTTTCTCTCTTAAAACCATTCTTTCTCTTTCAATATCTCTAACTAAATCCTCAAATTTTTTTAATTTAATATGATATTCTAATGCAGAAACTTTTTTATCCTCAAAATATCCTTTTTGAATGTGCTTAATTAACATTAAAATAGTTTCTTTTCGCAATTTTAAACTAGATAATTTCATTCTTACCATTAATTTTGAAAGGGCAGTTTTAAAAACAATCAATAAGATTCCTGCGATTAAAAAACCAATCAATAATTTCGACCAATTTTCTCTTAAAAATTCTTTAATACTTTTTGAAGTACTTGAATAAAACAACTTCAAAGCAGTTTGACTAGATTGAACCTCTGACAATTTATCATAACCTCCATTAATTAATTTCAAAGTATCTTCAAATCGTTCTTCTTCAAAAGATAGAACAATTGCATCATATTCTTTCTGCATATCTGAAAGATTAATAGACAGATTAGATTTTTTATAAGTTTCTAAAAAAATTTTTAATTCATTATTAGCTTTAAATGCATCTTTCTTTATTACTCCAACTTCTAAAGCATATTGCAAAACAAGTTTATAATCTGCTTTTCTACCCAATTCTTCTAATGAATATTGAGCACCATAAAGTTGAACAGCCTCTTGATAAGACTCATTAGCTCTTAAAATTGAAATATTTTTCAACACCATTTCATCCAAATTTATTTTTGCTTGTCCAATAAGTTCTCGTGCTTGAAAGGATTCATTACTTTCTGCAGAAACCTGACTAATTAGAATTAAAAACATCACTAACAAACCAAAAATCCTAAATCTCATTCTAAAACTCCCTTTCCCTTTAACTTACTATCTGATTTCTTAAACAACCTCTTCAACCCAAACCAATTCTTAAATGCCCTTTTAACCTCTAACATCGCCATCTTCTCATCTATATCTGTCAATCTTTTATTAAAACTATCCAACTTCAATTCATAAGTCCTAGTCTCAACAGTACCTCCCTTCAAATAATCCTCCTGCAATTCCTTAATCAAATTAATTATATTCTCTCTCTCCCTAATCATCTTATTATTCTTACTAGTAAACTTCAAAGCATGTATTCTCTTATTTTCGTATTCAATCAACATTTCAATAATCTTAGACAATTTCTCTTGATAAGTCTTCATCGCAGCATTATACTCTTCCATGCTCATCTTCTTTTCCTCAAAACACTCTCTCTGAATAATTTCAATCAACTGACCAATCACCTTCTCTTCCTTTTTCAAATTCTTTATTTTCTTCTTAATCATCTGTAACTTAGTAATCCTAAAAGTTCCAAATGAAAACAGAAGCAAAGCCAAAACAGAAACAGAAATCTCTTTAGGATAATTTTTTACATAATATCCAATCCTACCTAATTCTCCTTTAACCTCTAAAGCATAAGACAACTGCGCATCTTTAGCCTTTTTATATGCTGGAACAAATTCTCTCATCTCCAAAGACAACTCAGCCAACTTTAACAACCTCTCTGAACCATCAATATCAATCCCTT